>WHTE01000032.1 GCA_009377845.1 Nitrospirales bacterium | reverse complement strand
CAGAGTACTCCCAATTGCCAACCTAAACTTTCACAGACGGCACGGAGGATTTCTGGGGTGGCTTCTTGAATCGTCGTGCAATCCGCCAACACCCTGGCAATCGCATATTGTGCGGCTAACCGGCATTCAGCTAATTTTTGTTCTGTCTCATTCCGCAATAACGCTGTAAACAGGCGATGTCCCTCTACCGGCGCTTCGGTCAAGGTCATCGTCAGAGGAAAAGCCGTTCCATCTTTTCTTTGGGCGTTGAATTCTTTCAGCAAACCATCAATACGTTTCACTCCCGCTGGCCGATAGGTCAACAAAAATGGGTCGCACGCTTCTTGTTCGGAGGAAACAAACAGATATCTAAACGGCATGCCCAGCACCTCTGAGGCTTGGCAGGAAAACATCACCTCCGCCGCTTCGTTAAATGTCTCGATGATTCCATATTCGTTGAACGTCACAATTCCCTCGCCGGCACTGGCAACTACCGCCCGTATTTTTTCTTCATCTTCAGGCAAATGCTGCCCTGTGGGATTTTTGCGTCGAACGAGCATAAGCCCGGCCAACATCATGATCCCAATTTCCAGCAACCAGGTGACTCCTCCAACAATAAGATAGGGAAGCTGAATTTCCTGGATATTAACTTTCGCCACAACTCCCATAGGAAGACCAAACAGGGGTTCATAGGCTGCCAGAACCACGTTTCCACGATCATCAGGAAGAGTTTGTGTCCAGCTATTGCCGGAAAAGTCCAATTGAAGTTGAGAAGAACTTTTTCCTGCTAGAAGCAGTGATTGGGACATTCGGGAATGGACACGAGGGGGACCAGAAAAATCCACCCCTCCATCTTCCTGACGTCGAATGAGCATCATCTCCCCTGTTTGCCCAAAATGATGTTGATCCTTTTGAGAATCAAATAACTGTTGAATGCGATCTGCGAAGAATTCTTGAGAAACGGCCCATTCTTCCCACCCGGAAACCGTTTGACTCATGGCTTCCAAGTGATGAACGTGCATGATGGAGAGATGAGCCAGCCGGTCTTTTTCATATTCGATAGCTCCAAGATAGAGCCAGCCCAGCACGAAGGCGCTGATGAACAGAATCAACACCGTCGCCACAACGACAATCTTGAGAATTCGTTGTCGATCAGAGGGCATCTGACACCTTAGGCTGTCACACAGGAGGAATATTTTAGGCGAGAATCGGAAAAAGGAAAAACACCAGGACGAGCAAAGTCGAAGAGACCCACTTGTTCCCTCCTCCAACGGACGGAAACCCCAATTTGGGAACCAAAATTAATGGGATAAGATTATGCTTCTTTACTCAAAAAGTCCACCGCTTGAGAGAATAAGAGACTGAAAATTCGTAGGAGAAAAGGAATGGGAAAATTGGGAAAGAAAGCCAAGAAGACCAGTTCCTGGCTTAAACAGGGGGTAGAACTAAGCCATACAATCAAGAACAATGCCGGTCTGGCTCGCTTCGATTTACGATGTTGGGCAGGCAGGATCTACTTGGTGCGAAAGTGAATACGGAGTGAAACTTCGCCATCAATAGGGACATCTCCATTCATTTGAGGTAAGAACGTCCATTGTTTGAGAGCCTGCAAGGAAGCACGAGTGAGTTCACGATGTGCGGCAGGTTGAAGGATAACCACGGTCACCTCGGAATCTTTACTGACCAATAGTCGAGCTTTGAGCCAATCATCTAAGACCTGCCCGTCTAGGGTTGGCGGAATCGTCGGCCACGGCGTCCGTTGAGGGACCGGCCCGATTTGTTGATCCTTGTTGAGACGTATACCATGGACATGAACGGTGGGAAGGGTCTCCACCTGTACGTCTTCCTCGTGGTCAGAATGATGAGTAGCGAAATCAGATTCTGCCGGATACGATAGGCATGGAACGCTCACAAGCCAGAGCACGTTCAAGAAGAAGCCAAGAATTCCGGAAAGGCTCATAAGAATTAGCCATTAAAAAAAGAATTGCCCACGGAAGAAGAAAGAACGCGGCAAGTTGGCATGCGACACGCCTAAGCCAATACTTCCTTCTCCTTGATTCAAAAAAACCTGTTGGTCCAATACATTGATCACATCAAAACCCAGCACCATTTTGTAGTTATCCCATAGAGATACGACTTGGTCAATGGAGAGATTATATGTTGTGTAGGACGGGCTATGCCCGGAGTTGGTTTTTTCCCCAGGTTGGGCTGTACGGAGTCCTGACCCGAATAACATTTGCCCGGTAATCGTCGTATGGGCAAACGGACGGTACGTGAGTACGGCGGAACTGGTGACCAGTTGCATATGATCACAATACACCCCGCTGCTGGAATTAATATCATCAATTTCATTTTGCTCCAACAAAAAATAACCTGACTGGAGTTTTTTCCCCCGACACTGACCCCATGCGACATTACCACGCCCGTACAGGTTTTCCAAAAATTTGGCCTTAACGGCCAGATCGATCCCCCGCTGCCACCCCCGCTTAAACGCAAAATAATTAAGAAGCGGGGTAGTCCCGAATTGTCCGGCATCGGATAAATTTTTACTCAACTTATAAAATCCTGTCAGTTCAAGAGTAACCCTCTCACCCAAAGCATGGGATGAACCCACTTCAAAATAATGGGCACGCTCGGGTTCTACAGTCCGATTGGTCAGATTTTCAGGTTCAGCAGTCGTTCCAATCGTATTGAGCTGAGCGAACCGAACCGCTTCTAAATTGGGTGGAGTAAATAATCTCCCATAGAAGGCATGGAAAACATGATTTGGTGTCATGGCATAGGTTGCTCCTACCCGTGGACTCACTTGACCATCATTGGTCAACGCCTGGATTTGATCGAAGCGAACACCAAGATTAAAAGTCCATTGATCCCAAGGGGTCCATTGATCTTGGATCCAGAATTCCTCCCGCCATCCAATGGTTCGACTATCCGCATTTCGCGGCATCACTCCCCCCGTGGGATTACCTGATCCATCTCGAAGAAACACCGAGAGTCGTGTTTTATTAATTGCTTGCGTGCGATCAATTTGAAATCCGACCTTGATCAAATGATCAGGATTAAGACGTTGCGTGTAATCAAACCGCATACCACTCGAATACGCAAACCGGTCTTGGCTTCCAGCTGAAAAGGGTTCGTCAGGATCTTGAGTAAAGGCCAACACGTTAAGCGGATCGGTTTCGAAGGTCGCCCTGGAATGCCGAAAATACCCGGCCAGACTAAAAAATTGATTCGTGCTCCAATCATGCCGCCAGACTACGTGTGTGTATTGATTGGTTTCTTTTTGATGTTCATCCACATCCTGTGATTTCACCGGCTCAAAACCCGGATCATTTCCTTGGATAAGTCCGACAATAGTGGAATTCGTCATTAAGTCGGGTTGAGTGGGAATTTGATATTTGGCAATTGAATTAAGGAACAACCACGTCACACTATTCTGATTATCGGCCTGCCAATCCCCACGGAGAAAAGTTTGGTTCCGGTTGCTTTGATCATGAAAAATAGTTTTCCCCAAGGTTGGCGGATTAATGCCACGGTTTGTAGAAGTAAAGCTATTTTGCAGATAGTAGCGAAACGTTGAGCCAACCGTGCCCCCATATTCAACAGCGGGATTCAGCGTTTCGTTAGATCCTCCAAAGAATTGGGCTGACCCAAATCCTGGCTGTGTCCCGCTTTTTGTCGTCACGTCAATTACCGCTGCCGTCTTATTGCCAAATTGCGCCTCAGGCCCCCCAAGGATAATGTCCGCTCGCTCCCAGGTACGGGGTGAAATAACATCCGTAAACACAGAAGATACCGAATCTGGGATCGGGACGCCATCGATTCGGAATTGCATATTGTCGTGATCCTGACGAATGTGAACTTGCTTGAGTGCTCCATCAACCGCACTGGGAATGGTTAACAAAAGATCCGACAATTCAATATTGTTTCCACGGGGTAACTCCTCAATATCTTTTCGACTGACCGAATAGGTTTCACTTGAGAGACGATGCTGAATCGGAGGCAAAGATGCAACAACCTCAAGAGTGAGTTCCTGGCGAGCAGCCAGGGTTAATCTAATATCCATAACAGGATCGGTTCCAATCTTGAGAATGGCCGATTCGCTGGATAAGTCTGACTGGGTTGCTCGAATAGAATATATTCCGCGTTCTGGGGGAGCCAAAATAAATTCTCCCCCTTCATTCGTCACCTGGGTGTCAATGACAGTTCCTTCTTGATCGCGCAGTTCTACTTTTGCCTGAGGAACTCGGCGAAGATCCTCGTATTGCACCACACCCGTCACAACCCAGACTCTTTTGTTACCATCCTTCTCCATACCTTGAACGGGACCAGCGCCCATCAATGCCCCCAATCCGAGAACGCAGAGAACAAGCCGTCCCCATTTCATCCATTGAATAGTCCAAATCCACATGCAGAGTCTCCTTTATCCACAAAGGATTAGCCGAAATTTCCCATTAGCAGTCTTTAGTCAACTTTCTTTTTAGAAAGTCGAGCAAAGATGAATCGACGCTAATAGACAAATGCCACGAAGAAAATCAGGAGAAAAAAGAACCTGGAGGACCGCGGGGATGACCGAGAGGAAGGGTGAGAGATAAATAGGTGTCTTCTGAGTCAAGGGGAAGAAATTCGGCAACCAAAGACCAAGCCGGTAACCGCGGACCATCCCAAATTAGGGAATTGGCCGTATGATGCTGCACCCATTGACACAGATCAAAATCCGAGTGTTGATGCCCATCGTGATCCACATCGGCAAACAGATGGTGAATTTCTAAGGCATGGACAAACGGGATCGAACTCAACAAAACCAGGCCAAGTATCAGAGCCAGGCCCATACTGAACCGAGAGGTTGGAGAAAGCTTTGATCGGATCATTCTGGTTGATAGCCTCGCGGCGAAAGTACCAAAGGGCTCCATTTGTGTCAACAATAATTGCAATTAAATTGCAACAAATGCCTGCTCAGACCGTGAAATTCTTTAAACCGCATTTCATATTCATTGCCTTTCATTTAGTCCCACCTGGAGAAATGAGACTCACCCAATCGGTCAATTGAGGAAACCTAAAGACCCTCCCTACTCTTTAAACGCCGGCTTCAAGACTTGCGCTTTCCCAACCGAACAGTCAGTTAGGCACGTCAATTAGGTACTCAATCAAATCCGTTCATTCATGAAGGAGTTCATACTAATGGGACCCACCAGCCGCTTTTTCATATTATTTGCTTTTTTAGCCATCGGTGCTGTTGTGGGCGGCCAGGCTATTTTCAGTCGAATTCCTTTGGATCAAGCCCTCCTCAAAGCTCGTTTAGGCATGACAACCTCCGGTCAGGTGACTGCCGGATCCGAGGATTCGGTTATCCCCCTTGAACGTTTAGGGGGAGTCTGGGTGGCACAAGTAGAGTTGAATGACCTACATGACGCGCGGCTCATTGTTGACACGGGCGCAACCTTTACGACCATTTCCGAAGATTTGGCATTTAACGCGGGGGTTCAAACAGATTCGGCTAATCCACACATTAATTTGTTTACTGCCGGGGGAAAGGTCCAGGCAGAGATGGGCGTGGCACGAAGAATTCGCGTGGGAAATGCAGGACGGGATGACGTCAAAGTGGTCGTCCATACAATCCCCAACCTCCCAGATGGGATCGATGGCCTTTTAGGCCTCAGCTTTTTTGATCGTTTTCTGGTCCGGCTTGACCATTCCAACCAGCAATTGCACCTTACCCCCAGGACCTAGACTTCAGAACTCCCTTTTCTGCATTCATCCCTGTTCTTCACCCATCAATCTAGAGCCTTTCTTCATCCAAAAGACCCTGACTCAAGGTTTGAGAATCCGCCTAAAATCCTCTCCCGTTCCTTCCCGACCGTCCAAACGTCATCCCACGAACGTAAGATACCGAGAATCAATCCTTGACAGTTCGCAAAGGCAGTATGGTAATACTCTACCTTTCGTTTAAACAGACAGGAATCAACTCATGCGATTTTTCATTTATGCGGACAACCTGAATCCGATCCAGCTGAAACGGCGTGCTCCGGAAGCTCAATTTTTATTCAAGGCGTACGTTCCAGACCACATCATCAAATTCGGACGGTGGTCCACCCAATGGCGCTGTGGATTAGCCACCATTGTCCCTTCTGCCGGTGAGCGAGTATGGGGAGGCGTCTTTGAACTTACCCAGGAAGATATCCAAGAAATGGATAAATTTGAAGGCGATCTTCCAGAGGGGGCTTTTCGTCATCTCGAAGTGAATGTTTTTACTGAGGACGGAGCAAAGGAGTTCGTCACCACGCACGTTGCACAAAGCATTGGAAAATTTAAAGCCAAAGATCATTATTTAGATTGGATCATTGCGGGAGTCAAGCACTGGAAGTTACCGGATGAGTGCTTAGACATGTGGGATTTGTTGCGTTCACGATGAGCCTCCCGTTGGCTTTTCATTTCAACCTTCATTCCCTTTAATCTATTCGTTACGAAGGAGGTTTTATGCCAAAGCCCCAACATCATATCCTGGTGTGTACAAATTCCCGCCCTCCTGGGCATCCCAAGCCTTCCTGTGGGGCCGCGGGTGCACAAAACTTATTGATGGCTCTCAATATGGGCCTGATTGAACGCGGGGTTCAGCCCGGTGAGGTGCTGGTCACCGGCACCACCTGCCTCGGACCCTGCGAACAAGGACCCAACGTAGTCGTCTATCCGACGGGGACCTGGTATTCTCAAGTCAAAGACTCTGATGTAGCGGTCATACTGGATGAGCACATCAAAAAAGGGCAACCTGCTGCCCAGCTCAATCCGGATTCAGTCTGGTCCTGATTGCCTTTTTCTCCCTTCAGAGTCACCATGGGCGAACAACAACCTCATCAAGGGCATGGATCTCATACCGACCACGCCCACCCTTCTCATCTCACGCACAAAACACAGGGAGTGACCTCCTTGGCCTGCATGGTGGTCACCTGCAGTGACAGCCGGACTCCCGATTCCGATATCAGCGGGAAGCTGATCTGTCATCTTTTGAAAGAGCAGGGCCATTCCATTGCAGATTACCAAATCATCAAAGATGAACCGACCGACATCAGGAACCTTCTTCTCCAAGCCAGCGGTCAGGAGGCTATTCAGGTCGTGATTATCAATGGTGGGACAGGCATTTCCAGGCGAGATTCAACGTTTGAAGCTGTAGATGGGTTTTTGGAAAAACGACTTGATGGGTTCGGGGAGCTATTTCGATATTTGAGCTATCAAGATATTGGATCGCCCGCCATGTTAAGCCGAGCCACTGCGGGCATCCATGGGGGGCTTGTGATATTTTCGATTCCTGGTTCTCAAGGCGCCGTACGCCTCGCCATGGAACAACTGATTCTACCCGAAATGGGGCACATCGTGGGAGAACTGACGAAGTAGCTATCCGGCTGAAAAGGCCTCTTCTTTCCTTGGCGAGCAAAGCTGACAATATTTCATTGGCCTCAACAACGAAAAACGAGTGGGGATGAGGCTTTCAGCTCTAATATACCATTTTCCCTTCCGCCACCATCACTACTTGCCCCCCCACTTTAATTTCTTTCACGACATCATCATCGGAGAAAATCTGAACCAAAATTCGGGAGGGCCGGTTAATTTCATATCCCTGTTCCATCACCACTTCCGTGGTGGGCCAGACTTCTACAACTCCATTCTTCACCAAATAGGCACCGAGAGCACCACTGGCACTCCCGGTAGCCGGATCTTCTGGAATACCGATGGGGTCCGCAAACATTCGAGTATGTACAGTGGCATTTTCTTCCACCGTCATCGTAGTAAAAACCATAATCCCATTGGCCCCAACCCGGTCACAGATGTCCAGAAGCGCTGAACGGTTTACCTCTATCGATTTCACCGCAGTCAGGGTCCGGATCGGCACAATTAACACCGGTAAACCCGTGGACACCACTTCCAAGGGAGACAAGCTATCGGCAATGAGTGATTTGTGAATTCCCAACGCTTTGGCAATTTCATAGACGGCTTCCACCTGTTGAAGCACCTCAATAAATTGCGGAGGGGGCTGAGACATCACGACTTGTTCAATTTGATTTTTCAGGACAATGAGCTCCAACGAATACAATCCTAAATTGCATTCATAGAGCACTTTTGTCACTGGTTCTCGCAAATCAAGTCGCTTCAAAACCCCAAGCACATAAAAGGTTCCCAAGACAGGATGGCCCGCAAAAGGAATTTCATGGAAAGGAGTAAAAATCCTGACCTTGGCAGCAGCCCTGGGATCGGTCGGCGGCAAGACAAACACTGTTTCGGATAAATTCATTTCGCGGGCAATTTGTTGAAATTCGCGATCGCTTAATTCGCCTACTGAGGGAAACACCGCCAAAGGATTTCCCCCAAAAGGTTCACTTGTGAAAACATCAACTTGAAAAAATTGGAGGGACTGTCTGGAAATATCCATAAGTACGATTGTTAAAAGTAATGCCCTTGATGCGCCCTAGGCGGTGAGAGAAAGTGATTCATAGGAACGGCTCAAAGGATTGCGCACATAATCCTCAACATAATTTTGCAGTGACCCATTTCGAAACAGTCGGTTATTGGCAAATTTTGTATTAATTTTTCGTAAAATTCGCACTTTCACACCAGTCTTGTTCACAAAGTCGTCAACGTGGACCCCGGCAATATCGCGATTGGCCCCGCGTCCTGATTCCACGACACATTGAGGCACATAAAGATACTTTTCATTCGTGAGCCGTCTGGCAATATCATTGAGAGTCAACAGCACTGTACAATCAGAGTCCCCCCCAAGCGTGGCATTCGGAACATGGAGAAACCTGGCCCGATTCTTCCTGAACATCGTTAATATCCGATAGACACTTCCCGCCATAACAACCGGATCCCGTTTTTCCAGTTCCAGGGAATCAAACAGACTAATGATTCGCTTTCGGTTCAAAAATGCTGTCACATAGGCTTCGGTATGAATCGTCGTGAAATTTGGAAGGGCAGCATCGTATATTTTTTCCGCCTCAACAGCAAGATATTTTCGGCCTTGCCGCATCACACGACTGATTGCCTCATTAATTCCCCCCACCGGAGTCAGACACCCCATCCACAGGACACACCGAGAATTGACTTGGGAAATCGCTTTAGCATCTGCAGACATCGTATGTTCATCAAAGGCATAAAAATTTGCTGAGGAAACCGCAGGTCCATCCAAGACTTTCATCAGATGTTTAACAGACGGCGCATGCGGCATCAATTTTTGTCGATACTCTCCAAGAGTGATGACGGACAACTCAAAATTTATTCTCCCGGGATATTGCTCGACCAACCGATGAATCTTGGGAACATGGACAAACCCAACCGTGAAGAATTGAATGTTTTTATCGGTAAATTTCAAAAAATCTTCGATCCACTCCATGGCTTTGGGATGAAGGAACAAATCCGTCCATTCCATGTATTCATTACCACCTAGACACCAAAACTGAAGAGGATCCGTTGGCTTGGAATTGATGTAATCCAGAATAAACTGCCAGTCTTCCTGGGAAGTCTTGGGCGGGTCAAGCGTTTCCCGGTAGGAATGATCTAATTCATAACAAAAGGCACATTTAACGGGACATTCCTTCCCTAAACTTAAGGGAATTTTCCCGGCATCCATTTCCCGCTTCAACACATCGCGATAATCGTGTTTCGAAAAAAGCTTAGGAGCTTCCAATACTGGGAGTTCTCGTCGCATCGTCAACATTTTCTACGGAAAAACCCTGGTGCCGTTTAGATCAAAGACCAATTGACAGTGGCACTCATCCTTTGAAACACTCGTAAACAATTCAACACTCTCGGAGACTCCAATTCACATGCTAACGGAAATTTCATGATTCCCCCAAACTCTTCATATCCCATTGCCGTAGAGCACGCATTGCAACTTTTCAATCTTACCGAACACTTTTCGCGTGAAGTCTTAATGCAACGCTATGATGAAGCTCGGCGAATCTGGCACCCCCCTCGTTACGCCGGCCTTACCAACAACCCAGGGAAATATATGGAAATGTACAAGAAGGGAGAGGCCAAAACCAAGGAAATTCAGGCGGCCTATCAACTTCTGCTCAATTATCTCCTCACACAAGAGAATTCTTCGGCACAGGCATGCACTCTTGAGCAGACACCCAAACACCCATAATCGGGCGAAACCTCTTCAACACTCGGACTCTCTGTCGGCACCCAACTGAGATATCTCCACTCTTCAGAAAAAGATTGTTACGGAGCGGCGTGGCTCACAACCCGGGACATCCCGGATTCGCCTTTCGTATTTTTTTCGGAAGGCGCATGAGCCACAGGCCAGGTGATCAGCCCCTGAACCCCATCGGTTCGAGGTTCATTTTGCCCGGCTTTCATAGCGTAAATCTGAGGCAGGTAATTCGTGCCATACTTGGAAATATACAGAAAGACATGTTCACGGGCATTGACCCTGACAGCCCACGGCGCAAAGTCTTTCTGATAAAACGCTTCAGCCAATTGCATCGCCTCCAAACAACTGATCCCTCCAGGCTCTTTAAGCGTGTAATAGTAATCGAGAGGCATATCATAATCTTCCTGCTTATGAATGGTGATACCAAACCGATCGGGATTCCGAACCATGGGCGTGTGCCGATAGGCCACAAAATAGAATAACTCAACCGAATGAATATACCGTTTGTTCTCCAGGAGAAATTCCCGCGTCTCTTCCGCCTCATCCCGTGTTTCACCAGGAAACCCATAAAAAGCCATCACATGATTCCAGATCCCGGCCTTGGCGGCCGCCCGTAAATTATTTTCGATCACCGCCTTTTTGGCATGTTTATCCATCAGTTCCAACACTCGTTCATTAGCCGATTCCATTCCATAATACAGCGTGCAACAGCCGGCCTGAACAGCTTGTTTCCATATATCAGGGTCCTGCAGTGATTCTTCAAAACGGATTAACGTCGTCCATTTGATCCTCACCTGTTCCTCAATTAACAGTTGCGTGACCTTTTTCAATAACGCGGGAGGATAGGATTCATCCGAAAACAAAAAGTGCTCAGCCTGGTATTTCTCTTTCAGTGCTTTGATCTCGCGAACAACATCATGTGCGGGTTTCCCGCGATATTGATCGAAATATCCCTGCCCGTGATCACAAAAAGTACACCGTCCCCAATAACACCCTCGTGTGGCCAAGTAAGGCAAAATTCGAACCGGCACAAAATAGGCATCCAACGGCAATCCTTCAAAATCGGGAAGAGGTAAAGCGGTGGTCCGCTCGGTATAAATTTCTGCATTCACTCGAACCTGTCCATCTTGATACCACATCAAGTTGGGGACCTTTTCCCAGTCTCGTTCCCCCGCGAGCGCTTCCAGCAACCATACCAACGCATGTTCGCCTTCATACAAAATAGCCGAGTCAAAGACTTGCGTAAAAAATTGCTTCTGTTTGGGGAGGTCTTCTTGCAACCGGGTAATCACGTTGCCACCCACCGTCACATGAATATCAGGAAATTCCTGTTTAATCATTTTGCAAAAGGTCATCCCCGCTAACAGTTGCATTTGGGTTCCGACGGAAATCCCCACGACCTCCGGTCGTTCCTTCTGAATGGCAGGAAGCACTAATTGCCGACATACATCCCGATACACGTTGACGGTCTCGTCCTCAAGGCAAGCTAAAACTTCCTTGGATACTCCCGAGCGATATCCTAAATTGCTTTCCATGGGATAGAACACCAAGGACGCGGGGAAATAGGCCGCAGAAATAAATTGCATGACATCTCGAAACGTATTTAAGGCCCATTCCAGCTTTTCGGCATCATAAAACGCTTCACCTCGCACAATGGCCTTGGCTTCTGCTACTTGTTCCGCCAACTCCATGACATCTACGGCATCTTGCGATGTCAAACAGGCCAGGCGGTCTCGTTCCAAATCGGTCAATTCATTCCTGGCTTCCCGTTCATCCAAACCTCGTCGCTGTTGATCCATACGAAGCTTGACCCAGATTAAAAAGGTATCACTGAAAAACCAGTCGTACATTTCAATATTGACATCTTTCTGCACCACCTGATGGCCATACGAGCGAAGAACGGCAGTCAGACTGGGTAAGGCAAGATACGGAGCGGTAGGAACCCATTCCGGAGGAAAGAGCAACATCGTCTTAAAAAGACGTCTGGGTTTATCAGCAGAAACTCCACGCCCGATTTCAATCAAGGTATCCGTCATAGACATCCGCTCCTGACATTAGACTGACGCTAATTTCGTTGAGGAATCTTGTGAATCGAGACGGAATTGAAGGGAAGGCAATTTATTGGTCCCGAAGTGGGCCACATACAAAAACACATATTCTCGCACGAAGATTTTCAAATCCCATCCCGCATAATGATTTTGCTCGAATTCTTCGAATACCCGTTCGGCATCCTCAATACTCAATCCTTCTTTAACCGTAAAATAATAATCCAACGCCAAATCCCATTCCGGATTTTTGTAATAAGTAATGCCAAACTTTTCAGGATTCTTGGCCACTGGGGTATGTTTGCTTAAATCAAACGTACCAAATCCAATGGAATGCACGTGTTCCCGATTGTCTTCTAAAAATTGAATGGAAAATTTCGCATCCTGATACGTTTCCCCTGGAAATCCAAAAAATCCC
The DNA here is from genome assembly GCA_009377845.1 of Nitrospirales bacterium. Classification (GTDB taxonomy): domain Bacteria; phylum Nitrospirota; class Nitrospiria; order Nitrospirales; family UBA8639; genus Nitrospira_E. The sequence continues at coordinate 12,174 of WHTE01000032.1, read as the reverse complement.
ATGACATGATTCCAGACTCCGTGGCGAGAGGACAACTCTAAGCTTCGCTGGATCACCTCCGTTGTTGTCGCCTTGTCCATGAGTTGAAGCACCCGCTCACTCCCAGATTCATATCCCATATGGAGAAATTTGCATCCAGAAGTTTTGGCGTCCTCCCATACCTGGTCTTCAAGAAGACTTTTTTCAAAACGGATATGCGTCGTCCAGGCAATATCTAAATTGGACTCAATCAGCTTCTTCGTTAGCTTTCGAAATAAGGCAGGGGGATATGACTCATCCGTAAAATGAAAATTCCGGGCATGATATTTATTTTTCAAATAGGTGAGTTCCTCAATAATCTGCCAATCTCTTTTGGTTCGATAACCTGCCGTATAGCCTTCGCCATGATCGCAGAATTCACACCGCCCCCAATAACATCCACGAGTCGCTAAATAGGGCAGAATAGGCTCCGGCACAAAGTATGTCTCTAATGGCAAACCTTCAAAATCAGGGGGAGGTAACTCACCCATATTTTCGGCATATGTTTCGGAATTCACATGAATCCCGGCTGAATCTCTGAATAGTAAATTGGGAACATGTGATAAATCACCATTCGACCCTATGGCTTCGACCAATCGCAACAGCGCGGTTTCACCTTCATAGACAATCGCGCTATCAAACAACGCGAATAACTTTGGGGTATCAGGAAGCACTTCTCGCAGGCGGGTCACTGTGTTGCCCCCGATCGTGACGTGAATATCCGGGAACTGTTCCTTAATAAGCGCGCAAAATGTCATGGAAGAAAACAATTGCTGTCGAAGAACGATAGAAATCCCAATGACATCAGGCCTTTCAGCCAAAATGGCTGGCTTCAGGATGGACTCAAACACGTCCCGATAGACATTGACTTGGGTATCATGAACGGCTTCAAGCACTTCAGACGACATAAAAAGCTTATAGGATAAATCTGTTTCCATTGGCGGCATGCAGATTCTTGCCGGAGCATACACCAGGGAAATAGTTGCCGTAATTTCCCGAAAGGTATTAATCGCCCGTTCCAGCTTGTCACTATCGTAAAACTCTTGGCTTCGAACGATTCGTTTGGCTTCTTCGGCTTTTTCAATCAATTCGCTGATATAATTTCGAGTACAATTGCAAAGGGCTAATTGAAGTTCCACTTCAGCATCAGTTAACTCCCGTCTCTTCCCGACTTTTTTGAGACGATCAAGTTGCTGGGGAACTTTTTTTTGAATGCGACGCAGGAAATCTCCGCTAAAAAACCAGTCGTACATTTCTAAATTGACATCTTTTTGGACCACTTCATGGCCGGCCGCTCGGAGAAAGGCCGTCAAAGCCGGAAGGCTCAGATAGGGTTCTGAAGGATACCAGTCTGGGGGGAATACCAGCATGACTTTGGTCTTGCTGGTTAGTTCTTTGGGACCAGTCGTTCTTGGTAATTGAATCAGATCAGGACGAATCAACCCACCCTTATCATAATTTATCCTCATAGTATCATCCTAGGTAAAATAATTTATTCACTCTGAGGTCCATAAAACCGAATAATATAACAATTTATCCAGGCATAAAATAACCAATTGATTTCAATAATCTTTTTACAAGAGAGCCTCATCATTCTAAGTCCTTGAAAAAACCATGGTCAAGGGCAATCGCACGGCCTACCGGTATTAAAGAAAAATTCAAAAATTTGACCTGATATTATTCTCATATTATGATACGGCCTTATCTGCCCAAGGAAATCCTTCCTGGTAGCGCACTTTTCATCAACAACTTCTAAATTCCTTTGAGCCCTAAGGAAATGCATGTAAGGAAATACCGATGACCTATGCAATGGTGTCTGAACGTCGAAACTGGATGTCATACTTGATGGATTCACTGGTCAATTCTGGGACGATGCCCTCCTGGGAAGCTCTCCAATATCTGGTGACCAACCTGCTCGGAGAAGCACCGAACCCCCATCTTCATCAAACGAAATCACCCTATGAAACTATTCAACAATTATTGCATCGTATTTATGGACCAATCGTTGAAGCCGCCTCTCGCACCGCAAACCTCCCAGCCCAGGCCATGATTCATATGTTTACGGATATTAGTCTCATGGGAAAATCGGCGGTCTTGGTAGTGTACTTTCCAGGACAGAATGAACCACACCAATTGTTGTTATTGGACTCGGTGCCCGCCTGGGATTTGGTTTTTGAGAATTCCACTGCGTTTGACCGTTGGGCTGAGGAACGGTATGAATGGATCGTGAACGCTCTCCAGAGCATTGGGCACCTCATGGAATCTTCCATGCTGGAATGCTCAGACGATCTTCAAACGCTCTTGGTTTGAGACGCCATTACTGCCGTTATTTTTTCTTCCTTCCGGCAATAAGAACCTGATTCCCCTAGACGACACAGAATCGTCCTTTGGAGGTCGAGTTATATTCCACTTGCATGGCCAGAACAGGCAGCCCTCCCCCCTCAGGCCCACTTGACAGTCCAAGTTATGAGGCGCTATGCATGAAGCCTCAAGATAAAACATGAGGTGATTATGCCAATCAATGCGTTACCCAAAAACACTCCACGCGGGAGAGGACCAGATCCCAGCAAAGCCCCGCGAAAAGACCTCGGGGGGAAACAAGAAGGGGAAGAAAGTTTAAAAGAAGCAGACCTGGCGGCCCAAGAGATTCAGGACTTATGGGAATCTCAAGAGATTGGGATTACCGGTTGGTCAGGAGAAACCGGCAATAGGTATTCGGATCCCCAGTAACAAAGCCATTTTTCAAAACACTTCAATACCACCCCCCTTCTACTTGATGCTCTTCCCAAACCATCGACATACCTTTCACGTCTTCTTCAACTACTGAAACAGGCGCAGTTCGCCCTAGTCCTCAAATAAGCGTGTTTGGATTTCTTGGCCATTTTTGACATTTGTCGCTCCATCGGGGGCTGGGTTGATGCCGCGAACGACCGCAAGCCAGCGATTTGTGCCCGTCCCAGACCCCACCCAGAGTTCAGCTCTGGGCTGATTGTCCTTTTCACGACGCATCCCTCCCCGCTCACCCGCTTGGCGACCGGCACGCAGAGGCCGTCTGGCCTCGGGGTCGCTAGCTAAAGCTGGGTTGTTCACTATGTCTTCCCTGCATGGAATAGCCGATCCAGCGTGGGCGGCTCTCTCCAAAAAGCCGTCTGGCAAGCCTTCTGGCCCGGCGCACGACGCGACACGAGAGCAGAATGAGAATGCGGCCGTTCAGAAACAGTCGAAACTTCATGCGAAGGCGCGCGTCATGGCGAACCACGATTTGCTATTCCAGTCCAGGGGGGCCATGACCCGATAAGTCCAGATGCTAACCAGGTCATAGACCGGACGGCGCATCGCATTGCCCCCGGTCTGGAGTGGCTCGATGTTCTTTTCCTGGTCGCACCGCTCCTTGGCGCCAGCAATGACGGCGGCGGCGCTCAGGGCGGTGCGTGTGGAGAGGAAGAGAAGTCCCGCCCCCCACTTCATCGTGCATGGGACCCGCCCCCAACAAGGGGCGAACCAGCGCCATCCAGTGCCCGGCCTTCGCGTGTCGCGCGGCGACAGTTGTCTGGCGTTTGTTGATGTACGGACGGCTCTGCGGTGTGCGAATCTTCTCCACCGGAAATGCCTCCGTTGCTGGTTGGCGGATGGGTTTGGTCAACCCAATCCGAGCCAAGTCTGGAAGGATTTTCCGGTCTTTTCGTGTTATTCACGAAATTAAATCACACTTGTTCGAGAACTAGTTGGGTCAATCAGGGTCATAGGACAAGTTGGGAGAGAGCCACCGCTCAACCGTGGAGACATCCATTTTTTTCCGGCCAGCATAATCCTGAATCTGATCAGGAAGAAGCTTGCCGACCGAAAAATATTTCGCTTTGGGATGGGCAAAATATAACCCACTGACCGAAGCAGCTGGATACATCGCATAGGACTCGGTGAGATGGATTCCAACTGATTTCTCCACCTCCAGCAGATCAAACAACGTCTGCTTCTCAGTATGATCCGGACAAGCCGGGTACCCCGGCGCCGGTCGGATTCCTCGATATTTTTCCTGAATGAGGTCTTGGTTGGTCAATTGCTCTTCATGACCATAACCCCATTCCCGTCGAACTTCCCGATGGAGCCACTCCGCAAAGGCTTCCACCAATCGATCAGCCAAGGCCTTCGCCATAATGGAATGGTAATCATCGTGTTCTTTCTCAAATCGATTACAGAGGGCTTCGATCCCGATCCCTGTCGTGACGGCAAATCCACCGATGTAATCGCCCCTTCCCGATACGTCGGGAGCGACAAAATCCGCTAAGGCAACATTATACTCCCCTTTTGGTTTTTCAAGTTGCTGTCGGAGTGTGTGAAAGGGTTTGGCCACACTAACCCTAGAGTCATCGGTATAGACCAGAATATCGTCCTCATGGCTGTTCGCAGGGAAAAAGCCATAAACTCCTTTGGCGGTAAGAAGTTGATTCGCCATGATGTCCCGTAGTAATCGTTGCGCATCGTCAAAGAGTTCCTTGGCCTGCCGCCCTACCGTGGGATCTTCAAAAATTTGAGGATATTTTCCCCGCAATTGCCATGCATGGAAAAATGGAGACCAGTCGACGACCGGCACCAATGTTTCAAGCGGCAAGCCATCAATCACTCGAGTTCCTAAGAAACTTGGTTTGGGAATTTCCGCCTTTTCCCAATCTATCTGCAAACGCCGTTTTCTGGCCTCCACCAAAGACAAGAACGTTTTCATCGTTTTTTTCGACTCATAGGCTTCGCGCGTGTGCCGTTGTTGAGCACGGACCTTTTCGACGAAAGAGGATTTATCATCCTGGCTCATCAACTTTCGCACAACGTTTACCGCTAATGAGGCATCCAACACATGAACAACGGGATTGTGATAGCCAGGTGCAATTTTTACGGCCGTATGAGCTTTACTCGTCGTAGCCCCTCCAATCAACAAAGGAATGGTAAATCCTTCCCGACTCATCTCCCGGGCATTATGAACCATTTCATCTAAGGAAGGGGTGATCAGGCCACTCAGCCCAATCAGATCGACGTTTTCATTTCGTGCCGTTTGTAAAATTTTGTCACATGGGACCATCACACCAAGGTCAATCACCTCATAATTGTTGCAGGCCAGCACAACCCCGACAATATTCTTTCCAATATCATGCACATCTCCCTTCACTGTGGCGAGCAGAATTTTCCCTTGACTCTTATTTTCCCCCTTGCCTTTTCCGGCTTCCATAAATGGCAACAAATACGCTACCGCTTTCTTCATAACCCTGGCACTTTTGACGACTTGAGGTAAAAACATTTTCCCTGAACCGAATAATTCTCCGACAATATTCATCCCATCCATTAAGGGGCCTTCTATCACATCCAACGGCTTATTGAATTTTTGACGCGCTTCCTCGACATCAGCATCAATATATTCAACAATTCCCTTCACCAGAGCATGTGATAAGCGTTCCTCCACCGTGCCTTGGCGCCATGAATCTTCCTTCATTACGGCTTTATCTTGTTGCTTCACCGTCTCGGCAAAAGATACCAGTCGCTCCGTCGCATCGGCCGTTCGATTTAATAAAACATCTTCAACCAGCGCTAAAAGGTCCTTGGGAATTTCTTCATACACTCCAAGCTGTCCCGCATTTACGATTCCCATATCAAGGCCCGCTTGAATGGCGTGGTAGAGAAACGCGGTGTGCATGGCCTCTCGCACCACATCATTCCCCCTGAACGAGAAGGAGATATTACTCACACCTCCACTGACTTTACAGTATGGGAGCGTCGCTTTAATCTGCCTTGTGGCTTCAATGAAATTGACCGCATAGGCATTATGCTCCTCCATGCCCGTCGCAACGGTTAAAATATTGGGATCAAAAATAATATCTTCCGGGGGAAACCCAATTTCTTCGGTCAACACACGGTACGCCCGGGTGCATATGGCGACTTTTCGTTCGGTCGTATCGGCTTGCCCCATTTCGTCAAAGGCCATCACCACAACCGCTGCCCCATACCGCCGTATGGCACGCGCCTGCTCCTTAAAATTGGGCTCCCCTTCTTTGAGGCTGATGGAATTCACAACTCCTTTGCCTTGGATACACTTGAGCCCTGCCTCAATGACCGACCATTTCGAACTATCGATCATCAGAGGAACCCGAGCGATGTCCGGCTCAGACCCAATAAGATTTACAAACGTCACCATGGCATTTTCCGAATCCAACATACCCTCATCCATGTTGATATCAACAATCTGTGCCCCTCCCTCAACCTGTTGTCGAGCCACCTCCAACGCTTTTTCAAGGTTTCCATCGAGAATCAGTTTGGCAAATTTCGGAGAACCTGTGACATTCGTTCGCTCGCCAATATTGACAAAATTGGTTTCAGGTCGGATCGTCAAAGGCTCTAACCCACTCAACCGGGTCACTCGTGGGACAGAGATCTTTTGGTGAGGAGCATAAGTCCGAACTGCCGCCGCAATGGCTTGAATATGTTGGGGCGTGCTCCCGCAGCATCCGCCAACAATGTTCAACCACCCTTGGCTCGCAAAGTCTCCAAGATCGGCTCCCATTCGTTCCGGGGTTTCATCAAATCCTCCAAAGGCATTGGGCAATCCCGCGTTGGGATAACAACTGATATATACCGGTGCGATATTGGACAACTCCTCGATATAGGATCGCATTTGTTTGGCCCCTAATGCACAATTGATTCCCACGCTCAGAAGATTGGCATGAGAAATGGAATTCCAAAATGCTTCGATGAGTTGCCCTGACAAGGTTCGCCCGCTAAGATCCGTAATCGTGACAGAGGCCATAATCGGCAACTGTCTTCCAATTTCATCGCAATACTGAGCAATCGCAAATAAGGCCGCTTTGGCATTCAAGGTGTCAAAAATGGTTTCGACAAGAAGCAAATCCACCCCACCTTCGACTAACCCGCGAACCTGGTCGTAATAGGCTCGGGCCAAATCATCAAATGTCACCGCTCGGAAGGCAGGATTATTCACATCCGGAGACATAGAGGCTGTTCGATTGGTCGGTCCCAAAGCACCAGCGACCCAACAATCACGGTCGGGGGTTTTAGCTTGCACCCTGTCAACGGCACGCCTCGCGACTTGCGCTCCGGCCAGGTTGAGATCATAGGCCAAAGACTCCATATGATAATCAGCCATGGAAATCGCATTGGAATTAAACGTATTCGTTTCAATAATATCCGCTCCTGCCTGAAGATATTGGAAATGAATGTCTTCAATGATCTGGGGTTGCGTGAGGACCAGCAGGTCATTATTCCCTTTGACATCACACGAGTGATTCTGAAATTTGATCCCACGGAAATCTGCTTCACTTAGACTATGCATTTGGATCATCGTACCCATGGCACCATCCAACACGAGAATTCGAGAATCCAACATTGATTCTAATTTTTTCATTCATACCCCCAATCAATCAAAAAAACGTACCAACTCCTGGTCAACGACTAAAGACTTTCATGGCCTTCCTCAAGCCCGATTCTTGACTTATAGGAATTTCAAGAAATAGGATTAAAAATTATGGTGGTCTTTTTATGACATTTTTCTCCCCATTTTGTAAAAGGCAGCTTTTTTGTAAAAGGCAGCTTTCTGGTGTGGCCTTAGCCATTATTGTTACGACATTGGGTGGTGCAGGGTTCTTACTATGGCCTTCCCTTTCCCCTGCCAAACCATATTTCGAAGACGGATATTTAGGGCTGACGCAGGAAGAATTACGCGAAACATTAGGAACACCCATGGCCGTTCGCTCCCGAAAAGCCGCTCTGCGGGTTTTCAGTTACTACACCTTTCCCGATTGGGAAAAATATTTCAAAAACTTAGTTTCCCCAGGAAATGGCGAAGATGTCTACACCTATGTCAGGGATGGCATCCAAGTTCGGTATTCCTTCGTCTACATTCCCGATTTAAATTTTAGCGAAGACAAAAACATCCCGACTCTGTATGTTCAACGATGCGAAGTGGAATTCTCACCTGCAGTTTCTTTGGAAAAAATCCCTTCTCTGGTCCCTGAATTTGTCCCCCCCACGGAAAATTCGGCTCCAGCATTTCGATCCAATCTCTGGGTGCTGATTTTTAAGGGCCCGCCTTCCCCAGAAGCCGATTTCATCGTCAAAGAACAAGGAAAAGAAAAACTTTCGTGGTCTCTGGCTTATCAAATGTTTGCGATCAATGGAATCCCCAATTATCTCTCTGTTCAAACCCCAATTGACCGGCTGGAAATCACCACCCAAAGTCTTCAGATAGTTAAGGCACGGCAACGATTAACGCACGAACCCATCCTCAACCCCTATTCACCTGAATTTCAGCAACGTCCCTCCGCTCCATCGCCAACAATAAAATCCATCCCCCAACCCCACTACGAAGATTGAGGGACCTGGCCGAGGCCTCAACTCGAGCTGGCCTCGTTTTGCCTCACTCATATCGAAGATCCCGTTCTTCCCCTAGAGATAGATACCCTTCTCCCCATTGTTTGGTATCGTGGAGATTCCAGTCCCCTGTGTCGCTTTCGAGTTTTAGCCGAATACCCCAATTTCCTCCAAAAACAACAAAAGCTGAACCTGCCCCAGAATCTTCCACCCTTTGCGCATAGGCCGGACAGAGAGGTTGATCCGGATCATCACACCACCCTGTCACCAAATACCATTCTCCCTGGGAAACCCGGTCATAGGTTTTCACATGGGAGATGCGCCGTGGAGGCCCTAACTCCTTAAACCTGATGAAATATGACCCCTCAAAATTCGGGTTATATTCAACTTCAAGAAACATGTGGCTTTCTCTTGACCCACCTTGAAACCCGCTGCTAGATTGATTATGCAAATTATCTCAACAATGTTAACACACGATAATCTTAAGACATCCCCCCAGTCTCTATCCAATAGTACCACGTCACCTTTGGAGACTGAACAACCTTCCCACGGGACAATCACATCCTCAACCACGCCATGGATCTGTCGACGCCGGGTTCGGCTTACGATATATGGTTTTTTGGCGGCCTTTGTGCTTTGGATGCTTGGATGGGGAATTTTGCCACGATTACTCGATCCAAGCTTTGAACAACACTTACACGACAAATCTGTTATGGCAGGCATGAGCCGGGAACGAGTGATGGAATCGTGGGGCTCCCCTTATCAAATGAATATTAGCTATACAGATAAGGGAATACGACGAGAAGAATGGGTCTATGAAGACTGGCTGGATTCAAGTACGATTAAGCACAGGTATCTGTACTTTGAAGAAGGGAAATTGGTAGGAGGCTGGTATTAAGAAAGGGGCATGACTGGCATAGAGGGAAAGTGAAACACTCTCATCCACAACAACTTGGTAGAGATTTTCTCTCCTAAGGTTTTCTCCTCATACAGAGTGCCTCGTTAAGGAGTTTCGGTAATTTGGGCCCGTCTTTCCTTTCCTGGCCCCCCAGAAATAATCAGCACTCGCTTCCATTCCCTGATTTGATAAATCCCCCAAGCATTCGGTTGTCCATGGTAAAATGCCTCAGGATCTTCGCCCCTGGCACTTAAGTAGGTAGGTTCAGTAAATCCCTCATCCAGTACGTAATCCATAAGATTTTCCGCGGTCACGCCTTTGCCACGGAGAGTAACGTTGGCTAACAATTTTAAGATGGCATCAGGATCGGCCAGACTAATGGGCTGCATGGTTCCAAGGCTCCCTCAAGGTGTGATATTCTATTTTTAGTGGATCGCCACCCACAACACCTATCATAATCATATGGTCATTCAGAAACTTACCTTTTTTTGTAGTGCAAATCGACGGTAAGGGATAATCATTCTATGTCCAGAAAACTTTCCGCGGAACAATTTCGTGACCGTATGTTTGATGTGCTTCGTCAAAAACACCATTGGGTCACTACGTTTTTTCAAGGAAGTACTCTTACCAAAGAACAATTGAATATTTTCTTTCACCAGGAATATGTCGTCTATGTTCGAGATTTTTCGGTGCTTCTCGCTCAAATTCTCGGGAAAAATCCGCCATGGGAGGTTCGCCGACGGCTAGCCACCATTATCTATGAGGAGGAAACCGGAGGATTCTCTCTCGGACAACCTCACCAAGAATTATTTCTCCATATGATGAATGGGCTCGGGTTCGACAGGGCTGGCTTTCGGGATGTCGAGCTCTTGGCTTCAAGTCGAGGATATAGAGAATGGTTAAATGAAATTTGCCAGGAGGAAGATTGGTCTGTGGGAGCTACGGTACTCTCCATTTTCATTAAAGGAACCGCCAACGACCCAGAGGAAGTATTATATCCAAAGCCTTCCCAAAATCAGGAAGAAATCGAAGATATCATCCGAAAACATCCCTTGGCTCAACACCAAGGCCTATCGCCGGCATTCATGGATTATATTCGGGCACAACATATGTTTGCCCCAGGATCTCGAAAAGCCGTGTACGACATGGTCACTCACCACACCGATGAAAGCAGTCAACAACTCCAGGTCATCTCTCGATTAGAAGAGGCCTTGAACCTGTGGTCACGCTATCAGGACGGAATTGCCCGTGCCTGTGGGATTCGCCAGGCGTAATCAAAATCAATTCTCCCCTCCCAATTTCCTTGTAGGGAATACGCTTACTTTCTTCTTAAAACAACTATCCGCAATGATTCAACCACTTCTTTATCGTTATCGTTATCATTCCCTTTCCCCTCAACTCAAGCAATTCGCCTTCACCAAACGATGGCTGATTGTAGCAGCAATAGGAATATTCAACCTCCAGTGTTCTTGGACTCCTGAGGTAGAAACTGTCCTACATAACAGTCCTAACGGCTTCATTTCCCTGCAAACGACTCACGCCCTGAAAATCGCGCCCAAGCACCCATCATCGATTCCGGAATCTCTTATCACAAAAATTTTGAAGGGGATCACAAAAAGCCAAGAGGGAGGAATGCTCCAACAGATACTGTTATCGGCCCCTCCCGCAGTTCCAGTATTTTCTTCCTCACAGATAGCCTTTTTGGCGCCTCATTTATCCATGGCCTTATCCAAAGCCACACCGGAGGAAATTATCCATTTTAGGTGCACAGTTACAAATGAACAGCCTTCCCTGATCCAGGGAACCGTCGCCGTTTTTCCTCCCACCAATTTTCTTTTGACATTGAGAGATGGTCAAGAATCCTCTGGGATGCCTTCAAAATTACAAAATTCCTCTCGAAAACTGCAGACCACAACCTCTCTGACCTTTTCTCAGGAGGAGGCCTTCAAGAAGGGCGAAGAACTTCAAGCCTTCATGGCAATCCCCTCCACGTCTCATGGGATTGTCATCAACTATCAACGCCTCGCGCCCTCAAACCAAAACAACCAAGAGAATCAACCAAACAAACATGGCACACAGATTACCGGTGACCAAAAAGATGGATCTCCCCTCGAAATGGATGCGCTGAACGAACAGCTGAGAGATCTACGAAAAAAAGTAGACCAACAAACCGAAGAAATTCAGCGCCTCAAACAAACGGCACCTCCATGAGGGATCATGACCCTACATCAATGAATTGAGTACCCTGGAGGACTTCGTCACGACCGTGCAAATCTCGAAACGTCATCCGGCAATAGCAGGCATACGTCACAAAGGTATCTTGGAGACAATAGTCTGCCGTTTCTTTCTGTAACCCCTGAGCCCACATCTCCGCCACTTGAGCACCACTCCCCGACTTGGTGGCCACATTCAAGGCTTTGGCAAGTACATCTAATTTTACCCACCCCCGCATATCCCAATTACTCCAAATGGCCATAGTATCGTACACAGGTTCAGTCCGAAATTTCGCCAGGTTGATATCGAACGGCGGTTTAACTTGATGAATAATTGACCGTTTTTTAATAAATGGCAAATCAAAACCCAGTCCATTGTGCGTAATCATGAGAGACGGGCGAAGCTGGCCCATACGATCCCAAAACTGGCGAAGCAACTCCGGCTCATTGTTGCCATACCAGGCGATCGCTCCTTGCGGAACCATAGCATCAGAGAACACTAAGACCCCAATGACCACAATCCGGCTGAATGTCCCATCAAATGCAGATCGTTCATAGAGCTCATTTTCTTTGTGAACCTGATCTTCATATTCCGCATACGCAAAAATGTCGGATTCTGAGTGAAGAATAGCTTCGGGTGCCGATACGAGTTCGATCCCTAAGAGCCTTGCCCATTCT
>WHTE01000031.1 GCA_009377845.1 Nitrospirales bacterium | reverse complement strand
CTTCCCGTTTAAAGTCTGCCGTATACTGTTTCCTTCCTTGACTTCCCATGACACACCTCCTTCGGCGATTATCGCTCTTTTCGAGGTGTCCATTTCAACTAGACCACTTCATCCGGCACCTGTACAAGGAAGCCGGAAGAACGACCAAAAAGCGTCAAGCAATCAGGTCGTCGAGCACATCACGCGCCTGACTGTTCAGGCGCCTTTGGGAGAATGCACATGCCGCGTTTGGTCTTACTCGGATTGGATGCCGGTGACAAGGACTATATTCAATCACGCGCTTCGGCGTTACCGTGTCTGCAGAAAAACTTGCATTCCGGAAAATTGTTTACGCTTGATGCCCCGAAAGCCTTGAGCGGCTCCGTGTGGCCAACGTTTTATAACGGGGCGGAGCCAGGCGTGCATGGCATCTACCAGCACCTCGTCTGGGATGCCCGACGCATGGGAATTCGCCGTATCGGTGCTGACTGGTGTTATTATCGTCCGTTCTGGCAGGAAATCGAACAGGCGGGCCATCACGTCATCGTGCTGGATATTCCCTATAGTTTTCCCGTTGCGTTAAAAAAGGGACTTGAGATTACCGACTGGGCCACCCATGGGCAAACCTTTCCTGTCGGCTGCAATCAGGACCGCGCGCAAGCCCTCATCAACCGGATGGGAAAAAGTCCAATCGGACGGGAAACACCCATTCAAAAAACTTCCACAGAACTCCACACGATTCACCAGCAACTGATCAAGAGTGCGGAGTTAAAAGGCCAGCTCATTTTGGAATTGGCGGGAATGCCGGATTGGGAAGTGTTGATTGCCGTGTTTGGAGAAACGCATCGGGGCGGACATATCTTTTTCAGTGATGAAGATGAAAAAGCGTTTGACCGGGTCACGCCGCTTTTAGAGATTTATCAAGCGGTCGACCGGGCGTTAGGGCGCATTGTTGATCAGATAGATGATGAGACCACTGTGGTGATTTTTTCTGCGCACGGGATGGCCAGGGATTATGCCCAGGGGCATCTTGTCCGTCCACTGATGAAGAAAATCAATGAGGTATTTTTAGAAACCCATTGCCATATTCCACCCAAACACCCGTGGAAAGCGAACAGCCTGATTCCCTACCTGCGCAAAACTGTGCCACCCAGATTACAATATGCCATCGGCGCCTCTTCACCGGATGTGGTGAGACAATGGGTCGTGGAAAAGGAAATGATCGGCGGACTGGATTGGGCCGTGACTCCCGGATTCGCTTTGCGAACGGATATTCGAACAGAATTACGTCTTAACCTTATCGGCAGGGAATCGCAAGGCATGTTGGAACCACACAGTAAGTTGCATGACAGCTATGTCGAGTTTATAAAGAGCGTGTTTTTAGAATTGCGCGATCGGGATACCGATGCCCGACTCGTTAATGAAATCATCGATACTCATCAAATCTTTCCGGGCGATCGGAATATCTTGCTTCCTGACTTTGTCATCACCTGGCATCCCCGGCCATTTTCAAAAACCGTGTATTCTCCTTTGGTGGGAGATCTCACATCAGCCCAACTCCCGGGCGCGAGAGGAGGGGATCACACGGATTATGGGTTTGCGATCGTTCCCGATACCATGGCTCGCCTTCATCCTCTTCGTCATATTAAAGATTTAGCCGGATGGAGTAAGCGTTTTGTGAATGGAGCCCACTAAGCCCCACGGGATTATCTTCCCTATTTGCCGGGAGAGTATTTTACGTCTCCGATCATTGGGGAGCGGTGAGTTCATCCTGGGCCACGTGGCCTCGCATCGACTTTTCCGTGATGTTGTTTTGGATTTCTTGTGCGATGACGCGTGCCAGGGTATCGGCCGGAAGCGCGCCCATGGGTAGGTCTTTCGCCACTTCATAGAAGGGATCTTCCGGCGCGGCGGTCCGATGGATATTGATGAGAATAATGGCCGGTTGAATGGTTTTATCCTGTGCGCCTACCTTGATTGATTGCTCTTTGGGGACCACACGGGTTCGTGTAACCCAATCGCGATCGGGGATGTTGGCAAATGCCACATTCCATATTTTTCCATTAAGCAGGCTCCTCACGGCCTTCGGAGTGTGCTCCTGAAAATAGGGCTCGCCCACAATCTTCTGCAGCGCCTCCCGTACCCGAATGTCATAAAGCTTGATGGTGGAATCCGGTTGAGCGGGCGGAAGCCGTATGGTGGTCCCGGTTTCATAATAAGGTTGCCCATCCAGACTTGCATGCCGATCGACGGTGATAAGATAGGTGCGAAATAGGTTTTGGAGGACTTGCTCCCGTTCCTCCCCTGAGAGTTCCCCAATCTCTTGATTGGTTTTAATCGGAACCTGCTTGAGATCGGCGCGCTCCCCTGTCGTCTGGCGTTTGGGCGTGGTGTCGACTTTACTCACAACCCATTGGAATTCTCTGGCCAGAACCGGCACCAGTTGTTCCGAATGATTGAGGTAGCCCTGTTCTTCGAGAGCAGAGGCACTCATGAGGAGATTGACTTGGCCGGGGCGTGAGGTGCGGACCACCAGCAATAAAAATTCTTTGCCCTCGCGGTTCACGACTTTCGGTTCAATGATGACCTGGTGCAGGGCCCCTTTGGTCAGGGCTTCATGAAATCGGGCATAGTCGGTTCGATGTTCCATCATGTGGCCGAACGCCTCAACGACGGTCTGGAGCGCCGCATTAGCCCGGACCCGGCTACGGCTTCCCTCTTCGTCTGTTTCTTTTCCCTCATGGAGAAATACCTGAAACGGCGCGTCGGGGATTGCATATCCCACAGTTTCTTCAGTGACGGTTTCCGAAGCCACATGGTGATCCCCGACACCTCTATGGCTGCCCAAGGCCCATGGAGCCATCGCCACCATCCATCCTATCCCCAGGATGAGACCCACCGGGCGTCTGATCCAGGTAAAACGGGCCCCGGCAACCTGTCCCTCCCGGTGGATCGTTGGCAGAATCTGGAATAGCCCTTGCCGCATCCCTGCCGCTCGATGCGAGTGAGAAGGAACCGGAGTTCCCGGGAATGCGCTAGGATGATTCATGGTATTCTTCCCCCCGGACATGCACATGACACGATGATGGACCGACCTCCAGATGATATTTTACACCATCCTGATTGGAGTGCGCGGTGTTCTGGCTCCACGAAGAATGGAAGAAACAGTCCTTGGGTATGTGAATCATATCTGGAGGCTCATTCGCTCAAGGCATACTTTTCCAACAGCTCATTTTGGGTGTTTTGTTATTTGGAGCGCCTCAATGCTTTGGCAAGCCCTTGCTGACCTTGTCCTTCTGATCCACTTCGGCTTCATTGTCTTTGTGTTGGTCGGAGGCTTGCTCACGATGTGTTGGCGCTGGATCCCGTGGGTTCATCTGCCGGCTGCACTATGGGGGGCGGCACTGGAGTTTGGCGGGTGGATCTGCCCCCTCACTCCCTTGGAAAACCGGCTCCGCCAGGCCGGCGGTGACGCCGGATACGGGGGAGGTTTTATAGAACATTATGCCCTTCCCCTCATCTATCCTTCAGGTCTCACTCCAGGAATCCAATATATTTTAGGGTTGGCGGTCATTCTGGTGAACCTCGGTGCCTATGCCTTTGTGTGGTGGGGCAGGAACAAATCCTGACCGCTGCCCGGAGCCCCTAGCCCCTTGATCCACCCTTTTTCATAAGCTAAAAATTTTTAAAGTTATAGATTATATTTTACTTCAACTTACCAGAATGCCCCATCACATTTCCGCATACTGGAAGCGCGAATATCCGCTTTTGTAATAGCTGAAAATTACACCTTCAGACGATGGAAAAAGAGTTGGAAAAACTCATTTATGGCGCCGACTTTGGAGAAATAGAAAAAACAACTTCATGTTAAAATTAATCTTATACATTAACTTTAATGGCGACATTCCATCGCTCTCCCCTCCCCTGATTCTGTCCATGATAAAAGCCTTGTTGTTCGTTGAAGAGAGAGATCTTATGCCCGCCTGAACCGGAGACCTCCCCTGCCCCATTTAGAGGGCAGGCCAGGAACCGCTGGCATGAAGAGGCATAAAGAAAGGATGTTTTGCCTCCAACCCGCTCACTCTTCTCTCTTGCGTGGAGACACCCAGGCGAACCGTAGGCTTGGGTCAGAACCTCACTCCATTTTTGAGCCTCGGGACGCACGGTTCTCGTCACGATCCCGCTCCTGGGGTTTGAGCAGGCGGAACTCGCACATATCCCCTGGAGCCAGGTCGCGATAACGCCCCCGGTAGGCAACCGTGATCGGGGAGGACGTGAAGGACCGGCTACTGATCCGCAGCAGATCGTGGTTCACCTCCACGTCAAGCAACTGCCGTCGATAGCGCAGTTGTACCTTCACCCGCCCCAGGTCGTCGGGAAGCGCGGGGTCGAAATGCAGGATGTTGGCGCGCATTTCGATGCCGATATAACACCGCTGGATCAGATCGATGGTGCCGGCCATCGCGCCGACATGAATGCCCTCCGGCGTCGTGCCGCCCTGCCTGTCGGCGAGATCGCA
This sequence comes from Nitrospirales bacterium, assembly GCA_009377845.1. GTDB lineage: Bacteria > Nitrospirota > Nitrospiria > Nitrospirales > UBA8639 > Nitrospira_E. The sequence continues at coordinate 20,434 of WHTE01000031.1, read as the reverse complement.
GTCGAGCGCCCCCTGAAAGAGATGCCATGAACGCGATCGGTTCGACCGTGCCAGCACCCAGGAATGGGCCACTTCGCTCAGCGTCGATCCATGCGAAGTGCGGGCCAGGTAATAGTTGATGTTCTTGGGGATGGTGTCGTGAGCAAACGGGTAACCGAGTTGCTCAAAGAGGAGAAATAACTCGTCTGCGGAAAACAGATAGAACAGCATCAGCACGTCGGCCTGCTTGGAAATCTTGTATCGATTCGGTGTATCCCCTTCGGCCTCCAGCAGACGATCAAGACGGTGGATATCCCCGTATTTGTCTCGATAACCTTGCCAGTCGAACTCTTCGAGGTCTTCGTACCCGTCGAACTGGCTGATGATACCCTCTCCGTGAAACGGAACCCGTAGCCTGCGGCTGATGTCGTCCCAGCGATCAATTTCACTGAGTTTCAGGCCAAGGCGTTCAAATAACTGAGCACTGTGGATTGCGGGGAGCAGGTCGACGACGTCACAAGCCCTGGTCAACACCCACGCGGCCAGGACATTCGTATACGCATTATTGTCGATCCCGCCTTCCTTCTCCGGATCGGCGTCCGGATAGGCGGTGTGATACTCATCCGGCCCCATGACCCCCTTGATCTCATACCGGTCGAGCGCCGGGTTATAGGTGGCGATGCTCGTCCAGAAGCGGGCAATCTCGAACAGCATTTCGGCACCGTAGAAATAGAGGAATTCGTGGTCGTCCGAGACCTGGTAGTACTACCAGATGTTGTAGGCAATCGCCGAATTGATGTGACGCTGCCGGTGCGTATTGTCGGGAATCCAGCGCCCCGATTCCGGATTGAGATGCACCCGCTGGGTTTCTTCCCTTCCATTGCTCCCGCTCTGCCAGGGAAACATGGCCCCTTCATACCCGGCTTCTCGCGCGGCCCGCCGTGCCTCGGGAAGCCTCCGGTAGCGGTAGCGCAGCAATTCCCGGGTCAGCGTCGGGATGCGGAGGCTCAAGAACGGAAAAATGAATAGCTCATCCCAGAAGATGTGCCCGCGATAAGCCTCGCCATGCCAACCTCGTGCCGGAACCCCGATGTCGAGATCAATCGCATGGATCGAGGCGGTTTGCAGCAGGTGAAAAATGTGGACGTGCAGTTTCAGCGGGATTTCCGAGACCTCGCCGTCGCGCAGGTCGATATCGCATGTCTCCCACAGGTGCTTCCAAGCGACCTCGTGCGCCACAAGAAGCTCATCGAATCTTCCGGCCTGCTCTAATGTCCTCCAGGCTTCGAGTCCCGGTTCGGATATCCCCGGATCGCGAGAGGTATGCAGCGCCACAATTTTCTCTACGACGATCGACTCCCCTTCCCGCACGCTACAGGTCATTTCCTGAACGACCTCCCCCTCCAGGACGCTTGTGTACTGCTTGGCCTCGTCCTGGCGGTTCTCGCGATACAGGCGAGTGCGCGCCGTCTGAGCAATGCCGATCAGAGACTGTGTTGTGCGGCAACGCAGAAAGATCCCGTCCGCTCCCATATGGTCCAGTTCGAGAACGTCGAGGTGCTGCTTGGCCAGATCGCGATACCGCGGCACCCCGTTGTTCGTCACGCGTCCGTCCAGAGCGGAACGGACCGTCAGTTGACCCGACCAATCCTCTGGCGTCAATTCGACGCAAAGCCCGGCGAGGTGGGGATCAGACATGCTGACGAGACGACGTTCGCTCCAACATGTGGTATGGCCAAGGGCATCCCGAACCCGCAGGTCACGACGAAGCAGTCCGCGCTTGAGGTCGAGTTCCTGACGAAACGACAGGATGTCCACGTCGTCCAGCCTGAACCATTCGCCATCGTCAATGCGAAATGTGAGCGGCAGCCAGTTGGGCAGATTGACGAGATCCTCATTCTCGATCGTACGGCCCGCAATCTCGGTTGTGAGGCGGTTATATCCGCCTGCCAGATAGGTTCCCGGATAGTGCACGTTGTCGGCCACGGAATCCGGAGCGGCACCTCTGGTCCCGAAATAGCCATTGCCCAGCGTGCAGAGGGCTTCACGTAGCCCCTCCTGACCCGGAACGTAGCCTTTATACACCAAATGCCAGTTGTTCATTACAGCCGCTCCCCTTCCCGCATTACCATCCCCTACCCTCGGCCTCCTGCGTATCAACGGCAATCGAGGCCAGCATTTCGAGGAACCGCTTGACGTCCCTCGTGTCGGTGACAGCAAAGTCCGCCGCTGTCTGTCGCGTTCCATTGTCCCGTACGACAACGGTCAGGCCACGGCCGGCGAGCACCTGAAACGCATCTTCGTCAGTCAGATCGTCCCCGATGTAGACCGGTATGACTTCAAGTCGATCGAGACCGAACCGTTCCAGGAGCCAGAGTACGGCATAACCCTTATTCCAGGCGATATCCGGTTTGAGCTCGAACACCTTCTTGCCGTATCCCCGGCACAAGCTTGGATGGTCGGCGAGCAGCCGGTCGAGGATTGGCTCAAGCTTCCCGATGTCGTCGTTACCAACCTGCCGATAGTGCAGGGCGATGGAAAACCTCTTCCGTTCGATCGCATGGCCTTTGATGCCGGCCAGCCGCTCTCGCAGCTCCTGCTCCACCAGATCAAGTTCCGACAGAAATTCAACACCTCGTTTCAGGCTTCCGCTGGAACCTTCTGGACTGAGGATTTCGAATCCATGGCTACCCACATAGCCCACGGAATCCAGTTCGACCAGACCCCGCAGCATGTTGAGATCACGTCCGCTCACAATGACCACCGTGCAACGCTTGCCGAGTTCCGCCACGGCCGCACGCATGTCCCCGGAAAGCCAGGCCCGGGTATGGTCCTGCACAATGGGCGTGAGCGTCCCGTCGTAATCCAGGAACACGGCCAGGGGCTTTCCCGACACCCGGCGCCGTATTTCCTCTTCCCGATCCCATACGGACGGCAAATCTGACAGGGTCTTGACGATCAATCGCGTGTTTTCACTGAGGATAAGTTCACTCACGTCATGCACGAGGAGATGCGCGCCGGCCCTTTGTAAATCATCGACGTCGTCACCACGAGCCACGCCGATCACGAGGCCAAATCCGCCGGCGACCCCGGCCTCGATGCCGGCAATGGCGTCCTCTAACACCGCGGTGTGCCCGGGCGCCGCGCCCAATTGCCTGGCCGCCTCCAGGAGCATCGCCGGATCAGGTTTGCCGGGAAAACCAAGCCGGACCAGGTCGCGGCCGTCGACCTTAGCGTCAAACAGGTCAAACACTCCGGCATTGCGCAACACCGCTTCTGCATTGCAGCTGGCGGAGAACACCGCAGTCTTCACCCCGACTCGACGCAGTTCTCTGATGAGCTTGACCGTTCCCGGGTAGGAGCGGACCTGATGGGCTTCAAGCCAGGCCTGAAAATGTCGATCCTTGCGGTTGCCGAGTCCGCACACCGATTCACGGTCCGGCCCGTCGTCCTCGTGACCGTAGGGTAGCTGGATTCTACGCGAATCCAGGAAACTCTTAACCCCGTCATACCGCGGTTTGCCATCAACGTACTGACGGTATTCTTTCCGCGGGTCAAAAGGCTGATACTCCATCCCATCGCGATCTGCCCGCTCCTTCAGGAATTCGTCGAAGAGACTCTGCCAGGCGGCAGCGTGCACATTCGCCGTATCGGTAACGACACCATCCATGTCAAATAACACCGCATCCAGCGGCTGTCGTAAGATGGAAGCTGGTTTAGCCGGCAGCCCGGCGTGCCTGGTCATTTCCTGCCACGCTTCGTGTGGTTTGCATCCCGGATGCGAAAGATCCGTTTCTTTCTTTCAGCGAGCAAATGGAGCACCATTTCCGCCCCCATCCATGGGCGCGTGATGGATCTTCCATTTGCCCTATTGCCTCGCATGGTGCCGATCAACGTACCTCCATCCAAACGGCCCTCAATGAATTCCGTCTCATCACGACCAACCAGGACGGCAACTTTTCAGGACCGGATATTTCAGGAGCTCGGGTCCTCCTCACCCTTATACGGTCTGTTCGATATGCGGCAGGAACTTTCCGTTCCAGGTCATTAATACGCGGTCCTTTCCTTTGTCGCCCTTGATCTGCTCGACCGTCAGTTTGAAATCGATCGCCGACATAATACCATCGCCAAGCTGCTCATGCATGATGTCGAGGATCGACTCACCATAATGAGCGCACACCTCAGTCATACGATAAATATGCGGTTCCTGCAGAACGGCCAGATCATAGGATCGCATGGGACACTCTCGCATCACTTCGGGACTTCGAGCAGATTGCCTGTGAGTCCCGGCACGGGTGTGACCAGGTTCGCTTCCGTTTCCTTCTTGAGTTGAACCTGCAAGCGAAACAACTGCGCGACATAGACATTGCACAGCCCCAGGGCTTTCGCAAGCTGGTCGTAGATTTTTCCTGAGGCCTTTTTGGCTGCAAGCAGCTGGGCCACAATCTGTTTTTTCTCCATCATAACTCCCTCCTTTTTTCAGCAGTCCTCATGGTGATACCACCGTGAAAATATTGGGTTGATATGAGACCATTCTTCTTTGAAACATGTGAAAAGCCAACCTGAACAATTACACTAAGCAGTGAGTAGGGCCACGTTAATGAAGTGGTCACGCCCTCCTAACCGCCAGCAACAAGGATAGGCTCAACACCCCCCAGGAATACCGGAAAGGAGATCGCAACCTGCCCAAAACCGCAGATATGACATCCTAATCCTAATGTGGTGTCCCTAAAATATAAAAATATCTTGATTCCTTCCGTTCGCCCGGAGCCCTTCGCCTTTGCTCAGGGCAGGCTTGTCGAAGAGGGAATGATTTCAAGTGGGTTCGTTCATGCTTCGACCGTCCTTCCGACAGGCTCAGCACGAACGGATGGTAAGGCTGACATTGAGACACGACACTAGAGTTTCTGCCGCAGAGACCTGGGGGATAAGCAAAATTTCTGCCACGTTTTACCCCCTCCCTATTTGGTCAAAGTTCTGGTAGGTTATGACCTTTGAACCGGAGAAGTCTATGGCATCACGTGTGGTCATTACAGGACTCGGTATCGTGTCTCCAATCGGTATTGGCGTTTCTTCTTTCTGGAAGGCCGCCCTTAAAGGCCAAACAGGTGTCACAGCCATTTCCTCTTTTGGCGATTTCCCCATGGAATCGTATCGTTCCCGTGTCGCGGGGCAGGTTTCTCACTTTCAACTCCCTGATCCTTCAGAAGATAAATTCTCCTCTCGGGTGGACCGATATGCGCAATTCGCGCTGGCGGCCACCCGGGAAGCCATCCAGGACAGTGGACTGTGCCTGGCAAAGGAACGGGCAGAGCGGATCGGGGTGATGGCAGGGGTGGGAATGGGTGGAATGATGATGGGGGAACGTGAACTCACCACCCTGTATCAATCTCAAAAGCCTCATCGCGTCCACCCAAACTTTATTCCGACGATTACGCTGAACTCGGCCTCGGGAATTCTTGCTCTGGCCTTTGGCGCGAAGGGACCCAACCTGACGATTTCCACAGCCTGCTCATCCAGCATTCATTCTATCGGACAAGCCATGCAGGCCATTCGCCTGGGCCAGGCCGATATCGTGATCGCCTCAGGAGCCGACGCCAGCATCACCCCGTTGGTTTTTGCGGGTTTTTGTTCTTTGCGTGCCTTATCCACCAAATACAATGACCATCCCGCCAAGGCTTCCAGACCTTTCGATCGAGGGCGGGACGGATTTGTGATGGGCGAAGGAGCCGGCACACTGATTGTGGAATCGCTTCGCCATGCCACCCGTCGAAAAGCCCGGATTTATGCGGAACTGATCGGCTATGCCGCCGCCAGTGAGGCATATCATATGGTGATTCCTAGAGAGGACGGATCCGATATCGCGCGAACGGTCAGTCTGGCTCTGAAGGATGCGGGAGTCTCTCCCGCCCAGGTTGACTATGTGAATGCCCATGCGACATCCACCATGGTCGGGGACGATGTAGAGGTCAAGGGGTTACGGGCGGTCTTGGGAAAACGTCTGAATACCATCGTGGTGAATGCCACCAAATCGCTCATTGGCCACACGCTGGGCGCGGCCGGCGCCATCGGCACAATTGTCTCGGCCTTATCCCTTCAAACTGGTATACTACACCCCACCGTGAACTATGATGATCCGGATCCCCATTGTGCCTTGCCGGGGATTTCTAATAAGGTACAAAAAAAATCCGTTCGGGTGGGGTTGGTCAATGCCTTTGGGTTCGGCAGTAACAATGCTGTCTTGGTTTTGAAGAAATTTTCATGAAATCCTCCTTGCCAAAATCTCTTGGGATCAGTCAGCAGGTGTATCATACCTTAGGTAAATACTTGCGCCTCGAACCCTCCAGTCTGCATCCGGAGGATTCTCTTCGTGATGATTTAGGTTTGGACTCCCTGCAAACGATCGAATTGGTCTATGAAGTCGAAACAGCATTTGACCTTCAAATACCGGATGAAGATTTTGGACGGTTAACGACCATCGGCGATGTGGTTCTCTACCTGAATGAACGCACCCAACTTGCAGGAAAATCCCTCTCCGTTCCTCAAGCCACACCCCCGGCCAAACACGCATCCCATTCTGCCACGAAGACCAAGAGCCCCATCCATTCCAAAAAACCGCAAACATGACGTTACCGTCTTCCTCACAGTCAGTGAATATCCCTCTTCAGGAATTGGCCCAGGCCATTCACGCCACGATCCACGGTTCACCCGATGTGTTGATTACAGGCCTCTCACATCTTGAGGGGGCCTCATGTGGAGATGTCTCGTTTGTTCTGAAGCCTTCTTTTCAGGAAGCCGCACGGCAGTCACAGGCCGCGGCCTTTATCGTGACCCATCCTATTCCTGACGATCCTCGCCCGCAATTGATTGTCCCCAATCCCTTGTTCGCCGTCACGGCCTTGGCGCAGAAATTTTTCCTGCCGCCTCTCCCCCCGCGTGGCATTCATCCCACTGCCGTGAAGGGACTCGATGTCCGCATCGGTCCGGACATGTCTATTGGGGCACTCGTCACCATCGGTGACCGCGCCAAAATCGGCTCCGGCGTCACTATCCATGCCGGTGTCCATATTGGCGACGATACGATCATTGGAGACGAGTGTATTCTCTATCCTCATGTCTCGTTGCTGACCGGGTGTGTGATCGGCAATCGAGTGATTGTGCATAGCGGCACCGTCATCGGAAGTGACGGATTCGGCTATGTGCAGCATGAAGGTCGCCACCATAAAATTCCGCAATTGGGTCGGGTCGTCATTGAAGATGATGTCGAACTCGGGGCCAATGTAACCGTGGATCGGGCAACATTCGGCAGCACCATCATTAAGCGCGGCACGAAGATTGACAATCAGGTTCAGATCGCCCACAACGTGGTGATCGGGGAAGACTGCATTCTGGTGGCACAAGTGGGGATTGCGGGAAGTACGGTGTTAGGCCATCATGTCATGGTGGGCGGTCAGTCCGGACTGGTGGATCATGTAAAAATCGGGAATCAGGTGAAGATTGCCGCTGGGTCGGGGGTGACCAATGATGTAAAATCCGGTCAGGTTGTGGGTGGGCGGCCGGCGGTCGAACATGGAATCTGGCGACGGTCGCAGGTCATTCAATACCAACTCCCCGAATTGCGCAAGGAACTGCGGGCTCTTCAGAAGCACGTCCAACACCTTGAATCTCTGCTCCACGACCGTCCTTCATCCAAACCCCGGCATGGTTCAGAGTCCAAGCCGTAATCCGGTCCGTGTCATCCGAAAAGAAACCGCATTCAAGGCATCATTTTCTTTTGTGTCCTGTCGGCAACACCAGCCCTTTCCAAAAGAACATCTTTGCCCAGAAATATCCTGCCCACGGTAAGGCAAAGGCCGCGATCGGCTCGAGAAAGCCCGACGCCACCGCTAATCCTGAAAGCGTGAAAAACGTCACAATTCCCAGAAAATACCATAATGGGATGAATCCACGCCCTCGGTGCTCAATATCACCATCCGAGATCGCCTTCTTCGCCTTGCGAATCGACCGGTGGGTAAAAGCTTTCATCCGGTTGGCAAAATACCCGGGAAACTCCCGCAAGAGATATTGTTGGTATTTGGTATGGATCAATCCCAGAAGGACTCCTGCCACAATGAGTCCGGAACTGTAGGTGAAGGTTTCCCACCCGTAGGTCCCCGACCAGAGTTGAACACCTAACGCGATTACCCCAACGACAATGGCGATCAACCCCAACAAACTTGCGGGAAAAAGGATATTAGTCTTGACAAATTCCTGCGCTTTATCCGTTTCGTCATCCCGACGTTTGGCGGTGATCATTTTGGGCATGCCTAATTCTCCAGATTATGTCTTTTCCTGGTCGGAAGCTGGCGGTCCATTTTCACGGGCCGTCTCATCCGACTCATCTTCTTCCGCTTTTGGAATGCGATACCGCTCGCTAAACCATCCTTCCAAATCTAATAATTTGCATCGTTCGGAACAAAATGGCCGAAAGACATTCCCTTCCCACTTTGCCGTTTTGCCACACATCGGACATTTCGCGGTCATCCCTCCCCTCCCGACACACCCAGCTGCTCAGTTCACGTCCGCATCCACACACCGACACAGACCACGGGCATTCGGTAGGCGGATGTCTGTGGCGCCCGGTTACGCATGAAATTGGGCTTCATACAGACCCGCATACAGGCCCCCTTTCGCCAGTAAGGTCGTATGGTCGCCTTCCTCAATAATCTGTCCATGATCCAGGACGACAATCCGATCCACGGTTTGCAGGGTAGACAGCCGATGGGCAATGATAAACGTCGTCCGTCCGCGCATCAACTCATTCATGGCCATGCGAATTTCCACCTCTGTTTCCGTATCGATATTGGAGGTGGCTTCATCCATGACCACAATAGGAGGATCTTTGAGCAACACCCGGGCAATGGCGATGCGCTGCTTTTGTCCGACTGACAATTTCACCCCGCGTTCCCCGATCCAGGTGTCATACCCGTCAGGAAGCGCCTGAATAAATTCATGGGATTGCGCGGCCCGCGCCACGGCTTCAATTCGATCGTGTGAAGCCGACAAGTCCCCATACGCGAGATTGGCCCGCACCGTGCCATTAAACAAAAAGGGTTCTTGCTGCACAAATCCAATTTGTTCTCGAAGGTAGGACAACGGGAGATCCCGGATGTCGTACCCATCGAGTTCAATCGCCCCCGCCCCCACATCGTAATACCGGAAAAGAAGCTTCATCAGGGTACTTTTTCCCACACCGCTCGGCCCAACCAACGCGATATGCTCCCCAGGCTCAACCATCAGAGAAAAATGTTGATAGACGGGCATCTCGGGCCGATAGGCAAACGCCATATCCTTCCACTCGACTTTTCCCGACAACCGGGGTTGAGCAAGGCGAAGGTACCCCTCGTCTGGCACCGCCGGCTTGGCATCCAAGACGTCGAAGACCCGTTCCCCGGCCGCCAGGGCATGCTGTAAAAGATGATTTACGGCATGAATTTGATTGACGGGGGTATAAAACAACACGAGGTACGATAAAAACATGACCAATTCACCCGTGGTGAGACGCCCGGCAACCACTTCACCCGCTCCATACCACACGATCAAGACGGTCCCCAGGCTTCCGATAAAAATCATTCCCGGAGAATAGATCGACCATAAGTACATGGCTTTCAGGTTGGCTTGGCTGTATTGTTGACTCATGTCCTGAAAGCGAGCCTGTTCATAGGGTTGTCGATTGAATCCCATCGTCTCCCGAATCCCGGACAGGGCATCCTGAAGATAGCCGTTTAACTCAGCCGCTCGTTGACGGATATCGTGATAATACCGGTGCACCCGGCGGGTGAATCCCACGCCTCCTATAATTAAAATCGGGATCGGCAGCAGGACTAACAGGGCCAGTTTCCAGTTCAGCATAAATAAAATGGTGGTAATGCCCACTAAGGTCAGGGTGGCGGTTAACATGCCTTCAAACCCGTCAATGAAAATTCTCTGCACGTGCTCGGTATCGTTGACGACACGCGACATGATTTCTCCCGTCGACCGGTTTTCATAATAATTCAGTGACAGCCGTTGCAGGGCCGTAAACACCTGTTGTCGAAGACGATGGACCACCCGTTGCTCGAGAGTGTTATTGAACCGGATCCGGAGCGCATTACACAGATTTTTGAGCCCGTAGGCGAAAAGTAATCCGACAAGCACCCACGTCAGCGCATCCATATTTTTCGCGGGGATGACGTCATCGATCACCACTTTGATGAGCCAGGGGGGAAGCAGTTCCAACGCCGTGGTGAGGGCGGCAAAGAAGAAGGTCAGGCACACCAATCCCCGGTAAGGAGCCAGATACGCCAGGACTCGGAGCAGAGATTTCACAGAGGGTTTAGAAACCTTTTTCTTCGACAGATGGCGTGATCCCGTGAAGAATCACAGAAACGGACTCGTGGAATCGATGAGTGGAAGACGATCGGCGGTCAGCTCTTCCAATGAGGCGTTAAATCACCGCGGCGGGTTCTTGCCGCCAATACGCATCAAACTCTTCCAATTGGGTCAAGGTCGAGAGGTCGGCCATCCGATCAATGAACAGTTTACCGATGAGGTGGTCCATTTCGTGTTGGATGCACACCGCATAGAGCCCGTTCGCTTCGAAGTCCTGGAGCACCCCTTGTCGATCATACGCCTGGACCCGGATCATCGATGGCCTGACCACCTTCCCTCGCATGTTATCGATACTGAGACACCCTTCCCACATTTCACTTTGCGACGGGCTATAAAAGACAATTTTGGGATTAATTAAGACGGTCTTCGGAATGCCATCCTTTCCCTCACATTCCATCACGACAATCTGTTCCGAAAGGGCCACCTGAGGAGCCGCCAATCCGATCCCCTCATAATGAACCATGGTTTCAAACATATCATCGATAAATTCCTGAATTCGTCGACTCCCGATCGTTGCGGGGTCGACAGGCTTGGCTTGTTGCCGGAGAACCGGGTTGCCGATTTTTGCAATAGGTAATACCGCCATGCATCTCACTCCTTCTCGCGATCTTCTACGTCCTTCGTCTCATGAAATTTTGACTCATCGCAGCACAGTCGGGCATTATCCCCGACCCCCTTCGGTTATTCCTGGATCTACTTTTAACTCACATTCGGGTTTTCCGGAGGCGGTTCGGGAGACGGGAGCCTATCCCCGAATTGTTCTTTATGCTCTTCCCACCAGGTCCACCATTCCTTCACCCACTCCTTCCGGTCTTCGGGAGTGGAGACTTCCCAATCATGGATTGAGCCACTGAAGCGAGTGAGTAGCCAAAAAGAATCTCGCGCCGTGATCGACACATACTGCTCCGGATCGGTAATCGCGCTGATAATGATCGGCAGGACTTCTTTCCGATGAACATTCCGTGTTTCGAACACGGCGGTATTCCTTATTGTGGAATTGGGATCTTTCACCATGACCTCTAAGGCCGGAATAACCTGGTTAGGGTCAAGTCGTGTGGCCACCCGCAGGGCATGGGACCGGATTCTCGATTCTTCATCCGCGTTCATGGCGACCTCCAGCAACCCCGGGATCCCGGACGGATCCTTGATCATGGATAGGGTTTCCACCGCATTGAACCGGACTCGCGATCCCGGCATCTTGAGCGCTTTGACTAAAAAGGGGACTGAATGTTTCCCATAATGAACAAACTCTCCAATGGCCCATAATTCCTGCCGTCCCGCCAGCAGGGGAATGAGTGATTCCAGACGGTCCTGATCCTGTGGAGTTAAGATTTCAGGGGCTGGAGTCGCCTCTTCTCCGGGGGTGTATTCAGGCTGGGGAGGAGGCTCATAGGGAAGTTGCGCCAGGTGCTTGTCTGAACTGTCGCGACCCTGTTCCGCCCATACGGGAATCCCTGCCAGCAAGAAGGCGACGATCATCCAGGACAAGGCCTGTGACCGGACTGTGATTCGCTGAGTCATGGAATTTCCTTTCGTGAATCCTCTGATATGATTCTCGTCAATTATTTAGTCTAGTAGCAGATGGCTAAAACGGTCAAGCCAACCTACTGCACTTTCAGCTCTGTCCAGGCTCGATCATAATACCGGATCGCATCCTGCACATCTTCCATCCATTCCATCCGCGGAAGAATATCGCCAGGCGGGTACACGGCATGATTGTCGCGAATATTGGCGGGCAGCCGATCCCGGACATGGCGATTGGCCGACGCAAATAATAGTCGCTTCGACGTGAGAAGCGCCACCTCTTCATCCAGGAGATAATTAATGAAATCCATCGCCAATGCTTGATTGGGAGAACTGGCTAAGACTGCCAGGCAATCCGTCCAAATCGTCCCTCCTTCTTGAGGGATGACATACCGGATTGACGGCCGCTCACGCATGGCCCTAGCGACCGGCCCGCCCCACGCATGCGCCAACACAACTTCTCCGGCCACGAGGAGCTGATCAAATTGGTCACTCGTGTAGGCTTTGACCAATGGTTTTTGCACAATCAATTTATGTTTGGCCTGTTGAATGGCCTGAGGATCGACACTATTTAAGGAATACCCCAAAGCCCGGAGCGCCAACCCGAACACTTCCCGTTCATCGTTTAGCATACTGATGCGACCCGAGAATTGAGGGTCCCATAAGGCTTCCCAACTCGTTGGCGGTTCTGTCACCACATCCGCGTTATAGCCAATCCCGACCGTTCCCCAAAAATACGGAATAGAAAAACGGTTGGTAGGATCAAACGGGAGCTCTTGCAGGTGAGACTCCAGATCCCGCACATTGGGAATTCGTTCGAGCTCCAGCTCAGCGAGCAAGCCCAACCGGCCCATGATGCCAGCCATAAAGTCGGAAGGCACGACGACATCATAGCCGGTCATGCCGGTTTGCACTTTTGCCAATAATTCCTCATTGCTGCTAAACGAATCCACCACCACGCGAACCCCTCTGGCTGCTTCAAACTTCGCCACAACCTCCGGATCCACATAATCCGACCACGTGAAGTAATAGAGGGTTGGACGCGAGGAAGTGTTTGAATCAGAGGAGGTGGAGGATTCCGAACAGCCTCCGATGACCGCCAGGGGCAGCAGCACAAGACACCGGAGCACCATTTTCATGTTATTCATGATACGCGAATTTTCAGGAAAGAGTGGATTCCGAGGAACCCACGGTTGACCGTTGTTGAAAGAGCCACGATAATCCCACGCAAATCATGGAGACCACCACCATCACGGCCGATAGGGCATTGATCTCCGGGGTAATTCCCGTTTTGATCATCGAAAAGACTTTGAGCGGTAACGTCGTGGACCCCGGACCGGCGACAAAAAATGTCACCACAAAGTCGTCCAGTGACACGGTAAAACCCAGAAGAGCCGCACCCCAAATAGCCGGGCGCAGCATGGGAAGCGTGATGCGGGTAAGCACATTCCATGGCGTGGCGCCCAAATCCCGGGCCGCATCTTCCCACGCCGGATCAAGTTTGCGAAGGCGGGCCCGTACGATCACGACGGTCAGCGGCAGATTGAACACCATATGCCCGATAATAATGGTGCCGAACCCCAAGGGGATCCGGCACAACACAAACACCATCAAGAGCGCCACGCCCAATAAAATTTCAGGAATCACCAGCGGCAACACCATCACCATATTGACCAAGGGCATCTGCATTCCCTGGCTTTTTTCCAATCCGATGGCCGTCCCGACCCCAAGGATGAGGGCCAGTCCGGTCGACACACATGCAATGAACACACTATTCAGGGTGGCATCGAGAATCGACGGGTCCATCACCAGTTTTTGGTACCACTGAACCGTAAATCCTTTCCAGGCAATTCCCATCGTGGAGGCATTAAAGGACATCCCGATCAGGATCACCACCGGCAGATACAAAAACAGCATGACCATCAGGCTGTTCAGGAGGAAGCTTGTCGGAATTCGCTTCATGACGAATCTCTCCCATACGAAGTCCTGCCCAGCAGAAACCACAGGAGAAGGACGGTCCCCATCAACCCGAATGAGAGCGCCGATCCAAAAGGCCAGTCTCGGGACACCAGGAATTCCTGCTGGATGAGGGTGCCCAACATCATCTTTTGTCCCCCACCCAGCAGGTAGGGTGTAATGAAGGCGCCTAAGGAAGGAATAAAGACCAGCACCCCTCCGGCAATAAACCCCGGCTTGCTGAGAGGAAGAAGCACATGTCGAAACATGGCGCCCATGGACGCATACAGATCAAAGGCCGCTTCCTCCAATTGGGGAGATATGCGTTCAATCGCCACCACCAGAGGGAGCACCATAAAAGGCAGATACCCATAGACCAGCCCCACAAACACCGACACATCGGTAAACAACATGGAAAGTGGCTCTTCCAGTAAGCCCAACCTCATCAGGAGTGTATTCAGGATGCCGTCAGCCCGGAAGATCAGCACCCAGGCATAGGTTCGCACCAAAAAATTTGTCCAGAATGGAATCATCACGAGGATCAGCAATAGCAGTTGCCATTGCCGGGAAGCCCTGGCCATACAATAGGCTAACGGAAATCCCACCGCCGCACAGACCATGGTCGTCAATCCCGCAAAGAGAAAAGACCGGAGAAAAATGGTCCCCACGAGTGGATCCAATAACCGTTGGTAGTTTTCCGAAGTGGCGATCCATGCAAGCCCCCCATACATCCCACGGCTTGCCAGGCTAACGCCGAAGATCAACAGAAGCGGGACAAGAAAGAACAGGCCCAAGAAGATGCCTGCCGACAAGAGAGACAGCTTGACCGGAAAGGCGGAAGACATTGAAAGACGAGTGGTCACAATGGAGCAGGATGAGTGGGTAAAGCCAAGCCCTCATGCGCCGACCATTGCAAAAACACGGGTTGGCCGACAGTCAATGGACAACCCTGAGCTTCGGTAATTGGCACACGAGCCATCCAGATCGCCTCGTTACGAAGCCGAACATGGTACAACACTTCATTCCCGTTAAATACACATTGGTTCACAACGGCCGGAAGCGTGTTGTCGTACCCATTGACGGATACTTCCGCAGATACATGCAAGCGCTCAGGGCGAATCATGACGGTGACAGCCCCCTGCGAAGGGCCTTGCGGGGGGCACTTGACCACCACGGGAGAAAGGCCTTCATGTTCAACCCAACACAAACCATCCTCAAATCGGGTGATGGTGCCCGACAACAAATTGGAAAGCCCGATAAACCTGGCCACCGTGGAAGAAACAGGCTGTTCATAAATCTCTTGAGGCGTTCCGACTTGCAAAAGCTTCCCGCCGTGCATCACCGCTACCCGATCCGAAAGCATCAAAGCTTCATCCTGCTGATGGGTCACGCAAATAAACGTGGCCTTCACCTCTCGCTGCAACCGCTTGAGCTCTCCTTGCATCTCCTGCCGTAACTGCTGGTCCAAGGCGGCTAAGGGTTCATCCAACAGCAAGACGACCGGGCGGTTCACTAAGGCCCGCGCGAGCGCGACACGCTGTTGCTCCCCTCCGGACAATTGCCCTGGAAGCCGCTTCTCCTTTCCTTGCAAGCGAACAAGCGCCAACATGTGGCCGACAGCCTTTTGGATGTTTGAGGGGCGTTCCCCCCTCATTTTCAAACCGAAGGCTACATTGTCAAACACGGACATATGTGGAAAGAGTGCATAGTGCTGAAACACCATATTGACCGGTCGCTCATGGGGAGAATCCGACGTGACGATACGTTGCTGAATAACAATTTCACCTTGATCCGGACGATCTAACCCGGCGATTAATCGAAGGACGGTCGTTTTTCCCGATCCACTCGGCCCGAGGATCGAAAAGAATTCCCCGCTCTGAATGGATAACGACACATGATCCACCGCCACAATCGGGCCATGGGTTTTGACAACCCCATCGAGCACCACGCTTTCATTCACGAGACAGAGATCCCTTCGGGGAGGATGAGAAAAGATGCCAGGGGGAAGATTTTAGGAAGGGAGGAAAATGGAAGTCAATGAAGACGTCAGAGTCCGTCCATCGACGGCCGAAGAAAGTGGTGAAGTGATACGGAATACTGATTCAGGGGGACAGGACGTGAGGGATTTTTTTATTTACCTGTTCTGGACGCTTATCCGCATGAGGGATTGCAAGACTGCTTCTTGAACCGTCGAACACGGGTCCTGGAGTGCCAGTGTTAATGCCTCCAGGGCCAGACGCTGATCAGATATCCGAAGGGTTTCTCCTCCCAGTTGAAGTGCGGCATCCATCCGGGTGTCCGGGTCCTGATGAAAGAGAAGATTTTGCATGGATCCTTCAACGGTGTGTTGACCTGTTTTGCTATACATGACACTTTTCCTCTCACGAAGAGGTTCTTATAACGGCCCGAACGGTTCTTGGTGACCGATTTTTTAGCCCAATCTCCAACTCCTTGTCTTTCCTGCCATCGAGTTGAAAAGACTCCAGAGGTCTACCCTCATAAGAGAGTTAAGCTCTGAATTCCGGAAAAAACCGGAAGCCGGCCATATTGGCTGCCTCAGCCGTTACAGCGCCACATGGTAAAGGCCAGAAGACTCCATCTGACGATGTTCGGAGGCCACCACGTCGTCAACTGAGTCATAGATGGGCACGATCTGTGGAAAGTTGACAAACTCTAACATTTCACGGACTGCCGGGCGCGGATTGACCATACTCAGTCGAATCTGTTTCCGATTGAGATGATGATAGGTAAGAAACAATTTCCCTAATGCCCGACTGTCAAGCGTGGCCAATGCCTGCAAGTTCAGAATGATGTGTTTGCCCTGCGCTTCCTGCACCTGCAATACCGCCGACTCCAAGGCAGGTTCCGCATGCACATCAAAGCACGTCCCGAGAGTAATGACATGCATATGATGAATGGGAGTCGATTGGATTTGCATCGTATCCATCATGCCTCAATTCTTTTCATTTCGGTTTTGCTGCTCTACAACTTAAGAAAGGTCCGGTATCCTGTTCGCGGGCTATCAGGCAACTGAGCGGACTTCGGGTTTTTCTTGAATAATCGGTATGATTGTGGTCAATCGCACTAGATGAAGGAGATCCTCAACTGAAGGCTTGGGATTAATCACGGTCAAGGCCACACCTTTCTTCCGAAGCGAATGATAGAGTAGCAGTAATTTTCCAATACCTGCACTATCCAGAGAAGATACTCTTGAAAAATCCATCACGACTTGCTTCCAAGGCCGGCCTTCTCCCGCTGCCAGCGCAGTTTCAACCGGCACCCGAGCGGATTTATCGAACCGACCAGAGAGCATCAAGATTCTGGTTTCGTTCTCCCATCGTGCTCGTACTAACATGAACGTGTTCCTCCCTCATCTTCCGTTTGCCTTTGAACACCCCTGCTTCGCTGTCCCATAGACCAGATGATCAGCAACCCACGTGCCACGCTCTCTGTTTGGGATATTCCGACCTCCCGCTTTTTTCATACCTGGAAATCCTTCAAAAAACAGGACAATAGAGGAAAGGAGCCGGATACAAGACTCTCCCCCCGATACGTGAGGCCAAGCAGACCTTACCCAATGGGTAAAAACGTTCTATGGTGACGATGGTGACATTGATGAATTGAAAAGACTGAACATCTCCGGGAAGTTCAATCCGGAAAGGCAGCAACTACGATGAATAGGTGGGGGCACAAATGGAAGGAAAGATGGTGCCGGAGACCGGGGTCGAACCGGTACGAGCTTGGAAGCCCGAGGGATTTTAATTCGCTAAAATCAATGAGATTAGGTAGGATCTATTGAGACTCAAACCCATGAAATACAGGTGAATCCCAACAAATACCACTTAATCCCATTCCTTCCAATTATGATTAATTGGGGGACCAAAGTGTGACTAAAAGTGTGACTAGGGCAACTACTTAAATGGATATTAAGGAACCGTTGGGATAGGCTTTTCTGATTTTTCGAACAACAAATAATGGGTCTTTGTGCGAATTAGAAGAAGCCATATGGCTGTTGGTGCAAAAATACAAGAAACATGGAGAGTAACCATATGGAATCATTTTTAAAGGATTGGGAAGCCAATGAGGAACTTTTTAAGAACATTGAGATAATTGTATCTTCACATTATTCAGGTCAGAAAGGAATTCACTTTAACGATGACTGGGAAGAAATTTTATTCAAAGGCTTTTTCACAGGCCTAAATAGAATGAAAGCAATTCAATATTTGTTGAATCCAGCCAATAAACAAAATTTTCTAATGGAATCCGCTAGCCTGGCAAGGAATCTTTGGGAAATTTGGCTTCTGTTAGCTTGGATGAATCATCATGACGTGAATGAAAGAGAAAAAAGAATAAATCAATTTAAGAATACCTCCATAATGGACCAAGGCATACTTAATCAGGCTTACAATGAATTAGTTCCTCGTGAAGTCCAAGAGGAAGATCTGTGGTATCAAGAAGAAGCTCAACGAATTGAGAGACAATTCCTAAAGAGAAGCTGGAAAGTACCCAACATTTCCGAGCTTATGAAAGAAATCGCTACCAGAGATCAAAGATACAAAAATTCTCATTCCCTTTATTATAAAACCGTCTACAAAGACTTCTCTCAATATGTTCATTTAACCTGGAGGACCATAACTGAGGTTTCCTTGTCACCAAATGCAACAGAAACCTATGTTTATCCTGAACTAGATTTAGGTGGTAAATGCATAGAAATTAGTTGGGGATTCTTTCTTTTTATTACTGAAATTTGGAACAATTTTTTTAAAGTTATTCCAGATGAAAAATTTGATAATTGGGCTAAAGCTCGGTTAAAGATTCAGAGTGAAGGCAAAGGTTTATCCAAATAGCCGGGCCGGTCAAAAAGCAGGCCGATCTTGAAGCTTGCTCCACATATTTGTCTTTCCTTTATTCGATGTATTTTGTAGGGTCATTCTTGCCTATCAAATATTCTGGAATGGCCGCTTACGCTAAACACAAATCGGTTAAGGATCCCTCGATGGAGTTAATTGAAGGAAAGATTCAGGACTTGGAGAAGAAGTGTTTATTGCCGAAGGGCAAGAATTAGACTTTTTTAAGATCGTGGGTCTCCTTTGCATTGCTAGTGGTATGGTTAGCCTTGAATCAATTTAATTCCATTCGCTCAAGCCTTCCTAAATCCTTATGACATTAATTGCATCTTTTGAAGGTCCCCCTTCAATGCTTTTTGGTGATTTACTTATTTCCAGAAAAAGAGGAAGGGAAAGCCCTTTGTCTATACCTGGCGTGGGCAGTAGGGACAAAATAGAATTTCCCGAATTTTTAAATATTATTCCCACAGGTTTTAAACAGAAGGTCTGCCTACTAAATAACTGCCTTGCCGTTGCCTGGGCAGGAAAAGCATCCAAAGCTTTTACCGTGATAAGAGAATTATCCGCACTCCATGACCCTATTACTATAGATTCAATAACGAATTTTTTTGCCAAGGTCCCTATAGATAAAGATGTTTGTTTTATTGTTCTTGGTCTTGATATGGCCGCAAAAAGACAATTTGTTTTTAAGCACGGACCAGCTTGGCAATGGGAAACGAGTACCTTTGGAGGAGCAACTGCTGCTGGGAGTGGGGTTGATCATTTAAAAATTTCTACTGAGCTTATGCAGAAAATGAATTTTACTTTTAATCAACCTTCGAATGATCTCGCGGAAATGATCTCCAAGATTTCGGCCCTTACTTCAATGTTATTGGTCCAAGGATTTAATTTACGAGATTTAAAAACGCAAGGTTTTCCATCATACAATACTATTCGGAATTTGTTTGGTGGAGGATACGAAGTTGTATTCAACAAAGGGGGTAAACTATGCAAATTAAAAAACATCTGCTATGTCTTTTGGGTTGCTTATGGCGTGTCAAACAATGAAATACACCTTCGACAAGAATGGAAGATTTTTTATTACACATATCTGGGTGACTTGCTTTTTCTAAGAGCCTTACATATTCGACCAACGGCTTCTTCAAATCTCGAAAATTTTAACGCTGAGGAAGATGCAATTTATATAATAGAACCACTTCTTAAATATTACTCAAAAGATGAGTTGGCGAGGTTAATCAAAAATGATTTCAAATTAGAATTTAAACCTGACATTTTTGTTCATTACATCGTTGTATTCAAAAAAAGTGATGGAAGCCATATCCCTTTGAATGTTGGAGTTCAGATCGAATTTACCAAGCCTAATGAAAAACCAAAATTTAATATAATAGGAAACTCTCTGGTGGATATTGATCCTAAATTATATAAAGAAATTGGTACCCAAGCCAAAGAAATTTATAGTCGTTACAATCCACCCACTCAATAGTTAGGAAGAGGGCATTAATATTCTTTTATGAAGGCAGATTGGTAGGAAATGAGCCTTCAAGTGGCCGCAGAAGTCACAGAGTAGGCCAATGCTCACGGAGGGGCTACTGAATGCATCACGAAAATAATTAGGTGCCTTATGCTTATCCGGTTGTTTCAGCAGACCACCAGATCTTGAGGTCAGCTATTCACCATGCAACTGCGGGAGGTCCTTTCCGCCTTGTATGCGCTTATAG
>WHTE01000030.1:22747-26503 GCA_009377845.1 Nitrospirales bacterium | reverse complement strand
AAATCCCCCGCCATGCTCCACGCTGTGGCCTTCGCGGTCCATGACATCCGCTTCAATCCCTAAAAATGGGCGGGTGGCCGAGCCGGGTTTGAGCGCCACGCAGGGGAGGGGGGTGACCATGATCATGCCGGTCTCCGTTTGCCACCAGGTATCCATGATGGGTTTGGTGCCACCCGTCACGCGATGGAACCATTCCCAGGCTTCCGGATTAATAGGCTCGCCCACCGATCCTAAGACTTTGAGGGTGGAAAGATCGTATTTTTTCGGCCAGTCCTCGCCAAATTTCATGAGCAGCCGAATGGCCGTCGGGGTGGTATAGAAAATCGACACGCCATAGCGTTCAATCAGATCCCACCACCGCCCGGGATTGGGGTAATCGGGTTTGCCTTCCGCCGTTAAAATCGTGGCGCCATTCAAGAGCGGGCCGTAGACGATATAGCTATGGCCGGTGACCCAACCCGGATCCGCCACGCAAAAATAGACATCTTCGTCTTTGAGGTCAAAGACATATTTGGTGGTGATGTAGGTGCCCACCATATAGCCACCGTGGACATGGACCACGCCTTTGGGTTTCCCCGTGGTCCCTGATGTATAGAGGATGTATAGCGGGGTTTCGGAGTCTAGGTGTTCGGCTTCACATGTTGGGGATTGATCTTTGAGCCAGTCCTCCCAATCCAATTCTTTCGGGGCTTGAAGAGGGACCCCTGATTGTTCCCGTTGGACAACGATGACTTTTTCGACGGTTGGGCACTTGGCGACGGCTTCATCGACGACCGGCTTGAGGGGGACTTTCTTACTGCGGTCATAGCCCACATCCGCGGTAATGACCACTCGCGCTTCGCAATCATGAATGCGTGTGGCCAACGCCGTGGCGCTAAACCCGGAATACACCACCGAATGAATCACTCCGATGCGGGCGCAGGCTAGCATGGCCACGATTTGCTCGGGGATTTTCGGGAGATAGATGGTTACCCGGTCGCCCTTGTTGAGGCCCAGGCTTTTCAGCGCATTGGCGCATTTGTTGACCTGCCGATATAACTCGCCATAGGTGATGATTCGTTCCTGACCTTCTTCTCCTACCCAAATGACGGCCACTTTGTTTTTTCGCCAGGTTTGGACATGCCGATCGAGACAGTTGTAGGAAATATTGCAGGTGCCGCCCACGAACCATTTGGCCCAAGGATAGTTCCAGTCCAAGACTTTGTTCCAGGGTGAAAACCAGTGCAGTTCCTTGGCAATGCCGTCCCAGAACTTTTCAGGGTCCGCGATGGATTGCTTGTAGGCGGTTTCATAATCCTGAATATGTGCGTGGACCTTCATGTCCGGTGGGGGAGGAATGACCCGGGTTGATCGTTGCAGGGTTTCAATATTTTCACTCATTGCGTCTGTTCCTCCTTATTGCTTTTAATGGGACACCATCAAGAACATGGCGTCTCAGGAACCGGCTGATAGGGTCATTATGCTGAGGTTCGCTCGCCGCTTCAAGAGGGTCAGGGCTGAAGACGGGGAGGAAGGGCTAAAATTACTGGCAATATTGGAAGCTTATGACATGAGAGAACCGTCGCTGGCAGTGGGCTGTTTTATTATTTTTTTGAGAAGGGGATTGTGAGGGTGCGTGATGGGCGGGACCTTTAATTCAGTGCGTGGCGGGGTCTGGCCAGTTGGGCTTGTAGTTGTCCGTATTTCGCGGCGTAATCGTGTTGACTGCGCCTGATCACTTCATGAGCTTCCTCCCGGCCATACACATGCGTAATTTCACAATTCTTCTTTTGAGAGCCGGGGGCATCTTTGTAGGTCAGGAAATAATGCATCAGGCGTTCTACGAAGTGGACCGGACAGGCTTTGATATCCGTCCATTGTTCATGGACGGCATCGCCTTTGAGGACCGCCACGATTTTATCATCGGCTTCATCCCCATCGATCATACACAGGCCGCCGATCGGAATGGCTTGAAGCAGGATGTCTCCATGGGTAATGCTTTTCTCGGTTAAGACGCAAATGTCCAACGGATCCAGATCGCCAACGAGACCAGGCCGGTTGGTGCGCCCGGCACTCAAGCCGGCGACGGACTGCCCGCAATAGGTTTGGGGAATTAATCCATACAACGTGGGGCAAACATTGGAATAGCGCTGTGGCCGGTCCACGCGCAAATGTCCTGACTTTTTATCCAATTCATATTTGACGGTGTCGGTGGGCACGATTTCGACATACACGGTGACGATGAGTGGCGCCTCCTCTCCAATTTCGACGCCGTGCCACGGATGGGATTTACAGGGAAAGCCAAAGTGTTGCCATAAGGAAAACACGTCTTGATCATTCATGGAATCGTTCCTGGTGTTGTCATGGATCTCTTCGAGAAACAGGGAAATGCCTTCCACTACGTTTCGGTCTGAATCTTCCTAAAATTAACCGGCAATGAGGGCTTGTGATGAGTCACGGCGTATCTGGTAAGAATACAGGGAAAAAGAGGTATGGTTCAAACAGCCGGGTGGTGGTTACGACGGATTGGTGTGAGGCTGATGGGCGGGGTGAAGCCAATCAAGAAAGGTTTTGACGGGATTGAAGTTGGAGCGGGGAATCTCCACAAAGATTGTGATCCAATGTGCCATCCCTCCATTCCACAGTCCAGGCCATTCCAACGCTTTGAGGGGGCGCCCCTGGTGGGATTTCATGCCGATGAACCCTGTGCCGGGATCCACGAACTCGGTTAGGTTAAACGGATTCCCCTGATAATCCTGGATTCCGCAGACCATATCGACAGGATTAAAATGTGTTCCAGACGCAAACAGTTTTTGCTGGGCTTCAGAATCGGGATTCACCTGTGATTGCTCCACAATCTGCCGGGACGGGGCGTCTTCGGGATGTGCCACCCAAAATGGCCCTCCACCCGGGTCGCCGGTGTTGGCCACTACCCCGCAAATCCGGATGGGGCGATCTAAATACTGCTTCAACAATGTGGCTTGATCCGGCAGTGCCAATTCTCGATAGGATTGGGGCAGTTGCAGGAGAAGTTCCTGTAGGATGCAGGCTTCAGCTTGTTGAACACTTTTCGCATTCGCCGGGATCGAACTGAGTTGTCGTATATGATGGAACACGTGTTGTTGGAGCTCAACCAGGTATCCCCCTAACGCCTTTCTCCATTCGACAATAGGGCCTTTCAAATGGTCGGGGACGACGTTATCAATATTCGCAATGAAGACAATGTCTCCCTGGTAGTCATTCAAATTTTCCAACAGCGCTCCATGTCCCCCCGGTCGAAAAACCAGTGTTCCATCGTCGGCGCGAAATGGCTGATTATCAGAGTCCAGCGCGACCGTGTCGGTTGAAGGTTTTTGAATGGAGACTGTGAGATCGAGTTTCCACCCCTCCTTACTTAAAGTCTGTTGAATGGTGCGCAGGTGATCCTGGATGACCTGTTCATATTGCGGAGATACCGTCAGATGAATTTTTACCGGTCTCGCCGTATCGGGATGATACCGGATGGCTTCATGGACATGTTCTTCGAGTGAAGTACGTGGCCCCTCAGGGTAACGATGGAAGGGGAGAAGCGCCTTAGGTAATTCGGCATAGCCGAGGCCGGGTGTCCACAAAACTGTTTGAAGGATTGTGTTGATATCGTGAGTATGCTGAGATGTTGTAGGGGCCTGCCCCTGCCCATGGAGATAGGCCTCTAAGTCCGGAATAAAAGGAAAATCTTGAAGCCGTTTCCATGCCTGGTCGACAGCAGGAGGAATCTCTTGAGCGTCATTGGAGGCT
>WHTE01000030.1:13031-22153 GCA_009377845.1 Nitrospirales bacterium | reverse complement strand
TCCACCACGGGGAAATCTTGGTGGACGGAAGATGGCCTCGTTAAAAATGGCGAACAGACCAGGGCCTTTGTGGCTATGAATTATGACAATCTCCTTCAAGAAATGGCCCAAGGACAAGGGGAGTATTTACACGCATTCGGGACGATTTTGGGGGTCCCATCTCATCAGCAGGCACCTTTTCAGCGATTGATCCAGGCCCAGTATCCCGCGTTGGCAGAAATACCCATTTCCCAAGGGGACGATCAGTTAAACAGGTTTATCGGTCACGTCCAACAGGCCTGGGTTCTTTCCACGTCCCAAACTCTTTAATCCTGGAAGTGTTGAAAAATAAATGTCGCCGTGCCTGCGCGGGAGCGGCTTCGCGCTGAAGCGCTTCGACGCACAAGTGCGCAGGCAGGTCGCCCCTTGGCCGTGCTCACGTACTCCCCCTTACGCTCCGCCCATCTAAGCGGCTGCGGCCTTCCCTTGGAGAGGCCTCAGGACAGGACTGGACGCGCCCCTTCGGCCAGACTTAGGGCATGCTTTTTGAACACTTCCTCACATTTTTCGGGTAGGACTCGGTCACTCAATGTTGATGAAAAGGCAAAATCTTTGAAATATTCAACAGCCCCATCCTGGTTGCCTTAGAGGAGTGGAAACCGCGTTATTGCGGTTCGCGGCGCCAATTTTCTAGCAGCCATAGGCCTGACTGAAGATCGGACAGTTAATCCTGTGCGCCTCCCTGTAAGTAACCCAGTCCGATTTTTAACGCACGCCGAGTGATTTCTGCCCATCTGGCTTCCGGATATTCCGCCAGCACCTTGGCGGCTTTTCCATCCTGAATATCGAGTTCTTTCACTCGAATAATGCCATCTTCAATTGTTACTTCAGCCACAATGTGTCCTCCTTGTTTCCTGCATTCCTTCAAATTGATTCTGAATGGAATTCGATGTGAGGCAGAGTAAGACGGTAAAAATCCAGTTTTCTTGACAGGTTGTAGGTCCAATGCTAGCATTTTTTAAGCCCATCGGAAATGCAGCTTTCATAAAAATTTTCCTGAAAATGTAAGGACGCCACATGAACCTATCGTTACATGACATGCGCCAGGGTGTTATTCGCATCGGAGGATTCGCTCTTGTGGCCTTCTTTCTTGTGGCATGTGGAGGTCCCCCAAACTGGGTCAAGGAAGGGTCTGGTGTCTTAAATAAGGACGATTCCAAGTCCATTTATGGAGTGGGGGCTGTGACCGGGGTGAAAAATGAACCCCTCGCCTGGGAAACCGCTGAAAATCGAGCGAGAGCCGAATTGGCAAAAACCTTTCGAACCTATACGGCCTATCTCATGCAAGATTACGCCGCTTCTACCGCGGCGGGCAATTTCACCAAATCAACCGAAGAACAAAATGTGGAACGAGCCGTCAAGACGTTTTCGGCGGTGACATTGAATGGGGTCCGGCCCGTCGATCGGTACAAGGATGACGATGCGTCAACCTATTATGTGTTGACCAAACTGTCCTTTGAGGAAATGAAAGAAGCCCTGCAACAAGCACAGGAACTGGATGCGGAGGTGCGGGAATTTGTCCGCAAGAACGCCGAAAAGGCCTTTAAAAAGCTGGAACAGGAAGAAGCCAAACGCCCGGGAGGGCTTTGACCCTGCGGTTTTGACTGTGTCTTTCCTTCATCGTTAAACCATAGATAAAGGTATGCAATTGTCCTTCACCCCTCGCGTGGTCAGATTCTGTGCTGTCGTCGTTTCCTGCTTCTGTCTGTTCTTTTTGGTTTCTTGCGGAAAAGAAAAAAGGGTCACCCGGGTTGATCCGGGAGTGGTGACCGATTTTAGCGGGCGTTGGAATGACACAGACTCCAAATTAGTCGCGGAAGCGATGATGAAAGAAATGGTGAGTCAGCCCTGGTTGGAAAATTTTTCCAGTCAACATGGCCGGGTTCCGACGGTGATTGTCGGAACCATTCTGAACAAAAGTCATGAACATATCGATGTCGGCACCTTTGTCACGGATCTGGAACGGGAAATGACCAATTCCCAGAAAATTTTGTTCGTGGCGAGTCAACGTGATCGCGAAGAAATTCGCCAGGAACGGCAGGAACAAGCCGTCTTTTCCCGGGAAGATACCCAGAAACGCCCAGGCCAGGAAGTAGGGGCGGATTTTATGATGAAGGGGACTATGAGTACGATTATTGATGAATCTGAGGGCGTCAAGGGTATCTATTATCAGGTCGATTTAGATCTGATTAATTTAGAAACGAATGTGAAATCCTGGTACGGACAGAAAAAAATTAAAAAGGTTATCGAGCGCAGACGTCTGTTGTTTTAACACAATGTCTTCCCGTGACCCCTTTTTCTTCTTCGTGGTTCTCCTGTAATTCTCATTCAGCCTCTCTTCGCTCTTTCATTCTCCCAACCACGTCCACCGTCTATTTCCCCCACCATGAGCCTATGACCAGGATGTCGCTGCCCCTGGTGTTGCTCACCCTCATATTCCTGATGCCAGGGTGTAGTGGGATGTTTGCTCATTATGGCGGGGTTGAACGCAATCTGAGGGCCGGTCATCCAGACCAGGCTGTTAAACTTATTCAGGAAGCCAAAGACGAATACGGACGGAACAATCGTCTTCTGTATTTAATGGATAACGGGATGGTGCTCCATTTGGCTGGCCGTTATCAAGAGAGCAATGCGATCTTGGAAGAAGCCCATCTTCTGATTGAGGAACAGTATACGACACGGGTCCGGGATCAGGCTTCGGCGCTCCTCCTCAATGAAACACAGCTTCCGTATGCAGGGGAGCCTTTTGAACATGTTTTGATTAATGTGATTAAAGCCTTAAATTATGCCCTGTTGAGCCATTGGAGCGATGCGTTAGTCGAAGCTCGACGAATTGATCATAGACTCAACGTCTTGAGCGACCACGCGGAAGGCAATGCCTACAAGGAAGATCCGTTCGCCCGGTATCTAACCGGGGTGTTGTATGAAATCGCAGGGGATTTGAATAATGCCTATGTGGCCTTTCGCAAAGCCGAGGCCGTCTATGATGAGGTTCGGGCCTGGTCCAAGGTGCCGCTCCCGGATGCGTTAAAGACAGACCTGATTCGGGTGACGAGTGCTCTTCATTTAACAGAAGACCTTGAGCGGTATCAGACGAAATATCCGGAAGTGGCTTCCGAGGCGGCCTTATCCCATGACGCCGATATGGCCCAACTGATCGTTGTCAGCTACCATGGTCGAAGCCCGCAAAAGGAAGACCTCTTTATCGATGTCCCCATAAGCCTGGATGCACTATATTTGGTGGCACTGGCCAAATCGACAGGTTTGCAAAGCACGCGATCAACCAGAGGGGGAGAGGCTTTGCTCTATGGGATCCATGGTCGGATCGCTCGTGTGGCCTTGCCTCGCCTCGTTCCCCGTCGCGCGAAGACCGCCTACAGCACGATTCAACTGACGGATGGAACGACCACCTTCAACGCGCACTCTCAACGAATGTATGATATCAGTGCTGTCGCGGAAAAGAATTTGGATGACGGGTACAACAGATTGGTCTTGCGGGCTGTGGCCCGAACCGCCATGAAAATGGCGGCGGCGGAAGGAATCGGCATTGGCGTCCGTTCGGCGGGGCACAAGAGTTCAAATGATTGGATTGGGCTGTTCGCTCTAATTTTGGCGCGAATTTTTGTTTTGGCTACCGAAGAAGCCGATATACGCTCCTGGCGGACGTTGCCAGGGGAAATTCAATTGGCCCGCCTATGGATTCCAGCCGGTTCATACAGCGTCATGATGAATGCGGTTGACCATCAGGGAAGGGTCATTGGATCGCCGGAGACCGAGCAACTTGATTTTAAAATCGGAGAAGTTCGGTTGTGGCTCCGGCAGTATGTGGAGTAAGAGGATAAATGTGATGTGGGTCAAAATGTTCTTTCCGTTGCTTGGTGCCTTGGTGTTGTCCGGATGCTGGCTTCGAAGTACGCCAACTCCCCCAGACTGGGTCTTGACACCACAGACGGCCTATCCGGCCGACCGATATTTAGTGGGAATGGGAGAAGGATCTACCCGTGATCATGCGGAAAAACGTGCATACGCGGCCGTGGCGCGAATATTTTCCGCTCATGTCCAAGCCAAGTCCCTGGATCAAGAATCCTATTCTCTCAAGGAAACAAATGATCAATCCTCGACGCAACGGACACTGCATATCGATCATCTAACCCAGGTGACCACCACAAAGCTGCTCGAAAATGTGAAGGTTTTGGAAGCATGGTATCGAATACCCGACCAACAGTTTTTCATATTAGCCGGATTGGATCGACACCAGACAGAAAAAGTGTTGCTTGACCGACTGAGCGATCTGGATGTAACCACTGAAGGGTTCGTGACACAAGGTCGAACCCATCCTCAAAAAATTCATCGAATTCAGGGGTATAAGCAGGCTCTCGCGCTTCTTCAACAACGTACCGTGATGAACACGGATTTACGGGTCATTCGCGCCAGTGGAGAAGGAATTCTTCCACCCTATACCCGTCATCAACTGCAAAGCGAGTTTATGGATTTTGTCTCCAATCACCTGGTGATCTCCGTGGTCATGGAGGGGGAAAACCATGAGGAGTTGGAGCGGGCTATTTGGGAAGGGTTAAAGCGAGAGGGTCTGTTAGCCAGTGCAAGAGAACGAGCATCCATGATGCCCGGGACACAAGCGGATGTCTCAATTTCCGGGACCGGGAGGTTGTGGATTGTGGATTTGCCTGATCCCTTATTCCGCTATGTTCGATGGTGCGGCGATGTGCAAATTCGTGAAACGGAGTCTGCCCGTTTAGTCGGTGTGATTTCCCGGTCCGGTCGGGAAGGACATATTACCGAACATGAAGCACGAATTCGCGCCGCCAAAGTCATGCAGGACGTCATCTCCAAGGAAGTCGCCCGTCTGCTCACCCAGTCCGTGTTCAGTGCCGAACCGGATTCGTCCAATAGCCAGAGTCTTCCCAATGCCTGTCCCTCCTAACCCACGGTCTGGCATGGTGTTGATTGAATAGTTGAGTGACATTTGCCGGCAGAATGGCTGGGGATGGATTTTGTCCCATGTCAGACGGAGACGCATTCAGAAGCCGTCTAGAAAATATTTCAAATCTCCCTTTTCACTAGTCTGAGGAACTCCTCCGAAGTAGCTTTGGCTACGAAGGCCGGGAGCGCAGGCACGACGGCCTTTTTCAACAATCCCATTAACAGGACAAGTCTAGTTGCAACCCTTGGAGAAGACCTTCCCATTCTTTGGTCTTGGCGATGTGGCGCTGCTGACGTTCCCTCAAGGATTCATTGTTGATATCTTCCAGCGCCTTGAGACCATTCTGCGATTCTTTCACCATTTCAACGGCATGTGAGAGGAATTGACACACGCCCTTGGAAGCGGGTGGCTGTCCCCCCGCTCGCTCAAAGAGTGCTAACGCTCGATATCCTTGTTCCTGCCCCCTAAACAGGGTTTCTGCTGCCTGATACAGAACACGAGTCTTTTGGCTTTGTTCCTTTTGAGCGAGAAGAGCTGCCATGAGGGCGGCTTTCCCAATGGACAGAGCGGCGCCTTCAGGGTCTCCATTTGCTATGGCATCCTCTGCTCGTTGCTCCAGTCGGTCCATTTCTCCAAGTGCTCCAACCACTTGAGTGAAGCCGTTTGTCCCCCACGCCATCGTGAGTGCCAGAGAGAGACATCCTATGCACGCCTGCCAAATGGAGAATATGTTCATCACGTCAGATGAAGAGCGTCAAGGCGGGCTATCGTGGTTTGGCGATTGCGGGGGGCCGAGACAGCCCGACTATTGAACTTGCCAATCCATATCGATTTGTTTATAGGTCCAGTTCGTGGCATCTCGTAGAGTCGCCATTTCTTTGGACGTATCGTAAATCAACCAAATTTTCCCTTGCAGTTCATTAATAGGCTTAATGGACTTTTCATTTCGTAGTTTGCCTAAACTCCACACAACTTCTGTGAGGACCGGGAAGTCGATGTCCGTAGACGTTTTGAGGTGGTTTAAACTCTCAAGTAAATAAGTCAGCAGTGGGGGGGTGATCGATGGATCTCCGGTATGGGCGCCAATTTCACCTAACCCTTTGGCCGCGGCCGCTCGAATAGCCGAGTCCGTCTCAGTTTGAAAGAGTTCTGTCAGGAGCGGAATGGCATCACTTCCCGTGGTGGAAAGCGCCACGATCGCTTCTTCCGCCAGTTCTTTATCTTGAATCATGTCTTTGAGAAAGGGCAGCGCATCGGAGGACTGCACCTGAGGCAGTAAGGATAAAATTTTCAGTTTCCGTTTATTGGACGTGTGCGGATTCTTGAGCAGTTCCAGGAGATGGGTATCATGTCCCCATTCCGCGGCAAGCATGACAGGAAAATCAAATTCTCGAATTCGTTCGGCTAACTGCTGGATCGCATAAGGGCCGGATTGTGGAGCATTAGCGACCTTCGAAGCTTCACCGGGATCTTCGAATGTGGTTCGCACTTCTATGTACCAGCCTAAGTCTCTTCCTTCCAAGTGATAGGAGAACAGGCAGGCAGGCCCTTTCCAGAGACGGGATGGGGCACCGACATGATCAGCATCACCACCGGCACGAGTGGTACCGCCCCATTTTTTTTGTTCTTCGCATTTCACGTTCACCATCACATCGCTTGGATCATCTCGGTCTGTCACAACTTTGTAGCCCAATTCTTCTAATCGTTGTCGCACAATATCTTGAATGGCTGTTCCGTCAACTTTGCCACGTTCGGTCAGAGCAAGGACGTGAACGCGGATGATTTGAATTGTCTCGAGTTGCGTTTTTTGTTCAGGGGTGAGATACGTCCGGCGAGCCAATCCCTCTGCACCGAAAAGCCCAAGAAGCAAAAAGACCGTTACCACACTTGTCGTCCATGCCCTCATGCGTGACCTCCCTCCGCGCAATTTGGTGGAGTGTTAACTGATGTGACCATCTAAGTCTAATTGTTTATAGGTCCAACTGGTAGCCTCCCGCAGATCGGCCATTTCTTTCGAAGTGTCAAAAATCAACCAAATTTTCCCTTGAAGCTCTCTCATGGGTGGAAAGGAACCTTCCCATCGTTGCTTTCCAATAGCCCAAACCACTTCGGTGAGGAGCGGGAAGTCGATATCTTCCGAGGTTTTCAGTTGAGGCAAAATTGACGAGACATATTGAACTAAAGGAGGAATCGTTCGGGGATCTCCCGTTCGGGCAGCAATATTACCCAAGGCTTTGGCCCCCTCCGCTCGAATGCTGGATTGTGTGCTGGTTTGGAATAAATCAATAAGTAACGGAATGGAATCCGCGCCGGCCCCCGAGAGGGCATTGATGGTTTCCCTTTGGAGATCGGTCGTTTCGAGTAATTGCGTGAGTTGAGGAAGCGCTTCCTCCGCGTGAAGATCCCTGAGAACAGAAAGGATTTTGACTTTCCGGAGTTTGAGTGTGTTGGAATTATTCAAGAGTTGGAGCAGCCGGTCGATTTGGCCCCATTCGGCTGAGAGAAGGACAGGCAAGTCATATTCAGCGAGCCGTTGGTTGAGAGCGTCCATGGCAAACTTCCCGGCATCGTCCACCTGCGCCTTTTGTGCGGCCTGTCTGGCATCCGGAAAGGTCGTGCGCACCTCTTTTTTCCATTGCATATCCCTTTGTTGAAGAAAATAGGTGAGCAGGCAAGCCGGCCCCTTCCAGAGTCGGTCGGGGGCATCCGCCAGATCCGCGTCCCCGCCGGTGGGAGAGGTGCCGGTCGCCGTCTTTTGTTCTTCACATTTTACTTTCACTGCCACGTCGTGGGGCTGAGCCCGGTCGGTGGTCACCGTATACCCAATTTCTTCCAAACGCTTCTTGACTGTGGCTGCCAGCGGACTGGCATCATAGGTGCCTTTTTCCGTTAAGGCCAGCACCTCGACCAACACCGTCTGGGCTTTTTCTAATTGCGTTTTTTGCTCTGCCGTCAGATGAATGCGACGTGCTTCCGATGAAGTGCTCCCGAGACACACCATCACGAAGATGAAGAAAACCGGCCAGGTCTTCATAAGAAACCTCCTTGTATCGCAAAGCCGTACCCTCATAAATTGTACGATTGATTAACAGCAAGTTGAGAGGAATTTCTCGCCAATGGTACCTTTGAAAATTAATAAGCTTTCAACATGGCAGCATCCTGCAAATCTATTGCCTTAAAGGTCCAACTGGTGGCCTCCCGCAGGTCGGCCATTTCTTTCGAATTGTCATGAATCAACCAAACTTTTTCCTGCAGTTCTGCAATGGGCTTGAAGGCGGGTGCCCATCGTAGTTTTCCAATAGCCCAAACCACTTCGGTGAGGAGCGGGAAGTCGATATCTTCCGAGGTTTTCAGTTGAGGCAAAATTGACGAGACATATTGAACTAAAGGAGGAATCGTTCGGGGATCTCCCGTTCGGGCAGCAATATTACCCAAGGCTTTGGCCCCCTCCGCTCGAATGCTGGATTGTGTGCTGGTTTGGAATAAATCAATAAGTAACGGAATGGAATCCGCGCCGGCCCCCGAGAGGGCATTGATGGTTTCCCTTTGGAGATCGGTCGTTTCGAGTAATTGCGTGAGTTGAGGAAGCGCTTCCTCCGCGTGAAGATCCCTGAGAACAGAAAGGATTTTGACTTTCCGGAGTTTGAGTGTGTTGGAATTATTCAAGAGTTGGAGCAGCCGGTCGATTTGGCCCCATTCGGCTGAGAGAAGGACAGGCAAGTCATATTCAGCGAGCCGTTGGTTGAGAGCGTCCATGGCAAACTTCCCGGCATCGTCCACCTGCGCCTTTTGTGCGGCCTGTCTGGCATCCGGAAAGGTCGTGCGCACCTCTTTTTTCCATTGCATATCCCTTTGTTGAAGAAAATAGGTGAGCAGGCAAGCCGGCCCCTTCCAGAGTCGGTCGGGGGCATCCGCCAGATCCGCGTCCCCGCCGGTGGGAGAGGTGCCGGTCGCCGTCTTTTGTTCTTCACATTTTACTTTCACTGCCACGTCGTGGGGCTGAGCCCGGTCGGTGGTCACCGTATACCCAATTTCTTCCAAACGCTTCTTGACTGTGGCTGCCAGCGGACTGGCATCATAGGTGCCTTTTTCCGTTAAGGCCAGCACCTCGACCAACACCGTCTGGGCTTTTTCTAATTGC
>WHTE01000030.1:0-12931 GCA_009377845.1 Nitrospirales bacterium | reverse complement strand
ATTTCTTCCAAACGCTTCTTGACTGTGGCTGCCAGCGGACTGGCATCATAGGTGCCTTTTTCCGTTAAGGCCAGCACCTCGACCAACACCGTCTGGGCTTTTTCTAATTGCATTTTTTGCTCTGCCGTCAGATGAATGCGACGTGCTTCCGACGAAGTGCTCCCGAGACACACCATCACGAAGATGAAGAAAACCGGCCAGGTTTGCATAGCAACCTCTCTTTGGCATTCTCAATTTTGCCCATGGTGGGTTACACAGTAGGGTGAATGTACGTATGAACGTAAGGAGGAAGACTAATCTCCAAACGAGTTTAGCAAAGTTTTTTTCAATATACTCTCCATATTAAGTATGGGGCAACTCAAAATTGGTGTGTAAACTTCCCCGGTTTACAAGGATAAATTACTGATAGCTCTACATCTTTTTAATAGACAGCTCAATATTTTTTCAAAAGTGGTCTTCTCTGACATACTCAATGGCCTAGCAGGAGGATGTGGGATGTTCAAAAATACCCGTCCAGCAAGGCGAGCGAAGAACACGGTGCCGGCGGAATTTATCAGCATTCCCTGTAGATGTAAGTTGAACCCCTGGCAGTCTCCGGCTATACTCGGCGAATGTTACAGCCTCCCAAATTTGCGTTTTTGGGGGCGGGCAATATGGCTGAAGCGTTGGTGTCCGGAATCCTGAAGGCCCGACTTGCCCCTCCCGCCAATATTTCTGCCACGGATATTTCTACGAGCCGGTTAGAGCATTTCCAGAGGACCTTTCAGGTTCAGGTGGGGTCTGACAATGCTGAAGAAACGAAGCGAGCAGATGTTATTATCCTGTGTGTGAAACCTCAGGTCATGGATATGGTGTTATTGGAGATCAAGGGGGAACTTTCTCAGGAGCAATTACTGATTTCTGTAGCAGCGGGCTATCCGTTAAAGCGCATCCAACAACATATCGGGGGAAAGGTTTCGCTTGTACGTGCGATGCCGAATACCCCCGCAGTCATCCAGGAAGGGGTGACGGCTTTGGCCGGGAGTTTCGGCCTTTCCACTCATCATCTCCAACTGGCTCAAACAATTTTTGAATCGGTGGGGAAAGTAGTCATTGTGGAAGAATCGCTAATGGATGCCGTGACCGGTTTGAGCGGAAGCGGTCCAGCTTATGTCTATCTGGTGATTGAAGCGCTCACGGACGGCGGGGTGCAGGTTGGGCTTCCACGGGCAGTGGCCAGTGTTCTAGCCGCGCAAACGGTGTTAGGGGCCGCACGCATGGTGCTCGAAACGGGAGAACATCCTGCATCGCTTAAAGATCGTGTGACTTCACCCGGCGGAACCACCATTGCAGGTCTTCAACAATTAGAAGACGGGCGGTTGAGGGCTACGTTCATGAAGGCCGTCGAGGCTGCCACCAATCGGTCTCGTGAACTTGGTCAATAAGGAACGGCACGCCGGCTAGGTTTCAATGCACATAGCTTATGATTTTTTGAAAGGAGCACACGGTGCAGTATTGGGTAAAAGTCACCTTTATTGACAATAAGGAATTGGAATTCAAAGATGCCATTCGTCATACTATTAGCGACGATATGGAAATACTCGAAATCGATACTCCCAAGGAAGTCACTATCATTCCACTCAAGCAAATCAAGTATTTTTCTTGCGACGCCAGTGTCTTTACCCAACAAAAGGAAAAGACGTAGAACAGGAGTGAGGGTATCTTAATATTCGGATTAGATTATCCGAAGAGATGATATAGCGTTGTTTTCCTTGGGTTTCATGAACGTATTTCTCAATAAATTATGGTTCTGAGAACTTATTAACGTATTGACTTGTAAGCCGAATCATTCACTATCTACTCTATTTTCAAGAAAAGAACAGGAAATACCTTCTTGCCTAATTGAGAACATTGTGACACCATAACCCTATTCCCTCCCATGTGTATTCTCCCTCCATTGACACCCGGTTCCAAGACAAAAAAATTTAATTCGTTAATATTAAATGAATAATGATGGGCATGGATACTATTAAACAAGTGAGCAAACAGATCGGACTGGTCTTTATCTTACTAGGAGGTCTGCTGGTTCTATGGGAACTTCCCAAACACGAGCATAATGCCATCTCTCACCAGGAACTGATCGCTCAATTGAGGACGAAGCTCCCTGCGTATGAGGTGAAGACTTTTTTGCGGCATATCGAAACCCGGCTACCCTTTTATCGCGAAGAATTCAAGCAAGCCGAGAAAAAATCTGGTATACCGTGGATGTTGTTGGCAGCCATGGCCTATCAAGAGTCTAAATGGAATCCTAATGCCATTAGTCCCACTGGTGTTCGAGGCATTATGATGCTCACGCGCTCCACAGCCTCAGAATTGGGAATTTATAATAGGCTTGACCCTTCAAAAAGCATCGCGGGCGGGGCTCGATATCTCTCGTATTTACAGAAACGGGTCTCTGATGACATTCGAATGCCGGATCGCCAGTTTGTCGCGCTCGCTGCCTATAATGTGGGAATGGGGCATATTGACGATGCTCGATTGCTGGCTGAACGTTTAGGAAAAAACTCGGCACAGTGGGACGATCTGAAAAGCGTGCTCCCCCTCTTAGCTCACAAAGAATATTACCAGGATCTGCCTCATCGCTATGCTCGGGGCTGGGAGCCCGTGCAATATGTGAAGCGTATTCAAGCTTATCGAAACATCCTTCAGCAAGTCGTGAAGCGTGAAGCCAAAAATCCACAAGTCGATATTTAAGCCCTGCTCCTTCTGTCTTGGACCGCTATAGACTCCCTCTCTCCCTCCCTCTCTCCTCTCCCTCTCTCTCTTAACTTTCTTTTTGGCGTGACGCCCTTTCCTAGGGGGATAAACACTTCAGGCCTTTTCTTTCTCCAGGGCAGAGGTCAAGACAAGAAGTTTTCATGCGTCGCGGTGTACAAGCATAGTTTAGATACCGTGTCCCTAGGAGGGTGGCTAAGGACTTATTGGTGAATAAGAAATTGGGGTGGGGATGGCACCTTAGGGTGCGTGGACGCCGAAGGGTTCGTCTGGTCTGGCGCGTTCGATTGACAGGGCTGTGTCGTTTGGCAAAATGCGGGCCTTAATCTTATCCCCAAACTTAAATGATTCGGATAAGGTTGTTTTAGGAGTAACTTCTATACGGATTTCTCCCCTTTCCCCTCGTAGGATATAAAATTCTCCATCGACCATTACGATTTCGGCCACAACCGTACGAATTTTTGATGATTCTTGGGAAGGGACAGTTGCTGGTAAATCCTTTTGGGATGGGGCAGGTTCTGCCGATGGAGCAATGGCAGGGGGAGGAGCTGGCGGAGTAGAGGGCTTGGGGGATGCCTCTAAGCGGATACCAGGGGATTCCCCAGGATTCGCGCGAACAATGGATAACGCCTGGTCTTGTGGTGTGACCCGCGCCTTGATCCGATCCCCAAATTTAAAGGTTTCAGATAATTCCGTTTGAGGTGTCACCTCAATCTGAATCTCTCCGTGTTCGCTCCGAATAATATATAAATTCCCATCCACCATTAAAAGGTCGGCGATAATGATCCGCACATTCGACCCTTTTGGGGAAGAAGGGCCTGGTTGTGGTGGCGCAGTTTTATCCGGTGGCGGAGGGGGAGTTGAAGCGTCGCTAGTCGTTCCAACAGATTCGCCGGGTTGAGCTCTCGAAATGGAGAGGGCCTCGTCGTTGGGTAAGAGGATTGCTTTGATGCGGTCGCCAAACTTGAATGTCTCTGAAAGTTGAGTCTCCGGGGTCACCTCGATCCGAATTTCCCCACGCTCATCCCGAACCACATAAAATGATCCATCGATCATAAGGAGATCCGCAACAATCGTTCTGGTCTTTTGTGGGGGAGATGATTGAGGTGTGACTTGAACCGATTGTGGACCCTGGCCTTCAGCTGCGAAAAGGGGTTGATAGAGCAAAACCCCCAGGCAGACTGCAAGACGCCATAAAAATCCACGGGGAAGGATGAGGTTTGTCAAAAGAGGTAGACGAAAGAGCTTCATGCGAATACACAAGAAAACACCTGAAGCGTTTTTCGGATTCGTGGTGCCGAGGCGCAGAATCGAACTGCGGACACCAGCCTTTTCAGGGCTGTGCTCTACCAACTGAGCTACCTCGGCACACTCGTGGGATCAAGGCTTCGAAAGCTTTTTATAACATAAAGACTTCTTCCATTTCCAACAGATTGCACAAGCCTCTTACTGGCAACGGCTTTCCTGAAATTAGAGAAATTCTTTGATCAATCCTATCACAGTCGGCCGGAGAAACAGGTTTGCTCCGAATGGGGAGAGGACGGCTGATACTGCAATTCCGCACGTAGCGAGGAGAACGAGGCCTACCGTTACACAGAGGCCTTGCAAGCTGAAAGTGTGTCGGACTTTTCGGACGAAGTTGGTAATATTCGTTCGGAATCGTAAAAATCAGCCTGGGTTCCGTCAGGTACTGGCAAATGAAATCATGCTGAAGGCTGTTGGTTTCCGATAAAGAAACGCGTCAGCCGGTCATCCTGAGAGAACCGAAGGATCTGTTCCCGAATCGAGGGCTATATAGACAAGGTTCTTCCCGGAGTTTGTCCTGAGCGGCGTCGAAGGGTTCAGCATGATGAGATGAGGAGACATCGACCACCAGTCCAACTAAATTTCATTTGACGAGGCCTTATCTTAACAGAGTGTCTGGCAATCATTGATTGCTGGGCTGGATCTTAGATAGCATCCCCAGAGCAAGTAAAATATCCAACCGCACCTAGACGAATGAATGATGCATCCTGCCGAATGCGCGGGAGAGGCTGGAAGCACCGTTGCTCCATAATGCTTCCTTGACGGTTTTTGTGACTGCACGGTATTCTCCACCACCATTCCGCACATTTTCATAATCACGTTATTCATCCAATAAAGGCTCTCATGAACATTGAAAAAGGCAAGAATATACAAACCGGAGAATCTCAAGATGAACTTGAGGTTTCAGGTGAAGCGAAAGAGGTCACTCCCGAAGAGTACCTGGAGCCGTTGCTTCAACAGGCTAAAAAAGCTGCCCGCCCATTGAGTGGGCTCATTGCCATGAAAAAGAATGCGGCCTTAATGGCCATGGCCGATGGGTTAATGGCCGGAGAAGAAGCGATCCTTGAGGCCAATGAAGAAGATCTTTTAGCTTTCGAAGGTGATGATTTGCGGGCGGCTATGGCGGATCGACTTCGCTTGACCCCAGCCAGAATTGCCGACATGGCGAAACACATCCGTGAGATTGCCCAATTGCGGGATCCTGTCGGAGAATCGATGGGTTTCTGGCAACGGCCCAATGGCATGAGAGTCGGTCGAGTCCGCGTTCCGATTGGCGTGATCGGAATCATATATGAATCCCGGCCCAATGTAACTGCCGATGCCGCAGCCCTTTGTCTCAAATCAGGAAATGTCTGTGTGCTGAGAGGAGGGTCGGAAGCACATCATTCCAATCTGGCTCTTGCCCGGATTCTGGGAGAGGCCGCCCAACAGGCGGGGATTCCGGAAGGGGCGATTACCTTTATCGACAAGACCGATCGCGAGGTGGTACTGGCCCTGCTTAAAAGCGATCGGTATGTCGACCTCATCATTCCTCGGGGCGGAGATGCTCTTATGGACACGGTGACCAGACACGCCACTATTCCTGTGATAAAGCACGACAAAGGGGTATGCCATATTTATGTGGATTCGGATGTGGATCTGGCCATGGCCCAACGAATCAGTTTCAACGCCAAGGTTCAGCGATGCTCCACCTGTAATGCCATGGAAACCTTATTGGTGCATGAGAAAGTGGCCAAAAAATTCCTGCCGCCCTTAGCGGAGCAGTATGTCGAAGCCGGGGTCGAAATGCGTGGATGTCCGAAGACCTGCCAGATTCTCCCGCAGGCGAAACCCGCCCAGGATGACGATTTCGGAAAAGAATTTTTATCGTTAATTGTGGCTATCAAAGTTGTGAAGGATATGGAGAGCGCCATGGACCATATTCACCACTATGGTTCC
Organism: Nitrospirales bacterium; assembly: GCA_009377845.1. GTDB lineage: Bacteria > Nitrospirota > Nitrospiria > Nitrospirales > UBA8639 > Nitrospira_E. Next base: position 6,934 of record WHTE01000030.1, on the reverse strand, counting down.
CGTCATACTGAATCTATTCTCACGAATGACTATGACCGGGCCCTGCGGTTCTTGCGAGAAGTGGATTCCAGCGCGGTGATGGTGAATGCGTCTACCCGCCTGAATGATGGCTATGAATTTGGGTTGGGTGCCGAAATTGGCATTAGCACAACCCGTATTCACGCTCGAGGACCCATGGGCTTAGAAGATTTAACCTGTTCAAAATTTGTCGTATATGGCTCCGGCCAAATCCGGGAGTAAGGTTTCAATCGGTTCGATGCGGTTTTCCTATCAGCTTCTTCTGTCAAAAATCCCGCAAAGGTCCGTTCCCTCCAGAGACTCTATGACTTCCGGGCTACTCAATGTCTCACCATGAACGTTCAATGCGCGCTACAGCATCCTCAATGCCTGCGTTTTCCTGCTAATCACATCTATAAAGACGAGTGGGAATCGGCGGGTGGGCGAATCATTGAACAGCCCACGGGCCATTTCGTGTTGTATGGCCGGCATGGCCGTCGCGTGCTGATGGCCGACCCGGATGGCCATCCCTTGCATGAATGTCTGTGGCAGGAACGAGAGTCCGGACTCCCTGCTCTTGTCTCCGCGCGGATTTGCTTAGATTGGGGACAATGGGTGGGCATTACACCGGAGGGCTTAGTGAATACCATTTCGTTAGATCTGACTCGCCGGCCGGGGTGGGAGCGGATCACCAGGGATGATTTGCGGCATATGGCGGCACAGTCCATGAACAGCGATATGGACACGATGCAGTTTTTTTACCGTGACGAAGATCTTGAGCTTCATGACAATGGTCTGGCGACTATCCGGCAAATCAAAGATGCCTTTTATGTGTTAAATGATGGATCGTTCGAGCATGCCAAATTTATGTCCTGCATGAGTCGTATGCAGTGGGCTCGGATCGATTACCTGCCGGTCGTCGAGTTATTTTTATCGCTTCTTCCAGGGACGGGAAGTGCGACGTTTGAGTTGATTCGCGGCCTGTATGATGACCAAAATCCGCACGCTCCCCTCCCTTTGCGGTATCGGGGGATTCCGGTCTATCCATCCGAAGGCGCCTTCCGGTTATTTAGCGCTTTTTTCGCGCCGTCGACGCATACTGCCGAATCTCCTCATGAGGTGTTTTTAAACCCGGACCGTTCTCAAGAAGTCCAATGGAATCCGTCCCCGCACTATCCCGTCCGGTATTTGGATGAAGACCAGCGGCTGGGGGTGACCGTTCACAACCATTCCCTTCAAAAAGTCACTCGCTGGGACGATCCTGCCGGCTTGCCATATTTAGCTGTCCCGGAATCCGGGAGGTCGGCGTCAGATGGCCGTGGAGCTCTCGTTAACAATCATGAGCTTGCTCTTCATGATGGCCACCAGGTGAACCAGTATAGGGTTCGGCCATCCTGGCAACTGTCTAATCCGGTTAAACTGCCCCAATGGCAACCGCTACTCTCTTCTTGGCGGGATTGTTTTCCTCATGGACCTCCCGTGCTCACTGCTACTCAGGCTTTTTCCTCCGTCCTCCTCTACCCGGACACACACGAGGAAATTGGTGAAAAGGAGAGCCAACCGTTTGTGTTTGATTTCCTGGATGACTTTCTGGAGGAGCATCCTGAAATCTTGAAAAGGAGAGGGGAGGCGGAACGAATTTTACTCTCACATTGCGAAGGAGCACTGGGCTCTTGTCTGAAATGGGATCGGCCTCAACACTATACCCTGTGGTATACCTGGCCGGAATTTTCCCAAAAGTATGCGCAACAGATTTGGAATACCCTCAAGAGAGCGAATCGATTAGCTTGGATCCGGAATATTCAATTTTTACAATTTCAAGAGAGTTTACTGGATGGACAACAATCCGCATTCGATTTCATCTACCTCTGGATACCCTTTTCAGATTACTCCCATCCCATCCGCACTGAACAGTGGACGGAGTTGTTAGTCAATCATCTTTCCCCGGGGGGCATCGGTTGTATCGCCGGGCCCACACGCCTTGGGGAAATATTTCAGCGCTGGAGGTTGCCGGTGGTTCATGCAGAGCAAGGGGAATCCTTGCCCACTTTTCGCATTCACCAAACCATTCTTCCCTATGGCTGGCTTAACTCTGAGTTGACGATCTGGATCGTTCAAAAATCCTAGTCGCTTTCACAAACACTCGCCGCCGTGAGACCCGGTTTTATCCGCACCACAGATTCATTTTTTGGTTTTCTCCCGTGAATGACCATTTGCCATTTTCCGATCTTGACAGTGGAGAGTTTCGCGAATAGTATGGGGAAACCTTTAAGACCCATCCAGTGAGGTGGGTAAGGAGAGCAAAACCATGGTGGCCACCGATTTGGCCGAAATGTCAGTACCCTTCTCATGTCGTCCTGAGAAGGGTTTTTTTTGTCGTCATGAAGCGTAATGTGGGTGCGATGGCATGACCATTTCTCCACGACCACAAGAACGACTCTTAATGGATGCCCAGGAAATGGCCAGGGCCTTAAGCCGGATTAGTCATGAAATTCTGGAACGGAATAAAGGCATTGAGGGATTAGCCTTGGTGGGAATTCGCACAGGAGGAGTGTTCCTTGCCCAGAGACTTGCCGCCCGCATTCAACAGATCGAAAAACGTGACGTGCCTCTAGGGGAGTTGGATATCACGTTATACCGGGATGATCTTTCGATTCGAAAAGATCAGCCGGAAATACGAAAAACAACCATTCCATTCAATATCTCCGATTTGAAAATTGTCCTGGTCGATGACGTGTTATTTACCGGACGAACCATTCGAGCGGCGTTGGACGGGCTTATGGATTTAGGTCGTCCTGCGGAGATCCAACTGGCTGTCCTCATAGATCGCGGGCATCGGCAGCTTCCCATTCGCGCAAATTATGTGGGGAAGAGCATTCCGACCGCCCGGGAAGAAAATGTGCAGGTCTTTTTCGAGGAATTAGGGCAGGACGATCGGGTCTCTATTTTATCACCGTAATTTCATTATGGGTCTGCAACGCAAAGATTTATTGACCATTGCGGCCTTAACGGCTGACGAGATCCAGCTTATCCTGACAACGGCTGAATCCCTGAAAGAAGTCGGGGGGCGGGACATTAAAAAGGTCCCGGCTTTGCGAGGGAAAACAGTAGTGAACTTATTTTTTGAGCCCAGCACCCGCACGCGGACGTCTTTTGAATTGGCGGCCAAACGACTCAGTGCCGATGTGATTAATTTTTCTCCTTCCACCAGTAGCATTGTGAAAGGGGAAACGCTGATTGATACCGCCAGAAATATTGAATCGATGCAGGCAGACATTATTGTTCTGCGCCATTCCTCTCCGGGAGCCGCGGAAAACCTCGCCCGCGCAGTCAGATCGTCGGTGATTAATGCCGGGGACGGGTGGCATGAACATCCCACACAGGCCCTTCTGGATGTGTTTACCATTAAAGAGAAAAAAGGACGCGTTGAAGGATTAACTGTGGTGATTGTCGGAGATGTCGCACATAGCCGGGTCGCCCGATCGAATATCCTGGCCTTGACGAAATTAGGGGCAGAGGTGAGGGTCGTCGCCCCGCCAACCATGCTGCCGCTCTTTATCGAACAATTTGGGGTGACGGTCTTTTACCATCTGGATGAGGCGTTAATCGGAGCGGATGTGATCATCATGCTGCGGTTGCAACGGGAACGGCTGGGTCAAGCGTTACTTCCCAGCATTCGGGAATATGCCAAACTGTTTTGTTTGACTCCCGAACGCCTCAAGCTCGCCAAACCGGAAGCCATTGTGATGCATCCTGGTCCGTTGAACCGCGGAGTGGAAATTTCTCCATCAGTCGCGGATAGTGCCGCGGCAGTAATCCTGGATCAAGTCACCAACGGCGTCTCTGTGCGGATGGCCCTCATGTATTTATTGTCCGGATCGGGCGAGCGTTCAACCCTTAACGAGTGATCGGACTCATGATGCAACAAAAGACATCGCAGAATCCAGCCTCCTCTCATATGATCCTTATTCAAGGTGGAATCGTTATTGACCCTGGCCACGTGAATGGACGGGCTGATTTACTCATTCAATATGGGAAAATTGTGGAAGTCGGTTTTCCGCTCACGACCCCCATCAATCCGGATTCTTCAGTCACCATCCTTGAGGCCAAAGGATGGATTGTGGCTCCCGGCCTTGTGGATCTGCATTGTCACTTGCGGGAACCTGGCTTTGAATATAAAGAAACCATCGGTACGGGTGCGGCCTCGGCTGTGGCCGGCGGGTTTACGTCCGTCTGTTGTATGCCGAATACACAACCGGTGAATGACAATGCATCCATCACCAAATTTATGTTGGCCAAAGGGCAGGAGGCCGGCAAGGCGCGGATCTTTCCGATCGGTGCGATCACGAGAAAGTCCGAGGGAGAAGAACTCGCGGATATCGGGGAACTCGTGGAAGCCGGATGTGTGGCCATTTCGGATGATGGACGGCCTGTGATGAATAGCTTAGTCATGCGACGGGCTTTGGAATATGCCAAAGCCTTTGGGATCCCTGTCGTGGACCATTGCGAAGACCTGCACTTAACCGACGGCGGTTGTATGAACGAGGGCATTGTGTCAACGGAACTCGGAATGCCGGGTATTCCCGATGCCTCAGAAGAGGTGATGGTGGCCCGGAACCTCGCTCTGGCAGATCTCACCGGGGTTCATGTGCATCTGGCCCATTTGAGCACCGCCCGTTCGGTGGAACTGGTCCGTCATGCCAAAGGGCAAGGGTTACCAGTGAGCGCGGAAGTGTGTCCCCATCATTTTTCCATTACTGAGGAAGCCGTCCGTTGTTATAATTCTAATGCTAAGATGAATCCGCCACTACGGACGGATGAAGACGTTCACGCGCTTAAACAAGGGTTGGTGGATGGGACGATCGATGTCATCGCCACCGATCATGCTCCACATGCCATCCAGGAAAAACAGTTGGAATTCGATACGGCTCCCTTTGGCATTGTGGGGTTCGAGACGGCCCTCCCTTTGACCTTACAATTGGTGCACGATGGAGTCTTGTCCCTTGAGCAGGCGCTTGATAAGTTGACCAGAGCCCCCGCTCAGCTTTTTCATCTTCCCGTGGGAAACCTTCAGCCTGGAAGTCATGCCGATGTGGTGGTCTTGGATCCCAACGAAGAATGGGTGGTGGATCCGACTCAGTTTCACTCAAAAAGTCAGAACACGCCGTTTGGAGGCTGGACGGTCAAAGGGAAAGTGAAGATGACGCTGGTTGGGGGCCGGATTGTCTATGATGCCCGGTAATTCATGATCATGAAGCGGGTGAATTGGGGGGTTATGGGTTTTCTTTTCGAACTATGTGCTTTAACCTTATGGGTGGGTGGATTGGTCGTCATTATTGCGGTGGTTATTCCAGCAGTATTCAATTCCTTCGGGATGGAACCGGCCGGACGTTTTTTGCGTCGGGTCTTTGATGGATATGGTCTGATGAATGCCGGGATCCTGGTTCTGTTGGGTGTCCTTGCCTGGATGCGCTATCGATCCTTTGGGCATAATTCCTCTCATATGTTTTCCGTATCCTCTGCGGAATGGTGGTTGCTAGCCGGAATGGCCCTGGTGACTTTCAGCATTCTTGGAGTCCTGGGTCCCCAAGCCATCGCCTTGCAGGAACAGGCTTTTGAGGCTATCTCCAAAGAGGAAAAAGATTTAGCTTATGAGCAATTTTTTCGGCTTCATATGGTTGTGCGAGCCCTACATTTGATAAACCTTGGTCTTGCGACTTCACTGTTTATTGCCAAGTTACGGAAAGTCCTCTTTCACCAATCCATGGCTGTTCCTAACCTCCGATGATGATCGGCTTGCGGGGATGAGTTGATGATAAAGGAGAGACGATGAAGCCGGCTGTGTTGGCATTAGCCGATGGAACGGTTTTTACGGGTCGTGCGCTCGGTTTCGTGGGCGAAACGGTCGGGGAGGTGGTCTTTAATACGGCCATGACCGGGTATCAGGAAATTTTGACCGATCCTTCATATAAAGGGCAGATCGTGTTGATGACGGCAACCCAAATAGGGAATTACGGGGTGACACCCCAGGACGACGAATCGCGGCGGGTCTGGGCCGAAGGGTTTATTGTTCGTGAGGCATCGAAGCACCGGAGCAATTGGCGGAGCCGTCAAACTCTCGAAGCGTACTTAATTGAACATCACATTGTGGCTATTCAAGGAGTGGATACGCGGGCGCTGACCTGTCATGTCCGGGATCACGGCTCACAAATGGGCGTGATTTCCCATGGGAATCTCGATTGCGCCTCTTTGCATGAAAAAGCGAAATCCGCTCCCTCCATGATCGGGCGGGATTTGGTCAGAGAGGTCACTTGTTCCAGCCCCTACGATTGGACTGAAGGAACGTTAGCCATGGGCTCGATAGGACCTGAACCGTCACTCACTGATCGAAAAGCATATCTGCCATCCTTGAACGTGGTGGTCATGGATTTTGGTGTAAAACAGCATATTTTACGAAGCTTGATCGATCTTGGTTGTCATGTTCGGGTGGTGCCCGCTTCGACGACGGCTGAAGATATTCGTGGCCTCATTCCCGATGGAATCGTATTGTCCAATGGCCCGGGAGATCCTGAAGGAGTGCCCTATGCCGTAGAAACCGTGAAACAGTTATTGGGATGGAAACCTCTGTTCGGGATTTGTTTAGGACACCAAATTTTGGGATTATCCTTGGGGTTGCACACTCATAAATTAACCTTCGGGCATCATGGGGCCAATCATCCGGTCATGGATCTTCGCACGAGAAAGATCGAAATAACCTCGCAGAATCATAATTTTGCCGTTGGCCTTCCTCACAAGGAAGAGACATGTGCCGGCTTGAGGTCTCAGCGGTTTGACTCTTCCGTTGGTCGGATGGAAATCACACATCGAAGTGTGAATGACGGGTGTTGTGAAGGGATGGTGGGGCTGGATAGTCCGATACTTTCCGTACAGTATCACC
>WHTE01000029.1 GCA_009377845.1 Nitrospirales bacterium | reverse complement strand
TTTGCGGCATTAGCAGCAGGAAATAGTCGCTTTCTGATTCCACAGATGACCGATCACATGCAATCCAGCGCATGGTTGGTTCATGAGTTTTTTGGAACAGAGACCGAAATGAATGCTCATCATCTCGGCATTTCCGGAATCGGATGGCCAAACTGAATCAATTTCTTCTGTTCCTTCGCCCCGCGATGGTCTGACCTGTTTCTACTCCGCCGGACAGGTTCTGTCCAGAATAAAATAAACCGGGCAGAATCCGGTGAACCCGCTTTGCAGGAGGGTGATTCCCAGAATTCCCGGAAGTAAGAGCCACGCAGGATGCATATAATATCCAAGTGCGACGCCTGCGGTAATGAGTGCACCGGCGATTCCGTCATGGAGTTGGCGTATCTTTTTCATCATCTCTCCTCCTATACGTTAAACGTTGAGTCTATTGTCTCGCCCTTTTCCTTCTTGATTCAAGAAGGCATTGATAGGTGTTGGTGCCTGTCACGCCTCCGACAATTTTTGTCATTTTGTCCCGTGGAGAAGAAAATCAGAAGAGTCTTACTCCGGATCATTTTTTATATGAATGCGTAGCTGATCTTAGTTTTTTCAGAAGTCCTATAGGTGGTTAATTTGCATAACATATTGAAAAATAACAGTAATTTAAAATCAGAATCAGGCTTTTCGAGCAGGGTGAAGGGGTGCTACGCTTTTTGGCGGGACGAGGACGATAACCTGAAAAATCGGGAACATAGGCATGCCCTTCTTCGGTTATTACCACCAGCTCAACGCCAAGGCAAAGCGAATTTACCGGGCCAGTGACAAAGTGGTGTTTTTTCATTTGCCGGATTCCTCCGCCGTACAACCGGTCGTGCTGAAAATTTTTGAGGCATTACTGGTGGAGAATGTTCCCCGGACGCAAAAATGGGCTCAACATCTGCTGAATATCTTGACGGACCAACTCCTGATTCGGCCTATTCGATTAGAATTATTGGAAATACGGCCCTCCAATCCACGAATGGAACTCCATGGCTTGTATTATCCCACCGAAGGTCGGCGGATACCCAAGATCCAATTGTGGATGCGCACGGCTAAGCGGCATCAAATCATTGCGTTTAAAACCTTTCTTCGCACGTTGATTCATGAATTCTGTCATCATCTGGACTATGACTGTTTAGGCCTGAAGGATTCCTTCCACACCCAAGGCTTCTATAAACGGGAGTCCAGCCTGGTGTCGCAAATCATGCCGCCATCAGTCATCTCGGTTAATGGGAACGGGACCCACTCTAAGGCGGCAAAGATGAAAAGGATTCTAAGGAAGGTATGAAGACGCATGTTCCCGTGACGTCTGCAAAAGAAACGTTGTCTCAAAAACAGCGACGGATGCGCACGATTCTTCACGGTCTCAACCAGGCCTATCCCGACACCACGTTGGCCTTGAATTTTTCCTCGCCACTGGAGTTATTGATTGCGCTGATTCTGGCGGCTCAATGCACCGATGAGCGAGTGAATGCTGTCATGGCGATTGTGCGTAGGAAATATCCCACTGCCAAAGCCTGGGCTGAAGTCGATCACAAGTCGCTGGAGCAGGATCTCCGATCGGTGAGCTTTTATCGAAATAAGGCCAAAGCCATTCGAGCCTGTTGTCAGGAACTTGTCACACGATTCAACGGACAGGTGCCGCAGACCCTGGAAGAACTCGTCTCTTTGTCGGGCGTTGGGCGAAAAACAGCCAATGTTTTGAGAGGAAATGCGTTCGGGCAACCGGCCATTGGTGTCGATCGGCATGTGGGACGGCTGGCTCAGCGCATGGGCTTCACGACTCAGACCGACCCTGACAAAATAGAAGACGATCTTAATGTATTGGTCCCTGATGACAGTAAAGTTCGGTTCTGTCATGTCATGCAGACGCATGGCCGGGTTCAGTGTTTGGCGAGAACCCCTCTCTGTGACACTTGTCCTGTCCGGTCTTCTTGCCCCTATCCCACTTAGAAGAAGCCATTGAAAAAGCATGCCCTGAGTCTTGTCGAAGGGTCCCCGGCTTCGTTCTCGGCTCTCTGCCGAGCTCACATACTAAGTGTACGCTCCGCGCGCCAAAATGCCTGCGGCCTTCCCTTCGACCGGCTCAGGACAGGACTGGACGGGCCTTTTTGAATAGCCCTTCGTGCTCCTGGTATTTCATGAACGTGATGAAACGAAATTGACCGTGTAAGAATTTCTATTTCGAACAGTTTCCTTAGAAGGAATTATCTCAGCGCGATCTTTCGTTGTTCCCGCTTCACGTCGAATCGGCTATCAGCCGATCGGACTACCTATCTCTTTTGAGGTTCCGAAGGTAGAATACCATTTATATGTGGTTAGGAAATTTTTCGATACTGCCGGTGCAAACACTTACAAGTCTTCACGAGAGTTGAGGAGCAAAGACGTATCTATGCTGCAAGACATTCGTGCAATACAACCCTTGTCCAATCTGACAAGATCAACCGAGAAGCTACACACCCGGCTGTGCCGGATGATGGGGCGGGCCGTCGCTGATTTCAGCATGATCGAGGAAGGCGATAGGGTCATGGTGTGTCTCTCGGGTGGGAAGGATAGTTATGGGATGTTGGATATTTTGCTGTCCCTGCAATCTCGTGCCCCGGTGTCCTATGAACTGATTGCCGTCAATTTAGATCAGAAACAACCGGGATTTCCCGGGCATGTGCTTCCGGACTATCTCACGAATCTTGGCGTGCCGTTTCATATTGAAGAGCGCGATACCTATTCGGTGGTGAAACGGCTTATCCCCGAAGGCGAGACGACCTGCTCGCTGTGTTCACGGTTGCGTCGTGGCATTCTATACGGCTTAGCTGAGAGGTTAGGAGCCACCAAGATCGCCCTCGGACATCATCGTAACGATATCATGGAAACTTTGTTGCTGAATCTGTTGTTCAACGGCACACTGAAAAGCATGCCACCCAAGCTGAGATCCGATGATGGACAACATGTGGTGATCCGCCCCTTGGCGTATGTCAAAGAAGCCGAACTGGCTCGCTATGCGGAATTGAGAAACTTTCCCATCATTCCCTGCGACCTGTGCGGGTCACAGGAAAATTTGAAACGCAAAGAAGTGAAAGCCCTGCTCCAGGAATGGGACACTCGTTATCCCGGCTCGGGCGACAGTGTGTTTGCGGCTCTGTCCAAGGTCATCCCCAGTCATCTCCTCGATCGACAACTATTTGACTTTCATGCCAATCAGGGTCCTGACCGGTAAATTGGCGTGACGGTGGTCCTTGTTCAAACGACCGCCGGGCCTGCCGATCCGATTCGATTCCATTCACTCCTCATTCCCGGCTTGTGAGCGATGCCTTAGAATTCCATGATGATGCTGTATCTCCAGGTTCTTCTGTTAATCATCACGGCTAATGGGGCACCCATCGTTGCGCGGTTAATCATGAAAGGGCGATGGAGCACTCCTCTTGATGGGGGAATGACATTCATGGATGGACACCCTGTCCTGGGAAAGTCCAAAACGTATCGAGGAGTGGCCTTTTCATTGGTGGGCACGGTATTAGTGGCGGAGGTGCTGGATATACCGTGGGAGATGGGGCTGATGGTTGGAGGATTAGCCATGACAGGCGATTGTCTCTCCAGTTTCATCAAACGACGGTTGGGCTATGACTCAGGCGCAATGGCATTGGGCTTGGACCAAATTCCGGAAAGCCTCTTTCCTTTATTGGGCGTGTGGGGCTCGTTGTCGTTGTCGGCTACGGGCATTATGGCCACGATGGGGGCGTTTATGGCGTTTGACCTGATTTTTTCCCCCTTCTTGCATAAACTCGGAATTCGTGAACAGCCGTATTAGTATTAACTGTTCATTCCTGCTGATGACCTCCTGCTCAAGTTATGGGTTCTTGGTCTCCGACAAGGTAATCCCTAATTGACCAAGCTTCCGGGTAAACCCGGCAGGAGTATTCAGGGTATGGATGACGTGCCCATCAGGCTGTTCGTAAGAAATCAGCCCACCGTTTTGCAGGGACCACACGAGCACCCGATCCTTGGCCACAGGGCTTGAAAAGGCTTGAGGGGAACATGGCCTGCCGAGTAGAATCTCGAAAGAAAGCGGTTCCTCCTGCCGAGGCAAGACAAACCGCCCAGGACAATTGCGAATGGGCCGCCAGGGCCAACGAGCCCGTAATTGCTCAAATGTCATGAGAGGGGATCTTAGAAGTTCTTCTACCACCGCGTCATCAAGCTATTCTGTGGTTGTAGTGGAAGAGGGAAGAGAGTGTGTTCCGTTCCGGTGCTTGCTTCATGCCATGATCCATGAAATGACGTCCGGAAGTCTTAGAGCCCTCTCCTCCACCACACTGAGATCCTAAAGTGATGATGAATTCGGATCGTTCATCGGAAGACGAATCTCCCACCTCTTCCCGCACTCCACTTATTTCGATCGGATTGGCGATTCTGGCAGTCCTCATGGTGCCGGTGTTTCTGTATTCGGTGGGGCCGGAAGGACCCATCAAGGTTGGTGATGTCGTCTTTGCCACGGATCGCCATCGCGTGCGGATGATCGATGCCGGTGTTGATGGGGAACAAAAACATTCCTCGACGTGTTTTCTAGTGCCTCGCGTGCAATTAGTGGTGCAGAAAATCGGGATTTCCCCTGAGGGCTTGATGATTGCCGAACCTATCGCCATCGAAAAGGCTGAACTACCTTCTTGTCCCCCGAGGATGCCGGTTGTGGTTCATGCCCATCAGGTGACTTTAAAGGCGGATCTGTGGGGTGGCCTGCGCGACACGCTTTCGCATATCTTCTCTAGTCGTTGACGAGGATAGCCTCAACAGAAAATCAGCTCCTCGCGTTCATGGGTATTTGAGCTTGTCCGTAAAGCGTTGCCGGAACTTCCCCACTTTAGGGTTAATCAGGTAGGCACAGTAGGGTTGTGATGGGTTCCGCGCAAAATATTCCTGGTGGTAGTCTTCAGCGATGTAAAACGGCGAGGCGGGTACCACCTGAGTCACAATGGGATGATCAAAAAGCTTTTCATTCGTGAGTGTGCGAATGACCTCATGTGCGGTTGCTTCCTGTTCTGATGAATGGTAGAAAACGGCAGAGCGATACTGGGTGCCCGCATCATTCCCCTGTCGGTTCAGTGTGGTGGGGTCATGAATGCCGAAAAAGATTTCCAGCAGTTCCCGATAGGTGATGACCCTGGGATCAAATCGAATCTGTATCACCTCTGCATGTCCCGTGGTGCCCGTACACACGGCCTCATAGGTTGGATTGGGGCGGCCCCCACCCATGTAGCCCGATTCCACTGACTCGACACCCTTCACCTGATCATACACCGCTTCCAGGCACCAGAAGCAGCCGCCACCCAGAGTGGCGAGTTCTTTTCCTGTTGATGACGATGTGGACAAGTCAGGCATGAGTCACTCCTTCTAGAATAGAAAAAGGCTGAAGATGTGAGATCGATAAGGGACTATTGAAAAATGCCGCCATGCCTGTGCCGGAGCTCCCGGCCTTCGTAGCCAAAGGTACTTCGGCGGAGTAGGCTCGGCAGGCAGGCCAGCGGCGTTCTCCTTGCTCGGAAGGCTCACCGTACCCCTAAGACGGTTACAGAGTTATACCACGACACTTTTTCTTGGGCCACTGGTGGATACGCAGGAGATATTTCCTTATCTTGTAGGCCTTCGCTTTACTTCCTGCTATGTCTCTTTATAGGCTTAAATGAAATTCTTCCATCCAGCCTGGTTGTTTGAGAGGAATGTGTGACATGCGGGTTGTGTGGGCGACGGACATCCACTTGAATTTTCTGAATGCGGAAGAGCGAGCCTCATTTTTTTCGTCCATCCGTGACCATCAGCCGGATGCCGTGTTTGTGACGGGAGATATCGCTGAGGCCCCATCGTTGCAACCTCTTCTCGATGAAATGCGCCGGGCCATTCACGTGCCGCTATATTTCGTGCTGGGCAATCACGACTTTTACTATGGTTCGATTCTCCAAGTCCGGAACTCTCTGAAAAACTGGTGTCAGATTCAGCCAGGTCTCATCTATCTTTCGATGACAGAGTTGGTCCAATTGACTCCATCGACGGTATTGGTTGGGCATGATGGTTGGGGAGACGGGCGCTATGGGAACTATTATGCTTCGCCGGTCAGGCTCAGCGATCAGGAGTTGATTGCCGATTTCCAGGATTTAGATCGAGAGGCGGTGTTAAACAAACTTCACGCGTTGGGGGATGAGGCGGCTTCATATTTGCGAGAGAGATTAGACAACACATTGGCATCGTATCAGCACGTGATTTGTCTTACGCATGTCCCGCCGTTTAAGGAAGCCTGCTGGTATCAGGGGAAAATGGGGAACGATGACTGGCTTCCGTTTTTTGCCTGCCAAGCGGTTGGAGAGGTATTGCTGAACGTTTCGCGAGAGCGACCGGATTGCCACATCACCGTGTTGTGCGGCCACACCCATCACGCCGGTATCGTTCAATTACGACCTAATTTACGGGTCATCACGGGTTTCGCCGAGTATGGCGCTCCGTGTATTCAGGATACCTTCGAACTTGAGGAACTTTTTTGTCAATCTGATTTTTTAAAGGGTAGAGACGGTAGAGAGGCCCGGTCGGTATAGAACAGGATGCTGCCGGAAGGCAGCCAGAAACGCCTAAATAAATCTGGCCCGTTCTTCGGGAGAAGGCACGCGGCAGGTTTCCGACTTTCCCATCCACTGATAGCGATGCCGGGCGATAAAACTGTAGACCAGATCTCGAAGAGGCCGGGGAATGATGATGAAGGCATATAGCCACGGCCACCATCCAGGAAGGCATCGAAGGATTTTGAGGGCTGCAGTGGATTTGGTGAAGACTTTCCCGTTTTCCAACAGTAAAAAGGTTTCGTAATCCCCGGTCGAGAGGTGTAGTTGGGTGAGAATCTGTTGGGCGGGTTGGGATTGAAGGGTTCCGAATTTAAATAATTTCCGGGAATCCCGATCCATGACGAAGTTGACAAATGCATTGCAAAAATTACAAACCCCGTCAAAGACAATCACCCGCTCGTAATCGCCCCATTCATGGGACTGTAATGGAGATCCCTGTTTCATGTGGCGCGCTCTTTTACCCGATCCTGTCTTAATGCGTCCCGGTCAATCTGCCATGAATGGCTTTCCTCATTATAATAGTACATCAGAGGTGCACCCGTTTTCATGGTAAGGCTGTAGAGCCTAACCGGCTATGGAGGGACGACGTCTGAACAATGGCCATGCGCGGGTTTTGAGCCATTGATGAATGGGGACGAGGTCGAAGAAAATGAGATAGACAAAGGGAATTAACAGAAAGTTGACGTCCATCAAAACGAAAGTGGAAATGTGGAATGTGGTGACTCCCGCGATGAACAGCAATCTGAATTTTGTCGATTTAATCAACAAGATTAGAGGAAATCCCAGTTCAAACGCTAAGACTAAATGTGAAAAAATCTGGATAAGATCGGGACGTTGGGCCAGCTCGAAGCTTAAGCTGTTTTTGACAAGTTCCCCTTCGTCCGTTATGCCCCATCGGACAGATCGTGCGATCAATACTTCTTGGATCCGGCCTTCTCCGGAAAACCATTCCCACCCCCCGACTCGCACTTTGGCAATGACACTCCAAAAATAAAACAGGGCGACATAGAGTTGCATGGTCTTGATAGGCCAACTGGCCTCCCATTCCTGAATGGGAGGGAATGGGCCATGGCCCGCATCACGAGAATGGGCTTCTCCGCATTTAGAGAGCAGAAACAGAAAAAGCATTTGCATGGGGATGATGTAGCGATGATGGACGTCGCCGCTAAAACTGTCTCTCACCCCCTTTAAATAAAAAATACACAGGATGACGACAAGAATTGATGTCCGTGTCCATTTTCCCATCATCATGGTGACCGTGGCGCCCATCAGGACTACATAGACGGCAAACGACAGGGCAGGGATATGGTATTGAATCCCAAGCAGATGGAAGTACCAAATCGGCTCGATAAAGTAATACATGGAGCCGACCGGGTTGAGGCTCAGGACTGTGGCGAATTGATAGGTGTGAAAGAACAGAAGCCCGCATCCAATATACATCCGCAACAGGCCAAGACTTTCCCCTGAAAACCCTGTAAAGAAAAATTGATTCCAGGTCCGGCTGAGGATGTTAGAGAACGCCATGTTCCCACCTTGGCAGCCATTCGTCCCGCCATTCGATCAAAGCCTGTCGGGTGTCAATTTGAACCTGACTGACATCCTGTCTTAGTAAATCTTCTTTCCGGTACACCCGTTTTTGATGATCGGCTTCCATTCGGATGATAAATTTTGCGTCCGATGGTTCATGCCGTAAGGTTTTGTTGAGAGTCCAAAACATCCGCCACTCCCAATCAACCGCAAAGCGAGGCTCATCTTTCTCCAATCCGCGGACCCATCGGTTGATTGCGCCCAGTTCCGTGTTCCCTTGCTTATGTTTCGGGGGAGCGGTGCCAAAGATCCTTGAATAGTACAAGCGTCGAAAATTCGGTTGGGGAATATTCAGATCCTTATAGGACACGTAACTCGTTGATCCGTCACGATGGGTGACCTTGAGGCCTTTTCGATATTTGTCTTTGTCCCACACCTTGACTGAAATGGTTTCGCGAGGTTCGTACACGCTATACATGGGAACCCAGGTTAATGGGAAGTAATCGATGCGAAAAATGACTGCTGCCCATATGATGGTCAGGTATACCGCGAGAATCAACGTCACGGTCCGCTTGCTCACTCAACCATTCCTTGCGATTTGGCAAACGGGGTATCCATGGGCTGTCCCTTTTGATGTGAAGGTGTCAATGGCGAGATGCCCCATTATCTTAATAAAAGAGTGAGAACTCAAGAGTGACGGGACTGGGAAGAGGAAGATTTCTCCTGCAGTCCTTATGAGCGATTGCTCACCCGTGCATCATGCAAATAGGTCAAGACCCTTGTCGTTCGTGAATCGTCGCTCTTCGCGGTCATCCCGACATGTGTCATTGGAAATCCATCCGTTCGGTCATTTCCGCCATCTGTTATCGGGAATCCATTTTGCCTGTTTCGGATGGATTCCGGCACACAATCCTCCGGGACGACGGAACGGTCTTTGGTGTATCCCTCTCCCTGTTCACTCCTCACTATTTTCTCCACAGTGACCCGGGAGAGGGTTGGAAATGGATTCAAAGAGGCCAGGAGATACCGTATTCCCGCTACACAATCTGAAGGAAAAGCATGATGGGGTTGAATGACTTGCCTTTGCAGGGGAGGGTGAGGAAGGGTGTACGCATTGATGTATCAATGGATATCTCTAAGTTATAGTGACCCAGACGATTCTCTAAAAAAATGCCGGAATCTTACAAGCAGTTTCTTCATCAGTTAGTAAATCTGGTGGTGCTGTTGGATGGGAAGAATTCCCGCGTGTGTATGGTTGTTGCCTATTTTCCCCGTTGTGTTTTGTTTTGAGGCCGCCAGGAGACTTTATTGACCAGGAACACCTCCTTATCTTATGAGGTCTGACACATGAAATGGTTTGTCGAAGGGCATTTGGAAGGATTCGTGAGTCGGTGTCGATTATTTTACGAAGCGCTCACTTCCGAAAGTCCCTCCGCGTTGGTTTCTAACAGGCCACGGTCGCTCCCTGCGGGACATAGCAAGAAAGGGGTGGGTGAGGTAGAAGCTTCTCCTCAGAAATTTCAATCATGATGAAGCCTTCCAATCGACCGCTTCTGCTTGTGATGATTGTCATGCTGGCCATTTTTGGTGGGGCCTTGATCTATTTTACGATGGAGTTTCTCTCGCACATCACCCCGCTCGATAGTCCACCGACCGAAGCCATGGGCCACCAAATCGGGATGTTGCTTCTGGTTGTGTCGATGCTGGCAGGAATGCCGGCTGTGGGAATGGGGGCATATGTCATGTACATCGGATCAAGGATTCGTGCCACGCAGCAGTGGCCTCCGGCGGGGATCGGATTTCTGGCAAAGGCTCCGGTCATGTTGGTGGATCGAGCCGCGCGCGTGGGAGAGGTGGTCATGGGGCTTGGGTTCGTGCTTGTGGTGTGCGGGTTGACGTTGCCGTTTGTTGCCTGGCAATTAGGGAACGTCTTTCTCGAATAAACCGAGTTTCTCTTAGCTTTATAGGGAAACACCATTTCCCCCTTTAAAAAAAGGGGGACTAAGGGGGATTTTTTCTAGATGTGAGGATGAATGGAAATGCCAAAACATCCTCAACACGATTCCCCGAAGAGCCGTAACAAGCTGGGAAAGTCAGAACGCAGGATCATGATGAGTCAACCATTATGACCGGATGGGATTGGGCAATACTTGCGGCGTTTCTGATTTATGCTCTGCAGGCCGGGTTTCGAGAACGAGCTGTAGCCTCACAAAATTTAGAAGAATATTTCCTTGCGGGACGCAGTCTTTCGGGATGGAAAGCGGGAATCAGCATGGCGGCCACGCAATTTGCCGCCGATACTCCATTGCTCGTCACCGGGTTGGTGGCCACGGCCGGCATTTTTGCGTTATGGCGCTTGTGGATTTATGCCTTGGCCTTTCTCATGATGGGATTTCTGCTGGCTCCAAGTTGGCGGCGAGTCGGAGTGCTTACCGATGCCGAGCTGACGGAAGTGCGATATGGCCACGGGGCGGCTTCGGCTTTGCGGGGGATCAAAGCCATTTATTTCGGCACCATCGTTAATTGCACGGTGTTGGCCATGGTGTTATTAGCGGCCACTCGTCTCGCCGAACCATTTCTGCTCTGGGATCAATGGCTTCCTCGTGGTCTGTTCGAGACTTTGGTTCCCATTGTGAAATGGGCAGGCGTTCCCTTTACCGTTGGCGGGCTTGAAGCGGAGAATGTGTGGGTTCGCTCGACTAATAATCTTCTATCAATCGGGGCCATTGTCGCGGTCACAGTGATGTATTCCACCACCGGCGGACTTCGGAGCGTGGTTGCCACAGATCTCGTGCAATTTGGAATCGCCATTGTCGCGAGTGGTGCGTTTGCCTGGATAGTGGTGGAGCACGTGGGGGGACTGTCGTCGTTGACTCAACGCCTCTATGATCAATTTTCGGTTTCTTCAGGATATCCGTTGACGGGAAATGAAATTCTTGCTTTCACCCCTTTCGGTGCCAAAGATGCGACCATGATGGTGCTGTTGGTCTATGGTTTTCAATGGCTGCTGCAAATGAACGCGGATGGGACTGGATATTTGGCTCAACGGTCCATGGCTTGCCGTAGCGATAATGATGCGCGACTTGCGGCGGTCGTGTTTACGGTGGCTCAAGTGGTGCTTCGGGGTCTGATTTGGTTGCCTTTGGCGTTGGGACTACTCATCTTATTTCCACCACCTCCAGGAACGATGGATGCCCATTTCATCGCGGCTCGCGAATTTATCTTTGTGCAAGGAATTGATGAATTATTACCGCCGGGGGTCAAAGGGTTGATGGTGGTCGGGATGATGGCGGCATTGGCTTCAACAGTTGATACACATTTGAATTGGGGAGCATCTTATTGGACCAATGATATTTATCGTCGATTTATTTGTGAGGGCTGGCTCAGGCGTTCTCCTTCTCCACGCGGGCTGGTTTGGGTGGCACGCGGAAGCAATCTGCTGATTCTGTTGATCGCGCTTTGTATTCTCCCGTGGTTGTCATCTATTCGAACTGCTTGGCAACTCAGTTTATTGCTTGGGGCAGGGATGGGAGTGTTGTTGGTGTTACGGTGGATCTGGTGGCGTGTCACGGCGTGGGGAGAACTGTCGTGTGTTGCCGCGTCTGTGGTGATGGCGCCCTTGTTGTTGTGGATTTTTCCAGCACAGCAAGAGGAAATGCGTTTATTGATCATGGGCTTAGGAGCCGGCATGATTGGTGTCACAGTGTCCTGGTTTACCGGACCGGAAGATTTCGATCGCTTGGAAACTTTTTACCGGCGCGCGCATCCTCCTGGATTTTGGGGACCAATCGAACAGCGAGTCCAGCCGGAGAAAAGAGGTGGTGTCCGTCGCTTTTGGCGTGCGATGCTGGCGATGGGACTCACGGCATTGTCCATTTTCTGTTTGCTCACCGGAATTGGGACGTGGCTAGTAGGAAGCCCCGCCCCTGGATGGATGCCCTGGCGCGAAGCATGGATTGCCGGGCTACTTCTTGTTGGTATCATCTTAATTCCTATTTGGATCAAAATCGGCTTTCAAGAAACTGAATATGTGACTCCGAGTTAGAAAAGGGAGAACAGACAAACAACCGGCAAGAGGTATCACTGCGGTCGTTTAGATGGAAGATTTCCTCTTCTTTTTTAACTAATGAGAAAATTTCTTCCTGTCTTTTACAAACCTGGATAATTATAGGAAATCTCTTATTGGGCACCTGGATTTGGTGATGAAGCCGGTGGTGTCGTGCCTGGGGTCTCAATTGGAGATGACGGAGGTTCAATAATTGTTCCTTTGAGGAGCTCTGGAGGATTAGTCTCATAGCGCTGCTCCAAAGTTTTGGCAATACAGAATTGGAGTTCCTTTAACTTGGTTTCGTTGAGACCGTCTGGATTTTCTGCAAATTCATGGGCTAATTTTTGGCATTTCGGCCCTAAGGTCTCAACTGCATCGGCAAGTGGGAATCCAGAGAAAAAAACCAGGTAGAGAAATGTCCAAAGTAATACCGATTTCATATTGAAACTCCTTTTAAAAGTAACCATGACAAGTGTCAAAAATGATTGGGATAGATTTAGAAAAGCCTACCATAAAGTAATCGTATCATGGGTTGTCGATTGACAAGTTGATCAACTTTGTCTTGGGGAAAGCTCAACCGGGTCATCCTGACAATTTTCCAACTTGCCTAAGTGGTTTCCAAGCATGTTCGCCACATGTAACCTCCCCCAAATACGAAGCGGGATAGGTCTCTATCCTGCATGGTTAGTGAGCAGGGGAATTTTTCGAGGTATCTTCTTTTCCTACTGGGATACACAACTATATGGATTTTTGAAATATACCGGAAGGCGGAGGGTAATTGAGAGAGCTCAGGACCAAAACGAAAAAGGCCGGGAGGTTCTCCCAGCCTTCTCCAAAGATCGTGTGTATGCGAGGCTATCTTGTGGAAGAAGGTGCTTACTGCCAACTATAAAATTCTGGTTCGGGGCGCGGTCGGCATTGTGTAGCTCATGAATGTATGTTCGCAGCCTGAGCTTTTACCCTTTTCCAATATCGCCGAGCAGCGGTCCAGCTAACTATGGCGGAAGGCGATCCTCATAAAAAATAGCACATAGCACGTCCTTTCTTCTTGAGTCTTCCTGTCCTGTTAGATTGGGCCTCTGGTGACACTGAGTACCACAAAACTATTGTCATCAAAAGTGATCGTAAGCGATTCCCCCTTGATCTGTGGGGTGTTCTGGAGATCCATATAGGAATAGGTCCAGACATGGACGTGCCCATCTTTCGTCTTGGTTTTAAGCCGAGCAACTGGATCTCCAAGTAATGCCAATACGTCATCTTGAGTGGTGGCATTGGGGTAGATCTGGTTTTCGATGCCTGGAGGAATCGGCTTTTCGCCCGTTCCAGGAGAGGGGAAGAATTGCGCACAAGCGGAGAGGAGAAATGTGGTGAGAATGAGAAAGCATGTTCGTTGTATCCAATACCTTTCCCTTATCTTGAAAGCAGCATTTCTACGTATCGTCATGAGAAGCCTTCCATAAACACAAAAACTTCATTAGCCTCTTCCGGCCAAGGAAGTGCTGCTATATTAACTGCTTCAGCCTAGGAGTCAATCCCACTTAAAAAAATCTGGTTCCCAACGAACATACGATGGTCAATCTGTATCACCCTGCATGTGTCCTGTCAGAGCACACGTGCCGTCCATCTTCAAGCATGCCCCATCCCCCTCTGTCTACTTTGTTTAAAGGACAGAAAAGCCGGGGTGTCCGGGTAACCCTAGTAAGAAGTGTAAGTAGCTAAGGTATGAGGAAAAGAGGAATGGTGCCGAAGACAGGATTTGAACCTGCACACCCCGGAGGGCGCTAGACCCTGAATCTAGTGCGTCTGCCAGTTCCGCCACTTCGGCACGTGGTTGGGATTATCAACTTTTACTGAAATGCGGTCAAGTTGCAGTAGTCGTCTGCTTGGGTTTTTCTTCAATCCATCCCGACTGCCCCCTCTCATCAACCTATGCCTCTCTCCAACTGATGCGGGGGAATGATTCGGTGCCTTATCCCACGCTGGTGGGTTGAGGAAAAGAGTCGAGTAGGGTTTCCAGAAATGCTTGTGGCCAGAGGCCTGGAGAAGATGGATTTCTCGGCTCTCCCGGAAGCAGCTCAGTGGTGTCGCCGCTGAGAATGATGCGTTCCCGGATGGCGCCTGTGGCGGCGAGCAAGAGAGGGGCGGGGATGCGCGGGGCATCATCGACAATCAAGATATCATACGGAACTTTTCGGAAGAGCGGGTCGGTGAGGACGCGTCCGGGCGTGGTGGCCATGATGCGTTTGTTTTGCGCGAAGGCCTGCCGGTTGGTCCCTTCCCCTGCGGCCAGCATTTCCCGAATTTTTTTGGTGCCGCCCAATCGTTTGATTTCTTCCTTTAACTCATCGTATTTCGGCCTCATGTCTTTGGGAATGGTGGCTTCAGGAATCAATTCTTTGATTCGCGCTTGCGCCACTTCCACTTCTTTCATAAGTCCCTGAATTTTTCCCTGATATATAACCCGGTATTCCGCCATGGTTTCGATGTTCTTGCCCGCCACCTGCATGCCCATCCGTTTCCAAATGGGAAGCGCGTCATAATCGCGGAGAATCTTGTCGATATTTTTGACCTTCCCTTGCCAGTCGCTGAGCTGTGTGAGCAGTCGCCATTCCAGCAGTTTCACTTCGTTGAGATCTTTTTGTTTGTCGCGTTTGTAGGCCAGAATCGGGGTTAGTTCGCGGAACCGGTCATATTTTTTTCGTAACGCCACTTTGTTGGCGTTGGCCTTGGCGAAAAATTGATACATCTGTGCTTCAAAGCCAAATTCCTGGAGGGGCATACCGAAGGCATTTTTCACCAGGGGCAGTTCATAGCGGCAGAGCAAACTGCGGTAGGGCATGGCAGCCATTTTTAAGGCGTGGGCCACCGCACCGGTTAACTCATCGACCGTCTGATGATCCGGAGCAACTAAGAGGATGCGTTTGTTTTTGCGAACCTGATCGACAATGAAGGTGGTCAATTTTGTCCAGCGTGCTTGCCGATTATCCCCCCAGATGGTCGTCAGCACCGTGGTCGGAATGCCGTCACGCGCCGCTATCGGGTCCGAGAGAGGCTCAGGGTTCAACCAGGGCACCAACCGTTCGGCCGGACCGAGAGTAAATGAGTCGGGTTTGCTGGCCATATCGGATAGCCGTGCTGCTCCGGTTTCGAGAAACCCCGACGTGTCGGGAATAAGTGTGCAATGGTGGAGAGTTTGTCCAATGTGATCGAAGGTTTGGATAATGAGCGCTCCCTGATGCCACCCCAGGAGATAGCCTTCCGTTGGTTCCATGTCGTTGCCCGGTAACAATGTCACCGGGATGTCCGGCACGAACTTGCTTCCCTGCAGAACATCACAGCTATAGAGGTGAAGAGATCCGACCGTTCGGAAGTGACGTGCTTGGGGAATGTCCAAGGGGGCGTCCAAACCTCGGCTCATGGCGACTTCCCGTTCGTCTGTGAGTTGGGCGGTGGCGAGCGTGAGAAGATCGTAGAGTTTCATGAGAACTATTGGTTGAGTGCCGACAATTCCAGGAATTCTTTGATACAGATTGCGAGGCACCCCAACCCGCCGGTGAGCGGAATTCGATCGGTCTCACAACCTCGATTGTTTGCACATTGAACCAGGGCGGGAAGCTTGGGATCAAGAGAAAGTTGTTCGAGCAGATAGAGTGCCAGGGTCCCAGAGCTGTCCATCGAGAGAACGGCGACACGTTGCCTGCGATCATCCTCAAAAATCACGGCTTGTGGGTTGGGTGCCACAAATGGACTGGCAACAGATATTCCGGTGAGCGGAATGGTTTGGACGATGAGTGTGTCGGGAGGAGTAAGCGACCGATTGCTAAAGCGAAGATTTAAGTCTGAGAAAGATTGGGGTTCTAGTCTTTCTTGTTTCAACCCTTCCTCGGCTCGGGTTGACCTGGGATTGACCAATAGGCTGAGGGAAAATAGGCTGAGGAGGAGAAGGGGGAATAGGCTTTTCCCGAAGACCCTGTGATGGTTCATGTCACTCACCACAGGAGCCACATAAATTGATGAAGAAATCATCTGATTGCCGGCCATGACGGTTTTGTTTTGATAGGGTGAAGGCATGAGCTCTTCCCTCAGTGAAGATATACGTAAGTAGTAATATATATGCAAGTCTGTTTGAGCATATCATATTCTTGGCAAGAAAGTTCAAAAAATCTCCATGATATTGTGTGGTTACCGTTCGCTTATTTTTATGGGATCCATGGGTTGGAGAAGGGGAATTTGGGAAGACAAATCCGGCATTTACATTGACTTTTTCTACCCTCGGTCGTAAGATGTTTTCCTTATTGACTAGGCGAAGGAGACGTGTTCATGAAGGTTATTTTGCAGGAAAATGTAGAAGGTTTGGGGTATTTGGGTGATGTGTTAACGGTGGCAAAAGGGTATGCACGGAACTATTTGCTCCCGAGGAAAAAAGCCGTTGTGGCGGAAGAGCGACAGGTCAAACTGTTGCAACATATTAAACGGCAGACCGACCAAAAGGCCAAAAAGGAATTGGAGGCTCTGGGCGAGACCGGAAAGAATCTGGCAAAAATTTCCCTGACGTTTGAAGTGCAGACAGGGAAAGACGACAAGCTGTTCGGGTCCGTTACGTCCAAAGATGTGGCTGAGAAATTGGCCGCTCAGGGCGTGGAAGTGGATCGGAAAAAAATTTACTTACCACAGCCTCTTAAGGAGTTGGGGACCTTTTCGGTTGCAGTCAAACTTCATCGGGATGTGGTTCCGAAGATCAGTGTGACACTGGTAAAAAAAGGTGTTCAAGAAGTTGCTTCCGAAGATGCTACTTCTATAGAGACGACAGATGAAACGGCGACAGAATAAGCGATGAGACACTCGGTAGGGACACTCAAAGCGATCCGCGACACTGATTATGAGGTGTATGCGGCTATTCGGGCTGAAGAAAAACGGCAGCGAGAAAATTTGGTCCTCATTGCGTCAGAAAATTACGCAAGTCCGGCAGTCTTGGGTGCCCAAGGCTGTTTGATGACGAACAAATACGCGGAAGGCTATCCAGGTAAACGCTACTATGGCGGATGCCAACACGTCGATACGGTAGAGAATTTGGCTATTGCCAGAGCCAAGGAAATCTTTGCGTGTGAGCATGTGAATGTTCAGCCCCACTCGGGTTCCCAAGCCAATATGGCTGCTTATCTCTCCGTCCTGAAGGCGGGAGACACCATATTGGGGATGGACCTTGCCCATGGCGGTCATCTCACCCACGGCAGCAAGGTGAATTTTTCAGGGAAACTTTTCCAGGCATTCACCTATGGGGTGGATCGCGAAACCGAGGAAATCAATTATGATGCAGTAGAGCGGCAGGCGCAGGAAGTCCGCCCGCGTATGATCGTGGTGGGTGCCAGTGCGTATTCCAAGATTTTAGACTTTCCTCGTTTTCAGGCGATTGCCAAATCGGTCGGGGCCTATCTCTTAGTGGATATTGCCCACATTGCGGGATTGGTGGCCGTCGGGCTGCATCCCAGTCCGGTTCCCTATGCCGATTTTGTCACCACGACGACCCATAAGACATTGCGGGGGCCACGTGCGGGCATGATCATGTGCAAGGAAGAACATGCCAAAGCGGTCGATAAAATGATTTTCCCTGGGATCCAGGGTGGGCCGCTCATGCATGTCATTGCGGCCAAAGCGGTGGCTTTTAAAGAAACGCTCTCCCCGGGGTTTAAAACCTACCAGAAACAAATGCTGGCTAATGCCAAGGTTCTGGCTGAGGGCTTTCTTGCGCGCGGGTATCGGGTCGTGTCTGGCGGGACGGAGAATCATTTGTTTCTCTTGAATCTGACTCCGAAGGGTGTGACAGGGAAAGAAGCTGAAGCGGCGTTGAATGCCTCTGGCATCGTTGTCAATAAAAACGCCGTGCCTTTTGATGAAAAACCCCCTGCCGTGGCGAGCGGCATTCGTATTGGCACGCCGACGGTTTCTACTCGTGGCATGCAGAAACCCGAGATGGAACAGATCCTCTCCTGGATGGATGAGGTGATCCAACATTCTCAGGAAGCCTCTCTTCATAAACGGATCCTGCGGGATGTCAAAGATCTGTGCGCACGATTTCCGATCTTTCACCCATACTAATCTTCCTCTACCGCCTTCCGTCCTAAGGACGCTCTCTTGTGAAATGCCCTTTTTGCGACGAGTTAGAAGATAAGGTTATTGATTCGCGGACCGCCCGCGAAGGGGAAGTGATTCGCCGCCGTCGCGAATGTTTGGGCTGCAAACGGCGGTTTACCACGTATGAACGCATCGAGGAAAATCTGCCGATGGTTGTCAAAAAAGACAATCGGCGAGAGCCGTTCGACCGGGCCAAAATCTTAGCAGGGCTGAAAAAGGCCTGCGAAAAACGGCCGGTCAGTATTGGAGCATTGGGAGCGGCGGTTGATCGGATTGAAAAACGCATTCAAGACTTAGGAGAAACAGAAGTCCCGAGCCGAACCGTAGGGGAAGAAGTCATGCGGGCCTTAAAAGAATTAGATCCCGTGGCATACGTTCGGTTTGCGTCGGTGTACCGGGAATTTAAAGACATCGATCAATTTATGGATACCATCCGGGCATTAACACAAGACACCAGAGCTTCCTAAGCCATCCCATTCGGTCGTGTTTCGTCCGCACCAGACAATGAAAAGAGGACAGGTCTTCTTTTGTAAAGATCCTCAATCTGCTCCCGATCATGAAAGCGAGTGTGTATGTTATCCCCAAAATCCTCTAATCCTCCCCCACGCCCTACCAGAAGCAGACCACGGCGCTCACAGCAGAAAGTGACCGCCAGTCGGGTCGCGATTATTGGCGGCGGGCACGGTGGCACCGCGCTCATGGAAGTTTTTGCGGAAGATCCCTTGGTCACTGTCGTGGGCTTAGGCGAAATTCGTCCAAATACCATGGGTGTGCGCCTCGCCAAAAAATTCGGGATTCCTGTCGTTCGGCGCTATCAAGACCTACTGAAAATGAAGGATGTGGATCTGGTTATTGACGTGACGGGCAATCCTGCCGTTGAGAAGGCCCTGCTCGAGGCACACGCCCCTCACGTAGCCTTGGTGGGGGGAGCGAGTGCCAAATTCATGTGGCAATTGATTGAAGCGCGCATCCGAGCCTCCGCCGAAATCGAACATACGCTCACCCGGTATCAATCGCTCTTTCGTCTGTATGTGAAGGAGGAAGCCGAGGGGGCTGTCGATGAGGAGCGGACACGCATTGCGTGTGAGATTCATGATGGCCTGGTTCAGACCCTGGTGGGAGTGAATCTGAAGATGGAACGTGTCCGCGAACTGGTGCCCGAGGATCCGACTAAATGTTTGGCTATGCTCAATCAAACGACTGTGCAACTCAAGCATGCCATTCAGGAAGCCCGGCAGGTCGTGTATAATCTTCGCCCGGGGCAGTATGATCATTTGGCGTTTATCCCGGCCTTGTCAAATTATCTGAAGGCCTATGAGCGCGAACACCGGATACGGACCGAATTTGAGGGAAGTGGGGATGAATCCCGCCTTGAACCGAAGACAAAAGTCTTTGTGTTTCGCATGGTCCAGGAAGCGTTAAGCAATGTAGCCAAGCATGCCATGGCCACGAAGGTGATGGTGAAAGTTCAGCTCAAGAAGGACGTGCTGGAAGCGAAAGTCTCCGACAATGGCCAGGGGTTTGATGTCCAGGCGGAAGGACAGAACCCCGAAAAATGGGATCATTTTGGTGTGCGAAGTATGATGGAGCGCGCGCGGATGTTAGGCGGAAATGTGCAGTGGGTGTCGAAGTCCGGCACAGGCACGAAGGTCGAAATTTCTATTCCCCTTGTGATAAAGGAAAAGGTGGCTTATGCCTAAAAGAACCAAAGTCCTCATCGTTGATGATCATCGCGTGGTGCGCGAAGGGTTATGCGCGATTCTGGAAACCAAGGACGATATTCAGGTGGTGGGGGAAGCGAAAGATGGCGGAGAGGCCGTCGAGCAAACCCGGCTTCTCCTGCCGGATGTCATTCTGATGGATGTCAGTATGCCCGGCATGACCGGCGTGGAAGCCACGCGTATTATTAAACGGGAATTTCCTCATATCGGCGTGGTCGCCCTGACGATGTACGAAGAGCAGCAATATATTTTTGATCTGGTGCGAGCCGGAGCCACCGGGTATTTACTCAAAGATAGTGATTCGGCGCAAATCGTGGCGGCCATTCGGACCATTGCTCGGGGTGAGTCGCTCATTCACCCCTCGGTCGCCAGTAAGATCCTCGTCGAATTTTCCTTGCTATCGGAAGGCAAGGGCAAGAAGCGCGGTATTTTGGAGCACGATCTCACTGACCGTGAAATCACCGTGTTGCAATTAGTCGCGGATGGGAAAACCAATAAGGAAATTGCCAACGTTCTGGATCTCAGTGAAAAAACAGTCAAAAATCATGTCCGCAATATCTTCCATAAACTCCACGTCTATGATCGCACCCAAGCGGCCATCCTGGCCATTCGCAAAGGTATCATCGAACTCGAACCCCGCAAGATCTAAACGAATTGCGTTAATGAATCAATGGTGCCTGTAGGCCGTCTCGTCGTGTCCTTTCCTCTTTATCTTCCTCCTGTCGTTGGGAAACCGGTTCTTATCCAGGCAACCATTAAAATTTTTTGGCTGAAACATGCATTTTGCGTAAAGAGATCGCCATGTTCTCCTTTCATGCCATAAGCCTCAGGATTTTGCCTCCACAGACGTCGTCGTAAATATGAAGAGGTTTGGGTCCTGAAGACCTTGGGCTCGTGCCTTTTCCTTTCATGTCATGCCCCGGTAGTTGTTATCTCGCAAGTTCAGAAATACGGGTGTCTTCGTTTCACCTTGCCCGGCTATTTTCGTCAGTGCTAACATAATGCTATTGTTGAGTTTGGCAAGGAGGAATACAAACGATGGCGAATGTGACCCTGTTGGTTTCCAAATCATGCTCGGCCTGTCCTTCTGCGAAGACGCTCTGGAAGGGCATGCGGGTGAAATACAGTTTTAGTTACCGCGAGATTGATATTACCTCTGAGGCCGGTCAAGAACTTGCGGAGCGGCATTCGATTCGTGCTGTGCCCGCTACGCTGATCAATGGACGGTTGATCTTTATCGGCGTCCCTCCCCGGGAAAGTGCGGAGAAAGCTCTTCAAGCCAAGGTCAAATCAAAACCTAAAAAAGATGAGAATGAAGAGTCGCTTCGGGTTTAAAAGCCCAAAGATGGATCCACGCGAACAATCTGCGGGATGACGGACGGAGAATAAGGAAGATATTCTGATGCAAGGTCAAGACGATGATGGTGAATTAGAATTAGATATTGAGTTGCCTGTCCTGCCAAAGATGAATTCCGGTCCCCCTCCGGAATGTCCATTTTGTGGTGACCCCATGTCCCTGATTGATGGGGATTGGAGTTGCACCGATTGTAATGGGGAACTCATAGGACCGGAAACCGGCTAGGAGGTTGTCTGAGATTGACCTACTACGGTTGCGCCGGATTTAGCCGGATTCTCTGATCATTTTCGTTTACTAGACCCACTATTCGCCTCAAACGATCGAAAAATCTGACTTAACCCGACACAGCCTCGTGACGATCGCTAACCTCGGACAGTCTCCTAAATTGGCTGTCGGGTCGGTTCGTTAGCGGACTGTCCGATTGAACGCGAAGGTCTGGATGTTTACCCTCCTCAGCGGCCCATTCCATCCACACCTTGAATCAGCTCTCGTCGAAACGGTTCAGCAGATCAAGTCTGCTGATCGCCGTGCCCCCTTGGCCATTATTGTGCCTTCCGAATCATTGCGTCGGCGAGTCCAATGGCTGCTGTGCGCGGAGCATTCCTGTGCACTCTTCGATCTGCATTTTCTGACCTTCCATCAGTTCGCCCTGCATCTTCATACTGAACGCCTGGCGCTGAGTCCGCTGGAGGCACGGGCTTCTTCTTTAGACCTCGTTGGGGATTTTTTCTACGAATACCTCTTGGCGGTGCTTCTTGAACAAGGCGGGCAGTCCGTAAAGCCTTTCGCCCATCTCGGAGGCTCTTCAGGTATCCGGCAGGCATTATGGCGGAGTCTTCGGGATTTACAGGAAGCGCAAGTGGAGCCAAGTCTTGCTCTCCGAGCCGTTGAGGAAGGCCTATTCGATGAGATCGCGACCGAGCGTCTGCGGGGATTATTGGGCCTTCAAGCGGGGCTCACAGCTTTGAGCCGGCAGTTAGGCGTTGGATTACCGGAGGATCTGGCAAATTCGGTGATTCCCTGGGTGGCGTGCTCACCATTTATTGCCGGACTTTCGACGGTCATCTATTACGGGTTTTACGACATCACTCAAGTGCAACTCTCGTTGTTGGAAGAAGTGGCCCGTGCCAGTTCCGTGAAGGTGTTCTTCCCCCTTGCAGATCAACCGGCCTATCGATTTGCCCAACGATTTTTAGAGAGGCATCTCTTGAAAGCCGGGGTCCTGCATCAGCCCGTTCAGGTCACGCACGAATCGTTCAGGATGCGGAATCTGACCTCTTCGACACCGGCCGTGCAGGTGGTCAATGTGATTGGGGAACAAGGGGAACTCTCTTTCACCTGTAAGGCTATTCTGCATGCGGTGGAAACCACAGGCCATGCCTTTTTTGAAATTGGAGTGGTGGCCAGAAATCTTGAACCATATGTTCCATGTTTGCGCCGGGTGTTTGATGAACATCGAATTCCCTTTTGCACCACGGCCACCGCACCGTTGTTGGAAGAACCGGTGGCGAAGGTCTGGTGGCAGCTGGCCGGACTGAGGGAGGATCAGTACCCGTGGCGAAGCCTGCTCGATGTCGTGGCATCTCCATGTTATCGAGACCTGTCTGTCAACGGCCTTTCGGCCCACAAGCAGGGGCATCTCTGGAGCCAAGCGATTCGGCATTTGCGTATTGTGCGAGGTCGGGAAGATTGGGAGCGACTTGTGGACGTAGCGAATGATTCAGAATTGGTCCGGGATTGGTCGCACAAGAATGGAGTGCCCCTGGAGGAGGCTTCAGCCGCATTAAAGCAGTTTGCCGCAGTAGTGGTTCGCCTGATCGCAGATTGTCAGGCCCTCCCGGAATCCGGTTCCATTGGTGAACTGACGCAAGCCTTTGAAAGGTTGGCGAACACGCATGTATGCTTGTCGGATGGGCTGATGTCTTCCCAGCCGGATGGGTGGGACGAGTCGCGCATGACGAGTCTGGCACAAGGCTTGGAGCAGGTTATGACGGTGTTGAAGCAACTGGATCGGGTCGGCACACAGGTGACGTGGGGGGCATGGGTGGATGTGTTCCGAAGAGCCTTAGAGACCACGAGGAGGTCCATACCGGGACAAAGCCCCGTGGGGGTGCAGGTGTTCGATGTGATGGCGGCACGGGGACATGCCTTCAGAACCGTGTTTCTCCTGGGAATGAACGATCAAGTCTTCCCACGTGTGGTTCGCGAGGATGCGTTTTTGCGTGACCGCGACCGTACGGTTTTGGCAGAAAGTCTAGGGTATAAAATTGATGAGAAAATTACCGGGTTTGACGAAGAGTCCTTGTTGTTTGCCTTACTCCGGCATTCAGCTCGTGACCGGGTGTATCTCGTCTATCAACGGGCTGACCACAAGGGTCGTTCCCTGTTGCCTTCTTCTCTCTTGATGGAATGCGCGGGGGAGGGACAGGTCTGTTCCGGTCCCGAGATCAGTGTGCCCTTGCGTTTGGCCGAGCGCGCGAACGTTCCGTACGGTTCTCCCGGCGAAGAGACATGGCAAGAAACCCGCTTGCGCTATCTGCTCCAGGGCCGGTTGATTCAAGCAGGCCGGTCGGAACCCTCTTTCTGGGGGGAGTTGTTTCGTCATGGACTCAAGGCGGTGCCTTCTCTTGAACGAATTTCCACGGGCGCGGGACCTTTTGATGGGATCATGGCAGGGGAGGGTGCTCACTGGCAGGATCTCTTTTCCCGTGGATTATCACCGACGGCGTTGGAACACTACGCCCAATGTCCCTTCCGGTATTGGATGGAGCATGTTCTCGGCACGCGGAATTATCGAGAACCGCTTTCACGGGAAATCCCAAGCCGGATATGGGGAGAGTTGGGACATGCCATTCTTCGCCGGGTGTATCACCATCTTGTCGATCACAGATGGCCGGCCTCTCACATGGAGAGCGTTCAACTCTCTTCCTTGATTACCTCCAACATTGAGCAGGTGTCTCACGACTATGCGGCACAATATGGAAAAGGGTATGTGGTGTTGTGGGAGGGGATGAAAACGCAATTAGCCCGTGTGATATTGGCGATGATCGAGCACGATCAACGGGAGTATGCCGCTCAGGCCATGGTGCCCGTGGCTTTTGAGGTGGAGGCAGAAGGAGAGATTCCCAACGGGGTGCCGGGAAGTTCGTCCTTGATCAAGATTCATGGACGGTTGGATCGCGTGGACCAGCAGTCCCATGACTCACGGATTCGCATTGTCGATTATAAGTTCACGGGCGGACTGGCCACTCGAACCGACGAACCGGATCTCTTAGGCGAAGCCTTGCAGGGGCGCCGGCTGCAACCCCCCTTGTATTCGTTCATGTCCTCCTTGAGTCTGACTCGCCCATCCGGAGAGACAGTGTTGCCGAACTCATCCATTCATTCCGTGGAATTCCGGTATATCCGTCCTTTGAATACTGAACCCCTCGGGTTTATGTCCTTTGCAAGTTCGATCTGGGAAACGGCTACTGGCGACCAATTGTTGCGCACGATCCATCGTTGGGTCCAGGGCATACGCGCCGGCCAGTTCTTTGTTCTGCCTGGGGCCTACTGCCGGGGATGCCATTGGTCCGTGGCCTGTCGTTCCCAGCATCATCCTTCATGGGTGAGAGCCTACGGGCTCCCATTGGCGAAAGAATTTCGACAGTTACGAAAGCAACGGGCGAAACATGAATGATATCGAACTTCTCCCCGATGCCGATGCGCGGCAGACCGCGGAAACCACGTTTGACCGCAATGTGGTCGTGCTGGCCGGAGCCGGGACCGGCAAAACGACGCTGTTGGTCAATCGACTGATTCATGCTCTTCTGAGGGAACCGCACCCGTTACGATTGACCGACATGTTGGCTCTGACCTTTACGAATAAAGCCGCCAATGAAATGAAAGCGCGACTCCGTGACCGGTTGCACGGGTTGCTGGCTGATTGTGAGGCTGAAGCTCAGAGCGGGGATCCGGTCAGCAAATCCCTGGAGGAATTCCGACAACGCTATCATGTGTCCACTGAGCATATGAGGGAGAAAATTCAGATCGCCCTGGGTGATCTTGAAAAGGCTCAACTCGCCACGATCCATAGTTTTGCCGCCCATATCCTTCGCCTCTATCCCTTGGAAAGTCGGGTTGATCCCAATTTCCATGAAGATGACGGGACTCAATTTCTTGAGACGTTTCAAGAGGCGTGGAATGCCTGGCTGGAGCAGGAGTTAGGTGCTCATGGTTCCGCTCATGCGCAGTGGCAGGAAGTGTTCACGTACATGGGCTTAAAAGAGATTCGAGCTTTTGCGTTCTCGCTCTGTCATGATCTGATATCTATCCCTGAGCTGGAAAAGCAAGTGGGGGCTGAAGCGTTGGCTCCGGCTTTCACCACGTGGCTGCAAAGCAAACAGCGGCAGGTCGGGACGTTGCTGAAGCAGTATGATCGAGCGAAACCTCGAAAAATTGAGAAGTTGTTAGCCCTCGCAGGACAAGTGTTTGACCGGGTTGGGCAAGCGGGATGGCAACAGGTCTCCCCCTTGTCTGAAGCTGAAATGGCGTTGTTCGATTCAGCGATCGGTAAGGCGCCAGGGGAGTGGGACCATTCGGACTTTCAGGATGCCAAGCGAGCCATTCAAGCCGCACACCGACTGATGCAAGTGAATGAAACGATTTTGGGCAACGTCATTCATTTGCTTGGGCCGTTTGCCGGGCGAGTCCGTCAGATCTTTTCGGATAAGGGCTGGATCCGGTTTGACGGGTTGCTGATCCGTGTGCGCGATCTCCTGCGTGATCATCCGATGGTTCGAGAACAATTGAAGGGGATCTACAAGGCCATCATGGTGGATGAGTTTCAGGATACCGATCCGGTTCAATATGAAATTTTAATGTATTTGGGCGAACGGTCCGGTGAAGACGGCCGGTTGTGGCGGGATATGCGTCTGGTTCCGGGGAAGTTGTTTATTGTAGGAGATCCCAAGCAATCGATCTATGCCTTCCGTCGTGCGGATATCGAGGCATTCGATCAGGTGGTTGATAAATTGATTCAAGAAGGCGGGATCGTGTGCACTCTCCTCACGAATTTTCGTAGTGATGGTGCTGTACTCGAAGCTGTCAATGCAGTGTTTGACCGATTGTTTATCCCTCAAGCGAATGTGCAACCCTCTAATGTTCCTCTGGCTGTTGGCCGGATCCGAGAAGCCGGTTCCAGCACGACAGGAGTGGAGATGTGGGTGATGGCCAACCAGGAAGAGGAAGACGAATGGGATGCTGACCGGGCTACACGGGTGGAAGCCGAATGGTTAGCCGGATGGATTGAGGAACAATTGCTGCCAGGAACACATTCCGTCGTTGAGAAGGGGGTGAGAGGCCCCTTGTGCCCCGGGCATATCGCGGTGTTATTCAGAAAATTTACCAATGCTCAGGTGTATCTTGAAGCGTT
>WHTE01000028.1 GCA_009377845.1 Nitrospirales bacterium | reverse complement strand
CCCAAATTAATAAAATGCCGCCGTTGATAGAAGAAGTATAAAAATCAATTTAGGCGACTTCAGATGCCCTTGTCAGTATGAATTCATCCGACGATACTGATCTCTCGAACTTTGACGAGTCTGATCTCTCGAATTTTGGCGATTTTCCGAGAGGTATCGAAGACCTTGAGATCGTCGCGCATGGCGGCGGGTTTACTATCGCCGCCTCCTTCGGTCACCCTGACCGCGTGCACCGTGAGTTACAGGCGGTAGCTATAGCTCACCAATTGGGTCTTTCGTCGATTGATTATACGCGCAAGACTTACGTCGACTCGAATGGAGAGGTAGTGCGTGAGTCCGATCCTAGGCGCGAAAATGCAATCACGATCACGAAGCAGGCGAAAGAGTTGGTTCGAGATGCGATTACTAGCGCTCGTGCAGTTCGGGACAAGCCTGATCACCCTGGGCTGTTCGCTGCTGGCGCGGCGTTGCTTCGTCTACCTATTACCTTTAGGCTAGCGACACTTTCAATACGTCAAGGCTTCCACTACGAGAACGCGCTGCTTTGCCGGATGATTCTAGAGCAATTAGCTTGGATCGTCACAGTGAGACCTTACACCGATGTGGGCATTTTCAACTATCAACCACAGCAGTGCATTGGGGCGCTCAAGCAATGGTTCCCATCCGCTGGCCGACTCTACGGTGATCTGAGCAAAGCCTCGCACATTGTTCCGAAGTCGACTCTGCGCTACATAAAGTTTCAGGGTAGCGGAGATCCAGATATAACATTGGTCTCCCGGGAGTACGCCCAAGAGGATGCACTAGCGCTGCTCATTTTAGCTGACATGTACGCCGTAGTCAGTGAGTTGGTATTTGCCGAAATCCTCCCGTCTCTAGTGCATGTGCAGCGTCTGACTTCGGGGTTGCTGGAGCCCATCCAGGCCCGGCCCGGCCAGGCACTCATCGCGGAATGGCAGAAGCGACTCTCATGAGATGTCTGATATTCCGCACTGCGTCACCCTGATCTTCCCCCGAGATATCGGACACCGAGTTAAGAATACTATAATGATTCGCAATGAGGTGGATGATGAAACAAGTACGAAGGGATCACAGTCCGGAATTTAAGCGAGAAGCCGTCGCCTTAGTCGTGGAGCAGGGCTACAGTTGTGCGGCGGCGGGGCGGAGTTTAGGCGTGAGCAACTCATTGATCGGGCGTTGGAAGCGGGAGCTGCACGTGCATGAAGCGGCCGCCTTTCCCGGCAACGGGCACCGCACCGCCGAGCAGCAACGGATCCATACGCTGGAATCGGAAAATCGGCAGTTGCGGATGGAGCGAGACATCTTAAAAAAAGCCACGGCCTTCTTTGCCAAGGACCACTCATGAGATATCGATTTATCGATGAGCACAAGAAGGTCTGGCCAGTTACTCTCATGCAAGGTTACAGGGTCACAAAGGTTACAGGGTCAGGCATGACTATTGATTATTTGTTCAGCAGATCGGAAAAGAAAAAGGGGTTTTGTAATCAAGCATAAGGCCCCTTATACTCTCGCCCCAAGGAGCCCCGCGGCGTCTTGAATTTTTCCGGGGCTGTCTACCATGTCACAAGTCGGAGCAAAACTCGCCAGGATATCGTCCGCGATGATGGAGACCGCATGCATTTTCTCACCCTGCTCGCCCATGTCCCAAGCTGAAATAAGATTTAGGATATTAGAAACTGGGAAGGGTTTTTTATAGAAACACTAGGAACTGAATAAGAAGCTCAGCCCAAGAAAACAGGTCTAAAACAGGTTTTATGTGGAACGGGGTTAGGGCGGGGAAGGCGTAAGTCGTTGATTGTATTGGTGGGCCATGTAGGGGTCGAACCTACGGCGCGCTGATTTAATGGGACTGGCGCTTTCCGTCCATCAGATTCGCAAGGCTACGAAGCGCCTGATTCACCGATTCGGAATTGGGAAATCGTTCGGCTACATCAGGGCCTAGAACGACCACGATCGATCCTTGGTGGTAGGCCTTTGCATATTTTCCCCTCACCCCCTGTGAAAAATCATACTCCTCTCTCATCTCATCGTTTTCAGATTCCTGTCTCCGCATGTCCGCGCTCATTTAAAACTGGTCATCTGCTTAGAGGATGCCAAGTTCGGTTCCGTTGCCATGACGACGTGCGATGGTTTGTCGGAATTGGGAAGGCAGACTGAGCCGGATCACGCGAAGATGACTTTTGTTCTAGCAAGCCAGACAACAAGGCCTCTGATTGGATACCGCGAAAGATGACGATCGGGGTATTGGCTAAGCGCTAACGAGCCAATGCACGAGCGCAGAGCACCTCGTCTTCGCGGAGGGCTTCGAGGGCGGAGGCGGGGACGGTGGTGACGGCAATCGTATCCCCGACGGCATTGAAGACCTCGATGGAGTAGCCCTCTGTGTCGTCGGGAGCAATATGGTGGTCTATTAGTTTGACGATGTCGCCGCGGCGGAGACGATGCTCCGGTAAGTCACACGTCAATGCCACATCAGTGTATAGCTCAAATTTCATCATTTCCTCCGCTTTTCTGGGATGAGTGTAAAAAACTTTGTGACACCCGACAAGTCCTCGGTCATCCAGATAGTGCAAACAGCCAGGGTCACGCCGTTTGAGCCGGTGAGGGTGCC
The DNA here is from genome assembly GCA_009377845.1 of Nitrospirales bacterium. Classification (GTDB taxonomy): domain Bacteria; phylum Nitrospirota; class Nitrospiria; order Nitrospirales; family UBA8639; genus Nitrospira_E. The sequence goes on along the minus strand of WHTE01000028.1, from coordinate 24,338 downwards.
GCGGATTTCGTAATATCGGCCAAATTTGTTGGATTCCAACGCCATGGCTTCACATGGCAGAATCTGCGTGCGCAAGTCATATAGCAGTTGGCCAGCGTTTTCAAGCGTATAACCCGCCCTCGCCAGGAAGGCCGATTTGTCGCCGCGCGCTTGAGGCAAAAGCAAGTAGCGCGTCAGCTTGTCTTCGGCGATGGTTGTGTCCGCAGGAAGTCTCATGGCGCCTTCAGCCGCGCAGTGCGTTCACGATCTGCTGCACTGGCTGCGTCGTCTCGGCCACGTCTGCCATCGGAACCACCGCCCCTGTGAGTTGTGGGCCATGCTCTCAGCCTATGGGTAGGAATTCTGTAGGGGCAAGGAGGCTTTTTACATCATATGGATGGTGGGCCGTGTAGGGGTCGAACCTACGGCCCGCTGATTAAGAGTCAGCTGCTCTACCAACTGAGCTAACGGCCCACCGAGATGCAGAATATTTTTGGAAAGTATTTTACGGTTAATGCAGAATTACTCAAGCCTATTGGAAAATTCTACCTCCCCTTGCCCCTCCTTACAAAGGAGGGGGATTTTCCCACTCATCTCATATGCATGGTGCGCCTGACAGGATTTGAACCTGTGGCCCCTGGCTCCGGAGGCCAGTGCTCTATCCACTGAGCTACAGGCGCTCATATTATTTTGAAATTTACCGAAATTCTTCCCCTCACCCTGCCCTCTCCCCAAGTGGGCAAGGGATCTTTCAGAAAGGATAGGATATTTTTTTAGAAAACGCTGAAGCTAGCATGGATGTTTGGGTGAAGTCTACCTGCTGGAGGCCTTGAATTTATTCGCAGGAAGGGGGAGCTTCTAAGCCGGCTTGATACTGCTCGAAGACCGTTGTTGAGGCTTGGACGAGTTCGGAGGATTCACCTAGCACATCGGTTAGCAACAGTTCCACATCTTGTGGTGTGAGGCCGTTGGATGGGGCGATGAAGCGCTTCCGGGCGACCCGGCGTTCTTCCGGATCATCGGGTTCGTAGTAGCCTAATAATTCTCCGGTTTCCACCGCGTCCGTTAAGCGTTGGGTCCATTTCTCGATGAGTGGCGGAGTCCAGCTTTTCGTCGAGAGTTGGCCCTGGAAGAGTTCCAATTTGGTCCACATTGTCCAGCCGATAAATACCGCCCACGTTTCGTTCATGACTTCCCAGGCATCCTGTTCCGAGAGAAATCGCAGTTCGGTGGCCTCTTTGAGCTGGCGAATGGGATTGATCCGGACAAACCGGTAGTGACAGGCCATCTGGCTATTGGCCAAGGCCAACACGCGCTGGTCGTCCGGGGTGAGCGCTTGGCCATGGTCGGTGGCGTACAGGTAATCCAGATAGGCATGCAGGAGTTCATGATAGAGGAGGGCGAGATCATGGTGGGTCATCCGGTCCAGATCGGCCAGGGCGCCGCCGGCTTCATTGAAGGACAGGCGCATGTTGAGGATCATCCTGTGATCTTCCGGATGATATTCTGCGGCGTACGTGCGGAGGTCTTCGAAGGTGACGGTGACGAATTCGGGGTCGATGTGTGTGAGGAATCCCGTGGGGAGGCCCAGTGTTTCCGCTTGTTGCAGGAGGGCAGGCCAGGGATGACGGGGGCTTGGACGACTCGAGGCGGCGTCCTCTCCGGACCAGGCCAGACCCGGCATGTTCACGCTTAAAAGGCTGGCCACGATGGCCAGGCCAATCGTCCGACGGAATGATTTCACTAGCAGAGTGTTGAAAAAGTCCGCCAGCTGCGTTCTCGGCCCTTTGTCGTGCTCACGTACTCCCGCGTACGCTCCGCTCGCCAAAATGCCTGCGGCCTTGCTGGACGGGCCTTTTTGAACACCCTGCCATCGCTGATGGGATATTGTGAAGTATTGAATCAAGATGAGCCTTTTGAAGATTTTTGAGTTTTTCAACAGTCTGCCAGGTATTACCTCCAGGAATAGGATTGATCTTCTTCCACCAGACTCCAGGTGTCGAAGTACGATGACGGGATGTGATCCAGATACCGCGAGGGTTTCGAGAGAATGGACCCTGTCATTTTATCGTACACATTGATGGGGTAGGTGAGGAAGAGATGGTGTTTGGCACGGGTGACGGCGACGTACAAGAGCCGGCGCTCTTCTTCCAGGTCTTCGGGGGTCATAAAGGAATAGGCCGAGGGGAACCGTCCGTCCACCAGCCAGATGACAAAGACGCATTGCCACTCCAACCCCTTGGCCGAGTGAATGGTGGAGAGAATCAGCCGCTCGTCGTCCCGATCCGGGGCTTCCACGTCTACCACGCTTTCATTCGGGGGTTCTAGCGTGAGATCGGCCAGGAAATCGTTGAGGCTCTCGTACCGTTCCGCCATGACGGATAGATGTTCCAGGTCTCGAATCCGTTTGGGATAGTCGTCATACTGATCTTTGAGGAGCGGCACATAATATTCCATCATTTCCCCCAGCAGCGCGGCGGGTGGGAGGGGTTCTTCCGTTAACTGGTCCAGCGTGGCGGCCAAGTGGCGCAAACCGGAGGCTGACCGGCCGGTGCTGTGGTTCAGCACATCATATTGTCCCTGGGCTTGGAGAATCGACGCGATCAGATCCTTGGCTTTTTTGGGGCCGACCCCTTCGATTAATAAGAGGAGCCGGTTCCAACTGACGGTGTCCAAGGGATTGTGAATCACCCGCAAGTGGGCCATGAGGTCTTTGACATGGGCGGTTTCGATGAATTTAAACCCGCCGCGTTTAATGAAGGGGAGGTTCCGTCGTGTGAGTTCCAATTCGAGATCGAATGCATGGAAGCTGGATCGGAAGAGCACGGCGATCTCATCTAAGGGGATCCCTTCTTCCCTCAATTCCAGAATTTTTTGGGCGATGAACCGGGACTGGGCGTTTTCCCCCATTGCCTGCACGAGGGTGGGTAACGGCCCCTCGTCTTTCCGTGTAAACAGCGTTTTGCTGTACTTTTCCGGCGCGGCTTCGATGAGCTTGTTGGCCAGTTGGAGAATGGGTTGCGTGCTCCGGTAGTTTTCCTCCAATTTGTAAATCGTGGTTCCCGGAAAGAGGTCGGGAAAGTCCATGATGTTGCGGAAGGTGGCGCCGCGAAAGGCGTAGATGGATTGCGAATCGTCGCCCACTACCATGACATTTTGATGCGTGGCCGCCAGATTGCGGACCAGTGAGGCCTGCAGGCGATTGGTGTCTTGATATTCATCCACCAGAATATAGCGAAAGATCTGACTGATCGTTTCCCGGGTCTGTTGGTCGATGACCAGGAGTTCGAGGAGTTTGACCAGTAAGTCATCGTAATCGACAAGTTGTCGTTGGCGCTTAGCCGCGTCATAGGCGGCTTGGAGTTTCTGGAGTTCTCCGAGAAACTCACTGAAGTGGCTGTATTCGTTGAAAACAATGTCCTCCAGGCTTTCCAGGGTATTGGCGGTTTTGCCGAATATTTCGGCCAGCGTGTGTTTGCGCGGGAAACGTTTGCCTATGTCGTTGAGCCCCAATTGGCCGCGCAAGAGGCTGAGTAAATCTTCCGAATCTCCCCGATCGAGTATGGTAAACCCGGGTTCCAGACCGACCGGGCGGCCATATCGTCGCAGCAGAATATTGGCCATGGAGTGAAAGGTGCCGCCCCCGACTTGCTGGCTCCGGAGTCCGATCAGGAGTCCGGCCCGGCTGAGCATTTCCTGGGCGGCTTTACGGGTAAAAGTCAGAAGGAGGATGGAACCGGGTGCAATGCCAAGGTCGATAAGCCGGGCCACCCGGTAGACGAGGGTGCGCGTTTTCCCGCTGCCGGCCCCGGCGATGACGAGTGCGGGCCCTTCCACGACTTCGACCGCGGCAAGTTGTTGGGGATTCAATTCTTCCGCGTAATTGCGGGATAATCTGGGCGGAGGGGATTCCTCCAGCGGTCGTTTCAGGACATAGACTTTGGAATGTGGAGAAGTGGAATCCATGAATCCAGTGGCAGGAATTGAATGGAGATTGAGCCCGCTATAGCCTGTGGAAACCCTTGGCCGTGTATAGCATACGTGGGGGTGGGTTGCAACGCGGGCGATATTAGGCTTGGACAGGTCTCCGGACCTCGGTTATACTTTAATTAATGACGGAGTTGAGAATGGCCAAACAATCTGCAGAACATTACGATGGTATTTTGAAGGATCTTGCTCATACCATGATGAGCGTGGCTCGGGAATCGGTGAGCCTGATTAAACGGTCAGACCAAAAGCAAGCCATGAAGCTGCAGCGGAAGCAGGAATGGGACATTTATTTGGAATTCCTTCGCATGCTGTTTAACCTCGTGGATCGGCTGTCCGGATTTTATATTCCGATCCAAGCCCAACGGGAATTTATGGATCTCTTGGAAGATTCCGTGGCCCAACAATTAAAAACGGTCTTGGCTCCCTCCTTGAGTTCCAGTGAGGTTGATGACATGGAGGTGACGCTGTCCGTTGGGCAGACGGTGTCGGAAAGCCGGAAAATTTACGAGCAGTTCAAGTTTGTGGTCACCGACCAAACTAAAGAGCGTGATCAGTATTTTCAGTTCTTTTCGGAACGAGTGGCCTCTAAAGCAGGGGCCCCCGGCAAGCAGGAAATTACCTCTGCCGCATTCTTGTGCGCAAGCGCGGTGGTGCCGGCCCTCAAAAGCTTATTCGAGGATGCCACCAAACTTACAGTGGACCCGCCGACTCCTGCTCCCTTGATTGCGGCTGAGAAGTCCGGTCCATCGGTGTCGTCTGCTCAAGAGGGAAGCCCTTCAGCGCAATCCGGTGACCCGGCGGCGACCGGCAAAGACTTGATCAAATTAATCAGTGTGGTGTCTCGCGCACAGGGTGAAGAAGTCGAATCCTGGTGGGGGCTTCATCCACAGTTTCGTCGCGACCTTCCCCCGGATGAAGCCAAGGAATTGGCCAAGCATATGAACCGGGTGACCCGGATCGTGGGCGAGCGGTTTGCGATTGTCGCTTCCTTGGCGCAATCGGGGACCAATCAGAATCAACCCGTTGGGAATGCCTGACCCTCTCTAACTGAATCTTCTGAGTATTCTCTTTTACCACTTCAGCATGGATTCCTGGTCGGTGAAGATCTTCTCACCGTTAACTAATTTCATCCTTTTGTGAGTTCCGCTATGAATCAACACCATCGCACGTTACCTGGCGAATTTATTAATCTTTCCGAGTTAGCCCGCAATGTTTGGTGGAGTTGGTCACCTGAGGGCAGAGCCGCCTTTTCCTATATCGATCCCACCTTATGGCGGTTGACCCATCACGATCCCATCACGCAGTTGCATAAAATTGCAGCCGGTCGATTGGAAACCCTCCGGCAGGATGTGGTGTTTCTTCGTTTGTATCACGCCGCTATGAATGCGTTTCATGCCTATATGGGGGCAAAGGACCACTGGTTTGGCAAGACCTACCCACAGTTGGAAGGTCACACCATAGCCTATTTTTCGGCGGAATTCGGGCTACATCGCTCGATTCCACTGTATAGCGGGGGATTGGGAATTCTGGCCGGTGATCACCTCAAAGAAGCCAGTGATCTGGGAATCCCGCTGGTGGCAGTGGGGTTTATGTATAGCCAGGCCTACTTTCGGCAGGTGGTGGACGCCAACGGGTGGCAGGAAGCGGTGTATGATTCCGTCGATCCCATGATGATGCCGATTGAGTTGGCGCGGACGCCAGCCGGGGAATTGGCAAAGGTTCACGTCCGACTGGGGAGCCGAGTAGTCACGTGTGTGATTTGGCAGATCCAGGTAGGGCGGGTTTCGTTATATCTTTTGGATACCGATACGCCGGAAAATTCACCCGAGGATCGCCATCTGACCGCTCGACTCTATGGGGGAGACCATCGCACACGGCTCTGTCAGGAATTGTTGCTGGGCATCGGCGGGGTGCGGGCGTTACGTGCGGTGGGGCGTGATCCTCAAGTGTGGCATGCCAATGAAGGACATCCGGCCTTTCTTTTGGTCGAACGGATCAGGGAACTGGTTCAGCAAGGGATGTCCTTGGCTGAAGCAGTCAATCGGGTTCGTCTGAGTACGGTCTTTACGACCCATACTCCCGTCCCTGCTGGTCACGATGTCTTTTCGGCAGACCTTATTCGTGAGCATTGCCAATGGTGGTGGGAGGATTTGGGACTCACGCAGGATGATTTTATGGCGTTGGGCCGTCATCCGGAATTATCACCCGATCAATTCCACATGACGACTTTAGCCATACGGCTGGCCGCGTTCATTAACGGGGTGAGCCGTGAACATGAGCAGGTCTCGAAAAAGATGTTCCATATTCTCTGGCCGGAACGGCCGGTGCATAAAGTGCCTATTCACAGCGTCACCAATGGGGTGCATGTTCCGACGTGGATTGCTCAGGAAATGGATGTGTTGTATCGAAAATATCTGGGCCCAGACTGGCGGGAACGGTGCGATGATCCCATTCTGTGGCAGCGTATTGAGGAGGTGCCGGATGAGGAATTATGGGAAGTCCGGCAATTTCTGAAACGAAAGCTGTTGATCTTTATCCGTCAGCGCGCTCGAATTGGATGGATGGATGGGACGATGGAGCCCAACCAGGTGTTGGCGAGCGGAGCCTTGCTTGAGCCGCATTCGTTGACCCTGGGCTTTGCCAGGCGGTTTGCCACGTATAAACGGGCCACGTTGTTGTTTACAGACCTGGACCGGCTGAAAAAAATCCTGTTAAATCCGTGGCGGCCTGTTCAAATTATCTTTGCCGGAAAATCTCATCCCGTTGACCAAGCAGGGCGGGAGTTAATCCATCGCATTTATCAATTTGCCAAAGCCCATGACCTGGGTGGCCATATTGTGTTTGTCGAAGATTACGACATGCATGTGGCTAAATTCTTGGTGCAAGGGGTGGATGTCTGGCTTAATAATCCTCGTCCTCCGTTGGAGGCCAGTGGGACAAGCGGGCAGAAAGCTGCCTTAAATGGCGTGCCCAACTTGAGCGTGTTAGATGGGTGGTGGAAGGAAGGCTATGATGGAAGCAATGGCTGGGCGCCGCCTCTCTCTGAAGAATCGCTTGGCGAAGGGGCGCAAGATGAACTGGATATGGCTGGCCTCTATGCCCTTCTGGAAAACGAAGTGGCTCCGTTGTACTACGATCTGGGCATTGATGGCGTTCCGCGTGGATGGTGCACCATCGTCAAAAATGCCATTCGCACGGCCGCTCCACGGTTCAGCGCCCGCCGCATGCTCAAAGAATATGTGAATCGCGCGTATACTCCCTTGTTTTCCGATGAGATGAAGTCACAAGACGAAAAGCTTGCCTGAGTCTTTTTTGCCTCCTATGGATTTGAGGGGGGGTGCGGTTTGCCGCTACGGTGATCGCGAGGCCATGGGCCTACCGGCATCAAGGTTGTCCCTTCCTTAATACGGTGTTAACATCTTTCCAAGCATGATGTGACATTCCGTGTATTGTAGTTTTCTACGCACTGGAGACTTTTCCACTTCCAGTATTATTCACGGGGTGCGAAAGGAAGGATGTCCATTCAACGAGGAGCCCGTTTCATTCTAAAGGGGCGAGGTCGTCTATGAAAATCTTACGAACGTTGATTCTGTTCAGTATCGTTTTTGGACTGGGCTATTACACGGGGCAAGAACCGGATGTTGTGAAGCAACGCTTGCGGGATTTGTCAGGGCAGGTCTTGGAGAATACGATCGGGTATGATCAGAATACCCGCTTGCAGCGACAAATGTTGGCCGCAAAAGAAGGTTTTTTGGAGGGACGGGCGTATTTGTTAGAGAATCACTTCGAAGAAGCCTCCGGAGAGTTTGAACGTGCTCTTCGCCATTTAGATCAAGCCGTTGAGTTAGATCCTCAGAGCCCCCTGGCTCAAAAAATCAAGACAGTCAAACAGAAGGTTCGAGAGGCTCAGCACAGTTTGGCTCAAGGCCGTAGCCTTCCCCCTCACTTGTTAGACGAACTTCGTCAAGAGTTGCAATCGGTCATGCCCTGATCAAGCAGTTCAAACAGCCTGCCAGTTGCGTTTCCTGGCCTTTGTCGTGCTCTCTTCTTCGTGTCAGCTTTTCCCATTACCGTCCCTGCGATGTTGTGGGACGTCGATATTTGAGCAGCCGGCGGAAGGAAATAGTTTTACGTCATTAACGAGAAGACCCCTCAATTGTTCAAACAATTGAGAGGCCCGTTATTCTTCAAACCTTGTTGGTCGATCAGGGATCAGGCGTTGACGGCCTGCTTTTTCCAGGCTGCCAACATTCGTTCGATTCGTAGGCGGACAACCAGGTCGGGATCTTTTATCAATGGTTTGACTGCCTCACGGCCCCGAGGATCTCCAATTTTTTCCAGCGCGGATGCCGCCGAGAGTCGGATGAACCAGTCCGGGTCTTGCAAGCGTTCGATTAATAAATCAACGCTACTGGAATCCTTAATTTCTCCTAGGGCAAGGATTGCCTGTTTTCTGATGACTTCATCGGAACTCTTCAGACATTCGAGTAACCGTCCAACAGCCGGTTGTCCGAGTTCCGCGAGCGCCCAGGTGGCATCGTCTTTAAACTCATCATTGTGGAGCATGGAAATTAACGGATCAAGGACGCGTTCATCGTTAATTTTCCCCAGCGTTTTGATCACCGATTTCCGGGCATCGTAATCCCGTATATAGCGGAGTAGCAGATCCACAGCCGGTGATCCAATCATGGCGACGGCTTCAACTGCGGCGTCTCGTACCTGCCAATCTCCGTCTCGAAGGCATCGGACGAGAGGCTCGACGCAGCGTTCATCGCCCATTTCTCCCAAAGTGATGACCGCTTCGCGCCGAACAACCCATTCAGAGTCATTCAGGAGATCGATCTGAATATCGATTTCATCTTTGACCTGTTCTTCGACCAGCTCTTCTTCTTGCTCCGCGCCCTCTTCGGGTTCGGCAGAAGCGACGGTGTCGGCTGCTCCCTCATCTGTTTCCGCCGTGATCGCTTCCGAGACTTCATCCACTAGTTCATCTTTAGGCAAGGCTTTCTTGCCTTCCAAAGATACGAACTCCTCTGTCTGATCTGAAAATGCATCATCTGTATTTTTTGGGTCGTCCCGCATGACTCGATTCCTCCAAATTCTCTTCAGACTAGATCTGCCAAAAACTTATGCCTCCGCAACAACTTTCTTCGATTTCCGTTGTTCCTCTCGCCGTTTGGCCGTTCGGACCTTTCGTTGTATTCGTCTTAACCGTTTTCGTAATGACCGGATGGTTGAATCTCCCTCAGGATTATCGTTACTCGATAGGGATTTCCTGACCTTGGTTTTTAGAGTCGTCGCGTCTTCCTGAAGTGATCGTCGTTTGGCCATAAACACATGCTCTCCTTCTCTAGAAATTTGATTGGCGATTGGTGATATGAGTGGCCTTCTATCAAATTGAGTCTAGTCAAGGGATTTGAATGGTGTCAACGGGGAAAGGGTATTCCTCTGGCTGGAGTATAGTGTTATTCATAAAAAACCCCCGCTGAGCCGAGCTCAGCGGGGGTTTATCCAGAAGATAACTTAATCAATTACCCTTTGCAGAAACTTCTTTCATAAGCAATGACCTTCCAGGCCTCTTCTTCGCTGATAGTGGCCGGGACGAGTGGGACCATCCCTGTGCCGGGGCTGCCATTCTTGATGACCCACAGGAGTTCGCCGTCTTTCCGTTTCTTGTGGAATTTGCAATTGGTAAAATCCCGTGGACCCGGGTTCAAAACGGCTCCTGCCGGTCCATCGCCTTTGCCCTCTTTCCCATGGCAGTTAATGCAGGTGCCTTTTCCTTCAAACAAGGCTTTGCCTTCCGCCACAATTTCCGGCGAAGCATCTTCTGCTTTGCCATATAAAGGGGATTTGTCCTTTTTGGCTGCAGCACGTTGATCAGCTGGAACACGGGCTGGAAGCGGATCTTTTTCCGGTCCGGCAATGGCCAAGCCGGTGATCAAAAACATAGCGGCGGTTAAGGTACCAAGCATTTTCATCGAAAACGTCATGTAAGCCTCCTGGGTTAAACAGAGTTGATGAGACCGTAAAAACACTCGGGAGCGTTATCGCCCCCCTTTTTTTCTTTCCTCTTTTTGGTTGGTATCGTTTGAGGGGGAAGTAACCTAAAAAAAAATAAGCATCCCTAAACTATCCAAACTTTTTTATCATATCAATGGGTTTTTTGGACTGTCAAGAATATGGAAAAGAGTTGTTGAAGGCTTAACTTTATTGGGCCCTGAAGGGCCCTCGTCCATTGCGTTCAAAGGGAACAGGAAGGAGATCCTGGAGGCGGTAGGCTTTGACCCTGCCTTTTTCTTCGACCACAATCAGGAGTTTTGGCGCAAATTCCCACAGAAGTTGGCGGCAGGTTCCGCACGGTAATAGAGGAGTGGGTCCCTCGCAGGCAATGGCCAGCACGACAAACTCACGGGCTCCTTCAGAAAGGGCTTTGAAGAGTGCGACTCGTTCAGCGCAGAGGCCCAGATAGACCGGACTTTCAATGTTGCATCCCGTAAAGATTTTTGAATCGCGGGTCAAGAGGGCCGCTCCCACTCGAAAATTGGAGGAGGGTGCAATGGCTCGGACTAAGGCTTTCCGGGCTTTTTCCAGTAAACGAGGGGCTTGCGAATGAATTGAAAATTTGGCACGCGAGGTGAGGGGTCGAGTGTTTTGATCTGCAGGCGTACTGTTCATTGCTTTAAGGTTTCAAGAGTATATCGCGGACAACCTGACCCGGTTTCCCAAACGGACCTTGGGATTCTCCATTGAGGCGGATGACCACACCTGCAGCATTGCCCAATGTGAGCGAGTATTGTTTTTTCGCCTTCCAAGTGATCTGTTGGCCAGGTTTTAATAAGGCCTCGTGGGGGACTTGGTCGTCTGATCGCACCACCACCCAGGTCAGTTGTGTCGCTTCGATCTCAAGGACCAGTGGTCCGCCGGGTCCCAGGGCGTTTTCAGGGACGGGGGAGACGGCCAAACTGGGTGGTATCGCCTTAGGTTCGGGGGTTGGCGGTGGAGGTGCGATGACAGAAGGAGGAGAAGAGGGCGGTGATACGCTGTCAACAGGGGCCATGGGGGAGACGCTGGCAGGTGGTTCAGCAGAGGAGGGTTTGGTTTCCTGGAGTGATTCGATTGGCAAAGGGGCTTCGGATTCATTTGCGGGTGGGAGTTGTTCTTGTTGTTCGGGTAACAGATAAAAGAGTGCTCCGCCGATGACCAGAAACAGAATTAAGACAAGATTCCAATTGAATCGACTGCGATGGGCTGCTTCTAATTTAATTTGAACGTGCTGTTGTTCCTGTTGGATGCGTTCATAGAAGCTGCTGGAGGAGGTCAGGAAGAGTTGAAGGGCTTCCTCTTCATCCAGCCCCAAAGAGCGCGCATACGACCGGACAAACCCTTTGGTGAAGACTTTGGCTGGAAGGCTCGCGAAATCTTCTTCTTCAAGGGCTTGGAGATGTTGTTGTTGAATGCGGGTTTGGGAAGCGATCTGATCCAAAGACAGGCCTTGTCGTTTCCGCGCATGTTGGAAAAATCCTCCCAGAGTTTCCATTGCGTTATCCTAAACGGGGGAGGACTTTCCGGAATTCACGTTGGTTGGCCTGCCTTGAAATAAGACACATCATAGAAAGGACCGGGCACCGCAATTCTGTGGTCTACGACAAATCTTCAAAATGTGTCAAATGTTTGAATGATGTATAACGTTCATCAATGTCTTCACGAGTCAAATGCCGTAGTCGATCAAGGCTGAATTCCTCCACAGTAAACGACGCCATGACGCTTCCGAAAATGATCGCCTGGCGCAAGCCGGCTTCTGAATAATTTCCGGTGGCCGACAGATATCCCATAAAACCGCCGGCAAAGGTGTCGCCCGCTCCTGTTGGATCCTTCACCGCTTCCAGCGGATAGGCGGGAGCCCCGAAAATTTCCTTGTGATGAAACATAAGAACCCCATATTCCCCGCGTTTGATGATGAGGGTTTTGGGGCCGCGCGATAAGATTCGTTTCGCCACTTGGACCAGGTTGGCATCTTCGCCCAGTGCGCGGGCTTCCCCGTCATTGATAACCAGGATATCGATATGTTTGAGCACGTCCCATAATGCTTCCCGTTTGCCATCAATCCAAAAATTCATGGTATCGCAGGCGACAATAGATGGCCGTTTGACTTTATTGAGCACATCCAGTTGTAACTCGGGATCAATGTTGCCGAGAAACAAGGCGGATGGAGTGGTATAGCGGTCAGGAATTTTCGGCCGAAAGGTTTCTAGGACATTGAGATGCGTTTCCAGGGTTTGGGCTTCGTTGAGTTGGTAAGAATATTCCCCTCGCCAACGGAACGTTTTTCCAGGTCTTCGCTCTAATCCTTCCAGGTCGATTCCTCGACTACGCAGGAATTCAAGATGTTCTTCTGGGAAATCCTCACCAACGACGGCAATGAGGTTCACGTCTGTGAAAAAACTGGCCGAAGTGGCAAAATATGTGGCGGATCCTCCCAATACGTTGGAGACTTCGCCAAACGGCGTTCGCACGGAATCAAACGCCACGGATCCCACGACTAATAAATTACCCATGATGACTATGACCTTTTCTTGGATTGAAGGGTGGTCGATAATTGTCGCTGTAACAGCACCTGATAGCGCTTTCGCAAAATCGGGCTCATCCGATCAAGCGGGGTGATGACGGCGTGTTCCAATGCCGTGTGACAGGAGCAAGTCCCAAGGTCTTTGGCTAATTCCAGTGCGTGCCGTAGGACGATTTTGGCCGTTTCGACATTTTTATGCATGATGGACAAAATGGCTCCCACGGAAACCGCGTCTTCCGTTTCGTGCCAACAATCATAATCCGTCACGAGCGCCAGTGTGGCATAACACAGTTCAGCTTCACGAGCCAATTTTGCTTCGGGAATATTCGTCATGCCAATGACATCCACGCCCCATTGCCGGTAGAGAAACGATTCCGCCCGACTGGAAAATTGTGGCCCTTCAATGCAAAGGTACGTCCCCGGGCGGTGCACCTTCACGGGTACCCCCTGGCTGGCCTTTTCTAAGACAGTCGACAGTGTCCCGCAAATCGGATCGGCGAAGGCTACATGGGCGACGATGCCTTGGTCGAAAAACGTGTTGTTCCGTTGGGTGGTTCGATCAATGAATTGATCAGGCAGGACAAAATCCCCCGGTCGGATCGCTTCCTTCATGCTTCCCACGGCGCTCACGGAAAATACCCGTGTCACACCCAAGGCTTTCAGGGCGTGAATATTCGCACGATAATTTATGCCGGACGGCAGAGTGTGGTGTTCCCGACCATGCCGAGCTAAAAATGCGACTCGCAGGCCCTGAAATTTTCCGAGGATAATAGAATCAGAAGGTTGTCCAAACGGGGTCGTTACCCGGATCTCCTTAAGGTGGGTAAACCCTTCCATTTGATAGAGTCCACTGCCTCCGATAATGCCGATTTGGGCCAGCGGAGTGCGTTGAGAGGTCGGTTTGGTTTTCACTCACTACTCTCTGTCATGTGATAAGGCGCTCCCCGAATTGTCCCGGATGAAGGAAATTCTGTTTCCGTGACATTCCCGCCTGAGGCGGGAAAAATAGGGTGATTTTCATGTTGCAAAAGAGAAAAATTTTCAGAATTGTACCATGATCAGCTCTCCATGGTTAACCTGAAAAATGATTGGGCTCTGAATTTGACTTTGCTTGCGCAGGAAGTGGGTCATTCTCGAAGGTTTGTAAAAACTTATTGATGCGGTCCACGATCTTCCTTGCCGCTTGATTGGGGATATCTGCTTCCTCCAAAGTGATCCAATGAATGCCGGGTTCCTTCTGAAACCAGGTCATTTGTCGCTTGGCAAAGTGACGGGTATCGCGTTTTAACAACCGGACGGCTTCTTCATAAGAATATTCACCCGCTAAGTATCCCGCAAATTGTCGATAGCCCAGCCCTTTCATGGAACCCAGCTCTCGATGATACCCTCGATCCATGAGGGATTGTGTTTCTTGCACCAGTCCTTTGTGAATTTCCCATTCGACGCGGGTTTCGATGCGCCGATAGAGGGCCTGGCGATCCATCGTGAGCCCAATCAGCAGGCACGGATACGGAGTGTCGTCAAATCGGTGTTGCTGATGTACCACCGATAGCGGTGTTCCCAGAATGCGATACACTTCGAGCGCGCGTTGGATCTTGGGTTGGTCATTGGGATGAAGCCGTTGCGCGAGATCGGGATCCACCTGCTGAAGTTTTTCATATAGAAAGGTAGGGCCTTGAGTTTTGGCCTCTTGGGCTAATTCATTTCGAATGAGCCGATTGGCCGGTGGTCCAGGGCAAAGGCCTCTTAAGAGGGCTCGGATATAGAGTCCGGTGCCACCGATCACAAGAGGCAGAAGGCCTTGGGTATGAAGACGAGAAATTTCTTGTGTGGCATGGTGCCGGAAGTCTCCGACGTTAAAGGATTGGTCCGGATCGACAAGATCAATCAAGCGATGAGGAATGCTTTGTTGTTCAGCTAAAGTGGGTTTGTCGGTGCCGATGTTCATTTCCCGGTACACCTGCCGGGAATCTGCCGTTAAAATTTCGGTGTTGAGGATCTTGGCGACTTCAAGTCCGATACGGCTTTTACCGATTGCGGTTGGTCCCACAATGGTCACGACGGGTTTCCATGTGGTGATGATGTCGGCATGTTTCATGAGGAATCAGCGAGTGGAATTTATTCTAAAGGACGGGCAAATAGCGTGTGCAATTCTTCCAGGGAATGTCGAATGGCCACTCGTCTTCCATGGGGGCAGGTCATCGGGAAATTTTCTTGGGCCCAATCCTGCAGAAGTTCTTTGATTTCCGGCTGTGTCATGGGCCGTCCGGCTTGGACGGCGCTTTGACAGGCCATGGTGGCCAGGATTGGTCTGATGATGTTTTCCAGAGAATCTGTTGATTGCCACTCCGAGAGTTCTTCTAATAATTCCAAGACCAAGGGACCTACGGATACATTCCCCAGCACAGCCGGAACGGCTCGAACAACATAGGATGTGGTTCCAAATCGCTCCACATCCAATCCGGCTTGGGCCAGGAAGGGTTGCCATTCTTCCAATAATTCTCCCTGGTGGGGAAGGAGTTCGACCGGCTCAGGGATGAGCAAGCCCTGTTGGAGAATTTCTCTTTTATTCCATGACCGGATCAGTCTCTCAAAGAGCACCCGTTCGTGGGCGGTGTGCTGATCCACAATGAACACATCCTGGTTAATTTGCCCGAGGAGATAGGTGTGATGAATCTGCCCCAGAGGATACACGTCAACTGCATGGTTCTTGCCCGTGTAAACGGAAGGCGGTTCTTGGACAAAAAGAGAAAGGGAGGAAGACATTCTTGTGATTGCTCCAGGTAATTCGGAAAAGCGTTGGAACGGAGCCGGCGCGATACCCAGCGTTCCGGATGTTGGCTTGGCAGGAGGCGGATGAAGAGAATCCGGAAAAGGTCTTAGCGCTTGCTCGTTCGATACGGTAGTCGGTGAGTTAGGAGTGAAAAAGAGCGCCTTGATGGCACGTAGAATACCGGTATGAATGTATTCCGGATGAGAAAAGCGAACTTCCCGTTTGGTTGGGTGTACATTGATATCGACTGTCTGGGGATCGAGATGTACAAACAAGATAAATTGAGGATGTTTTCCTTTTGGTAGAAACGATCCGTATGCTTCATACACCGCATGGGAAATGGTCGTATTTTTGATGGGGCGACCATTGACAAAAATCTCCTGCGGGGTTCGAGAAGTGCGCGCATGGTGCGGGCTTACGGTAAAACCCGTGAGTTGAAATGAACCGGCATTATGGCTGACGGGGAAAAAGCGTTCAAGAAATTCTGGCCCATAGAGTTGCAATAATCGATCTTGCGGTGTTGGCACGGCGGGGTATTCCAACACCTTGTGGTTTTGATGGTGTAGTCGAAAGTGGACTTCCGGGTGAACCACCGCAGCTTGCTGAATGACATAACAAATCTTCGAAAATTCAGTGGGAACGGTCTTGAGGAATTTTAGCCGTCCCGGGGTATTGAAAAAGAGATCTCGCACCTCCACCTGCGTGCCTTGAGACCCGGTATACTCATACACCTCCCATGTCATGCCTCCCATGGAATGGGTTTGGGTGCCAAGGGTGGTTTCAGGAGGGACGGTCTTCAAGTGAAAACGGGAGATCGAGGCGATGCTGGGAAGGGCTTCACCCCGAAATCCCAATGTCGTGAGTGTCTGGAGATCCTCCTCCGCTCGGAGCTTACTGGTCGCAAAGCGCTGACAGGCCAGTTGGGCATCCATTCGAGTCATACCCTCCCCGTTATCCATGACGCGGATTAATCGGCATCCGCCATGCTCTACGTCAATGGTAATCAACGTACTGCCGGCATCCAGACTGTTCTCAATGAGTTCTTTCACCACAGAGGCAGGCCGTTCGACGACTTCCCCTGCAGCAATGCGACAGGAGACGGCATCTGGAAGGATCTGAACTTTTCCAGTTACGGTGGAAAGCATGGAGTTCCAAACAAGAGGCGATTCGTGTGAAGAAAAATGCGAAGCACGGACTCGTCGATAATCAAGACAACCCAGATTTTTTTAATTGTTCCTTCGCTTGCATGGACTCCGGTGAATCGGGGTAATCTTGGATAATTTTGTTCCAGAGTTCTTGGGCTTTGGCTCGTTGATCGGTCTCCAGCATGATATGCCCGAGTTTGTATAAGGCGTGGCTCCGGTATTTGCTGCTTGGGTAGTTGCTGACGACTTGTTGCAGGGCTTGTTTGGCAGGGTCATATTGTTTTTGAACATAGAACGATTCCCCAAGGTAGAAATACGCTTGTGGGGTCAATGTGGTGGATGGATAGTTTTTGATGAAACGTTGGAATTCCACCGAGGCTCGGTCATAATTTCCATTGAGGAAAACCTTGTAAGCTGACCGAAAGGCCGAGGCTTCGTTTTCTACTCCTGCATCCTTGGCAGGGGATTCGGGGGGGGCGGATGTCTCCGTTTGGGCCTCCTGATGATTGAGAGAAGGGCTTGTCAGCGGGGTAGTTATGACTTCTGATCCCACAGAACGAGGTTGATGAATCACGTTGTCTATGCGGCTTTCCAGAGCCTTCACCCGAATGGACAGATCCTGGTTCCGGTGTTGGGTGGTGGAGCGGGTTTGCTCAATTTGCTCTCGCAGCATGGTGCTTGTCCGCTCGAGTTTCTCAAGAAGATGTCGGGTATCCAGGCTGGCCTCTTCTTCCGTTTTAATCAGCTCTCCCACTAAAAAATCATGTTCGTCCAATTGGGATTCAATGGTCTCCAAACGGTCGATGATTTTTTGTTCCTGTTTTTGGGTAGCTTCTTGTTGGAGAATGAGCGTTTGGACATGTTTTTGTATGTCAGTCAGATTAGGTTCTGAGGCACACCCGCCCGTGAGGGCTATCCCTATAAGAAAGACTGTTTTAGAAAGGGTGTGAGTCATTTGAAATCCGGTCTGGGCACCAAGGGGTGCCTGTAATCAGCGAAATCCATGATACGTTCTTTTATCATATCAAGTGCCATGGGTCAGAAAAGGCATCAGTTGAGGTTTAGGAGCACATCATGGGCTTTTCCCCGCTGAATAGAGTGACTAACTCACCCTATTTTTGTTGTTTGGGGCTTTGCAAGCGATTGACTCTATGGGCCAATTGGCCCAATCGATCTTCATGCTGGTCCACCCGCTCACCCAATTTGGTCCCAATGGTGCTGACCACGTCACGCAACTGATTGACGGTTTCCGTTAACTGATTGAGGTGAGCCAGATTTGTTTGCGAGGTATCGGCGGTACCTTGGACTCTTTGGAAAGAGGTCATGGCTCGGTTCAGCCGCTGTTCCTGGTCGTCAATTCGAGTATTCAGTTTCGAACTAACATTTTCCAGAGCTTGTGCTACCGATTTGATGCCGCTGTTGACTTCTTGCAGGTGAGTATTGGTCACTTGGGCGTCAGAATCAAGTTTACCCACCAGCCCCGATTGATGAATTTCCAAATCGTGTAATCGTGAACGTATTTGCTCGACTGTCTGGTGGAGTTGGTCCGTGAGCTGGCCGGCAGATTGCATTTGCTGTATTTGGCCTTGCGTGTTTTGTTTCAGCTGTTGGAATTGTTGAAGGGTCTGGTTGATCGTTTGTGCCGTCTCTTCTTGTTTGGCCAGGCGACTGGAAAGTGATTGACTGGTTTGGTCAAGGGCTTGAGAAAGAGAGTTGAGGCTGGCATTGACTTCGGCCAAATGAGTCGAGGTTTTTTGCGTGTTGGATTGAAGCTGTTCCGTCAGTGCGGTTTGGTGTGATTCCACCATGTTCATGCGTTCCGAAAGTCGTCCGGCTTGTTGAATGATTTCATCCCCGCGTTTACCGAGTAAACTCCCCATGACTTCCTGGGCCTCGCGAAGTTTCAAAACCGATTGCGAGAGGTCTTGCACGTGAGTGGCATCCGCTTGCACATGTGTTCCCAGAATTTCCATATCTTTTTGTAGGGAATCAATGCGCGCAAGCACGGGCTCTTGGTGCCTGTCGATATCGTTTACCAACTGCGTCATGGCAGTTTTCACATCTTGATCCAGATAGGCCCGTAGGGCCTGGGTATCTGCGTTCAATTTGTCTTGCAGGGTGGTGACCTGTTTTTGGAGTTGGGCTACTTGGCCTGATTGCTCTTCAAGACGGGTACTGACAAGCGCTCCTGATTTCTCTAATGCACCCTCAACCTGTACAATCGATCCAGACAATTCCTCTGTGCGAGACTGCACGCCTCTGAGTTCTTGTCGTTGAGACGTCAGGTCGGTCTGAACTTGTCCGATGGTCGTTCCCAGGCTGGTCAGGGTCTCCTTAAATTGGGCCAGGGAAGTCTGAAATTCGGTCATGTTCGCGGTTAAGGCTTGATTGGTTTCATCCACCTGCTGAGCGAGATCGTCTACTTTTTGGTTGAGTCCCGTATTTTGGGTTTTCCCGGTTTGCAGTGCTTCCCCATGCGTCTGAATAATTGTGTGAATCGATTGGACTTCAGAGTTTAGAACGCCCGTTTGGTTGGTCAAGTCCTTTCTCAGGTCATTGATACTTTTTTCAGTCTCTTCAAGTTTTCCGTACAGAGTTGCGACATCTATTTCTTGGAGGAGCGTGGCTTTTTGGTTGATTGAAGCCAGATTGCCGCGAGTTTTTTGGGCATCCTCATTCATCTTGATGAGTTGCGCCTTGGTCTCATCAACTTGTAAGCCAAGAGCTTTTTTTTCCTGTTTGATTTTAACAATTTGCCGTTCTAAATCCTGTTGAATCCGGGCAAGATCGGCTTGTTGTGCCACACAGCCGGTAGCGAACAGGCTACAGACCCCATACGCCAATACCAGTTTGAGGGAAGAGGAAGATGGCCATAGTCTTGAACAATATCGAAGGCTCGAACCTGTTTTCACGCTGTAATTATTCCTCCATACTGAACAGTCATTGGTCGATTAAAGAGGCGGCTAATTTTGAACGAGCAAATGTCCTCGTCGATTAAGTTGGTGGCATACTTCTGTATGGTCTTGGCAGAAGGGCTTGTCTTTTCCATAAGAAATGACCGACAAACGGGAGGGATCCACGCCTAATTGGGATAGATAATCACGGATGGCCATCGCCCGTTTTTTTCCAAGAACCATGTTGTAGGCTTGGGTTCCACGCTGGTCGGCATGCCCTTCAATGACTAAAAGGGAAGAGGGGTCGTTTGTGAGCCATCCCAGGTCTCGTTCAAGAGATTCCTTGGCTTCTGCAGTGAGAGACCAACTATCAAATTGAAAGAATACATCCTCTAGGCCTGCGGATGCTGTGGCTAATTCTTCCTCTTTAATTTTGTCTAACTGTTGTCGAAGCATGTCTGATGGTTCCGCTTTCGCCACTTGAAAACTTTCCGGAATTGGTTCCATTTCGACTTGCGGAATTGATCGATCATCTTGAAAGTCTGTCGGAGCTGTGAAGGGAAAAGTCTCAACGTGGTCGCGGGGTGAGCCGTTCATTGTTGAAGAACTGGATTGGGTTGAGAAGTCTTTCCCATTGGCTAAAGGTGCTAAAGAACCTGCATCTCCTACCAAGGCAGAACCAGAGTCCACTTCAGAGGATGTCCCGGTCGATGGTTGGAAAAGGGGTTCCTTCATGAATGATTCGTCCGTATGGCTGGGCATGGACGGTTCGTGGGCAAAATTTAGAGGTTCAACCGGTTGAACTGCATCCGTCAGAACTTGCTCCGGAGGAGAGCCTTGCCCCGTAAGGGAAGACTCTTCAACCGAGGTTCCCGGTAAGCCTGAAGGATCTGTGTTTGACGGCGAAGAACTCGTTTTTTCACCTGGGGTGCCGGAAAGGGTGGAGACGTGGAGCCGTTTTTCCCCACATCCCGTTAAACCGGCAAGGGAAAGACTGAGAATGCCAAGTAGTGAAACCCAATGAATGATTGGACGCATACGATGACTCCTTTTCTGGAATATCACGGTTGTTGTCTCGTGTGGTTATGGTTGAAATGGTGACCAAGAGGGAGAACTCAAATGTTCGCCTAACAAGGAAATTTTTTCCAATCCGGCTCCCTCGCTGGTGATGATGTACAGTTGACTTTCTCCTCTTCGAATCGAACTAAACACGATATGTCGGCCATTCGGAGCCCATGAGGGCGAATCGTCAATGCTTTGCCCGCTTGTAATTTGCCTCCGTTGTTCACCATTCGGACTGATGCGGCATAATTTAAACCCTTCGCTTGGTACCCGGCATACATACACAATCCACTCTCCCTTGGGAGACCAGGCTGGCGCGGCGTTATAATCTCCATCATAGGTCAATCGCCGGACGTTCGAGCCATCGGCATCCATAATGTAAATTTGGGGGCGGCCTCCGCGATCCGAGGTGAAGGCCAAGTGCCGCCCGTCCGGAGACCATGACGGGGACAAATCCGCACTATTGTGGGAGGTTAACTGCTTCGCGCTTCTACTGTCCAATTCTATCTGATAAATGTCCGAGTTGCCATCTTGGGCGGCGGCATAGGCGATGGATTTTCCATCCGGAGCAAAAGTGGCCGTTATGTTAAGACTGGCTGGGGATACCAGGACTTCTTCTCGACCGGTGGCCAGTTCTCTTTTCATAATTTGCTGTTTGCGATCCCAATATGCGGTATAAATGAGAGATTTGCGGTCCGGAGCCCAGGTGGGCATGAGGTTTAAATACCCGTCAGCGGTAACTTGCTGCGGATCATACCCATCGTAATCCATGACAAAGAGCTCTCGTCCATTATCTTTTTGACCTACAAACGCGATTTTCGTCCTGGCAATGCCCTGTTCCCCGGTATACCGATAGACCAGTTCGTCTGCCCACCGATGGGCCATTAAGCGAATAAGGGCTTCTGTCGTTTTGAGGGAGAAGTACCGTTTCCCGGTCAACACATCCTGTTGTCCGGGATCAAATGCGCATGCATCAAGGATAAGTCCCTGGACTCCGGTCGATGTCCCTCCTATCCCAATCCTCCCCCAGGTTGAAACAGTCACCTTTTGGTAGTGCTGTGCCAAAGGTGATGAGAGGCTCATGCATTTATTGTCAGAAAAATTCCCTTTGGCGGAAGGCAATTCAGCAACCGAAAATATTTGTGAGCGGGTAAGGTCCGCTTTAAGAACGGATGCGACTTGAGACTCGATTTGTTCTGAAAGTCCAGCCTCCCGTTGAACGGGAGAGAACCCCAACACCCAGATCGGGATTTTTTGGAACTCTGAACGTGTGGCTTTGAGATCCGCTTCCTCTCCGCGAAGAGAGGTCGACAATAAGAAAACAACAGAAAACGCAACAAGAACCAGGATGCCATACAGAGGCTGGAGTACTTTTCTCATAATATCGACGGTGTCCTTTTAATCCTTTTGATCTGTTTTAATAAATTGAAAACGTACATCCAGGAATGAATCCGAAATATCGGGGGGAAAAGGTGGGTAACGGGTTGACGGATTCACCGCCCGTCGGGCGGCAGAATCGTAATATCCATTTCCTGAACTTTTATCAATGCGAATTTGAGAAATTTCTCCAGATCGGGCAATGCGGAATTTGAGCACAACAACTGGAGCATCTGCGACGAGTGGGGTATTTCTCCACTGATCCTGAATAAGGTCTTGGATCATCCCATAATAATGATTTGTTCCCGCAGAAGACTGAGAGGCAGCATTCCTGGAATTTGAAGTGGGTTGCACTTCAAGGAGTTGTAGGCGCTTTTTAATTGATTCGACCGGAGTGACGTTGGGAATGGATAATTTCGCGATTCGTTGATCAATTTCGGGCTGAACCGGCTTGGTCGATGGGGAGGAAGAGGGCACCGGTTGTTGCAAGAGTGGGGTGTCAGGAGACGATTTTAAATTCGGAACTTTGAGCTCTCCCCGTAATTTTTTCATTATTTCCATCATTTTCTCACGTTGGGGAGGCTTTTCCAGTGGTTGAGACGGATGGATTTGGGCCAATTGAGGAGCGGACATTTCAGGAACGGAAGACTTTTCCTGTTGCGGCGGGACGGGCTTGGGCTTCCTTTGGAATTTTGGAGTAGGTAATGGAGTCGGTATGATCGGGATCGTGCGTTTGAGAGATTCTTCAAAATTTTTTGAAGCAGAAAAGTCAGTGGGTCTCATCTCCTGTTCAGTCCTCTTGAACGGGGCCACCGGACTCAATTCAGGTAGTGCCGGAGCCGGCTTGACGGCCGATTCCACTTTGGCAGGTTGAGGCGGTGATGCCGGTTCTTTAGGCTCAGGAGGAACCATCGTTGATTGTGCGGTTTGTCTTGGAGGCGTTAAGTCGGTTTTGGGAATTGTTAACGGCTCCGTGGCGTGCAAGCGTTCCGGGCGTGAAAGTTGGGGAGCAGTGGGGGGCAGTCGAAGATTTTCGATCAACGGTGACAGGTCTTTCGGGGGATTTTGATCGGTAAACTGAGGAGGTGTTGCTGGAAAATCAATTTCTTGTTTGTTAGGAACCACGATTGAGCCAACGGCCCCTCCCAAGAACTCCGACAATCGTTCGGAAGCCGTTTGGGTTGGTAAGGGAGGAAGCGCGTTTTCCATTGGTTTGACTTTTGGTAGTGAAGGCATCGGGGGGGAAGCTTTTTCTTTGCTAGGAGCAGGAGCCTGCGCTTCTGGCAATGAAATAAGAGACACATCGATGGCCCTGAAGGGTTCCTCAATTGTGGATTGAAATCGCAAGAACATGGCCATGACGACTACGAGGGCGTGGAGAAAGCCTGAGGTGGCGAGTCCCCAACGAAATGAGGAGCCTTCTTGAGAAACGTCGGTAGCGAGCCCAAGGGAGATAAGACTTGGGGATTCAGCATGTCCCATTGGTGGAAAGCTTAGCGGGAAGTCCCGATTTTTTCTTCCTCGATCGTTTCAATTTTTGGGCCGGTTATCATTCCAAGGCGTTCAATTTTGGCCCCTTTGACCTCATCCATCACCTGCACGACAGTTCCATAGGGAACCGTTTGATCCGCCCGCAGATAGACAGAAATTAATGGATTGGAGGCTTTGGCTTCCTGAAGTTTGGCTCGTAGATCCACCAAACTGATGGTATCGTTGTCGAGCGATAAGGTGTGATCCCGCTGAATCGTTACGATCAGGCGTTCCTCGGCTTTAATATTGTTGGCGGTGGTGGTGGGGAGGTTAATATCCAGGCCTCGATGCAGCATCGGGGCGGTAACCATAAAAATTACCAGAAGAACCAAGACCACATCGACGAGAGGGATGACATTGATTTCAGCGAGAAACTGTCGGGGTTTTGATCCAACGGTCATCGGGTCACTTCCACTTCAAAGGCTTTTTCAGATTCTTCAACCGTATTGAGAAATTCAATGGTAAATGCTTCAACCTGGAAAGTCATTTTCCGAATTCTGGAAAGAAAATAGTTGTAGGCCATCACGGCAGGAATCGCGGCAAATAACCCCGCAGCCGTGGCCACTAACGCTTCCGCAACCCCAGGGGCTACCGCGGCAATACTTGCGGAACCTTGAACGCCGATTTCCCGGAAGGCATTGATAATTCCCAACACTGTTCCCAGAAGCCCAATGAACGGAGTCAGATTTCCCGTGGTTGCCAAAAACGATAAATAGGCTTCCTGATGGTTGATTTGGTTCTGGATAATGTATTGAGCGACCTTTTCCAGGTACTGTCGGTTGGGAGAGCGTTCTGTAGGTTGGGGTGCCAAGGGGGGTTGCGAGGTAAATAGGTCTGAGGATGCAGGTAAGCGGTCGGTAATACCCAGATAGACCGCTGAACTTGGGCTATAGAATAATGTTTGAGCCTGATTTCTTAAGGTTTGTTGGTCAACAGGATTTCGTTCGTAAAGTTGCAAAAATTGCGATTCTTCTTGCCAAATACGCCCAAAACGTCGGAACTTATTCACGATTATTCCC
>WHTE01000027.1 GCA_009377845.1 Nitrospirales bacterium | reverse complement strand
AGGACACTCTGAACAGTTTGACTCTTGTCATGTTACGCCTGATGCCTTACTCCTTACGAATCCCTGCGGCCTTCCCTTCGAGAGGCCTCAGGACAGGACTGGACGGACCTTCCTTCGACCAGGCTCAGGACAGGTTTTGAACACTCCCGTATTTTTTTCGTATAGCTCTCGGTGACCCACCTGCGGATCAACAGGCAACATATTGCAATTATTCAACAGGTCCTTGATAGATTCCGCATGAAAGCCTCGAGAACGATGGAGAGACAGATTCCCGGTTGTTCCATTTCTTGACGATCCCTGATCGGAAGGGGGACAATTTATTGTTATAAAAAATTTTACCTTAACCAATGGAGGCTTCACCATGTGGCGTCACATCTGGTTGATTGTCGGTTTGCTGGGTTCGTTTTCTTCCTTGGGCTGTTCGTTGGACAATTCTCCAAAACGGCTGGCGGCTTACCTCCCCCAACCCACCGACCAGGCAGAAGTCGTTGCCAAAATGGCGTTTCCAGCCGAAGGAGTGCCAGGTGTCCTGGTGGTGCTGAACGATTCGGGATTTGAAAAATCAGCTCCTGAACTTCGCCGCGGGACACTGGAGAATCTCGGGGAATATCTGAAAACGGAAATTCACAAACAATTG
Source organism: Nitrospirales bacterium (assembly GCA_009377845.1). Taxonomy (GTDB): domain Bacteria; phylum Nitrospirota; class Nitrospiria; order Nitrospirales; family UBA8639; genus Nitrospira_E. Next base: position 28,179 of record WHTE01000027.1, on the reverse strand, counting down.
CCGATTCAACTCAATTCCGTTGTGTATCCGGATGGGTTGCAGCGCAACGGCTCTGCGGACCAATTCATCCAATTGGCGAAGGAGCAGCACGTGCCCTATCTTCTGTTGGCGGTGTTGTCCAGTTCGGAATGGGAAGTCTTTGATCGACTCCCGATGCAGGGCAACCAAGGAGGGGGAGGGATGCGAAGTATGGGCCTTGCCGGCTATCGGGCCGAGAATTACGCGCGTGTGGAATTGGCCCTGTTAAATGGCCAGACGGGCCAACCGGTGGTAAGCACGGATGGTCAAGCCTGGGCGACATTAGAACGATTGGCGGTTCCTCTCAAGTCGAATATCTATCCCGTGGTCCGGCGGGCGCAAACGCAACCGCCCATTTATCCCAACTCTGAAGGCGAGGCATTTGAAACCCTTCGCTGGATTTCCGGGCAGGATGCCATTGCCCAAGCGGTGATGCACTTAGAAGAACTCTGGAGGAAGAATCAGGCGACCTGATCCGATGACCCTTGCAAAAATACTTTTCACGTGTCTTTTAAGTTATACCCTGCCGGGGTGTGGGGCAGGCCCCACACCCCGGCTGATGAACCTTGTTGGAGAAGACGCCTTTGCATACAGGTGGCTTCCACCTGAGAATGATGAGTGGATGTAGGTGTCAACCATTGGTCTGGTGGTGCATTCGGATGCCACGGGAACGAATGCCGCTCCGGCGATACCGTTCGAGTATCTTGAGACGCTCGCTCGACGAACTGAAGAATTTCTCAGGCAGCGTTGTTCTTTTCAGGAGATTTTGACCGTTCCACCGTTCTCCAAGCCAGTGAACCTTTCTCAAGAACTGAAAGTCCAAGGCCAACGGTTACAAGTCCCCTATGAACTGGTGGTCCTGTTCTCAAGTCGTGAGAAGGCCGGTCTTGAAAAAATCGGGGAAGCCACGATGATGACCCAAATGAGCGGAACCGTCATTGAAAATTCAGCGTTAGCTGAAGGGGGAATTCTTCGTGTATCGGATTTCAAAATGGTCTTTTGGGGACAGGGGTGAGCGACTGAAGGCTTGGAGCAATTGGATGTTCCAATTGGTACAGACCGGCCTTCGGCAACAAATGCCCGGGATATTTTAAGAGCTCGAGCCGGGCAACAGGCGCTGGACCGGGTGCTGGAACACTTAGGGTCGGCTTGCCAAAGCGGAAAGTAAGGACGGTCGGGTTTTACCGGTAGTTTTCGAACTGTAAGTCGAGTCCAAAATCCTGCTCTTTGAGATGCTTCATGACGGCTTGCAGTTCGTCTTTGCTTTTGCTTTGTACCCTGACTTGTTCCCCTTGAATTTGCGCCTGGGCTTTAAATTTGGCCTCTTTGATCGATTTCGTGATGGCCTTGGCTTTATCGTCGGGGAGTCCGCTTTGAATGGTGATGGTTTGGCGGACGGTTCCGCCTAAGGCTTCTTCCACTTTTCCGTATGTCAGGCCCTTCAACGACACATTGCGTTTGACGCATTTGCCTTTCAGGATATCCAAGACGGCGTTGAGTTTGTAATCGTCATCCGAGACCACCACTAATTGCTTTTCTTTCTCTTTTAACGTCAAGTCGGTTTTTGATCCCTTGAAATCAAACCGTTGTCCGACTTCTTTCAACGTTTGATCCACCACATTTTTCATTTCCTGCATGTCGATCCGAGAGACCACGTCGAAGGAATAATTGTCTGCCATAGGCCTCCTTTCCTTACTGATGTGTTGTTGCCGGCAGCCGCATTAACAGCACGGCCCTGCGGGAAGTTGAATGCCTTCGCCTTCAAGCACTTCAGTGTTGTTCAATGGATGTTTGTTCACGAGATAGCCATACCATTTTCTAGCGCTGTCCGCCAGGACAATGAGCGCGAGCACGGCCACCAGACCCACGAGTGCCGCATTGATGGCCATGGTCAGGGTTTGCGTCTCGTCGGCCAAGAGGGCACGGCCGATAAATAACACAAAGAGTTCATAGCATCCGTCCAGGGTGATGATTCCAACAAATACCATCGGGATGACTGTCACCCAAAGATATGACGTTTTGTTCATTTTGATGAGGACGGTCGTGGCAATACAGAGTGCTAACATGCCGAGTAATTGATTGGCCGCTCCGAACATGGGCCATATGGTCGAAATGGATCCGGTGCCAATGAGATACCCCCACGCCCCGACCACGAACAAGCTGGCGCCTAACACTCCGGGCCACCAGTTGATCTGTTTGAGCGGCGTGTAGGCTCGTCCCCCTAATTCCTGAACCAGATAGCGGGCGACCCGTGTGCCTGCGTCAATCGTGGTCAAAATGAAAAGGGCTTCGAACAGGAGGGCGAATTGATACCAGTAGGCCATGAGGCCGGACATACCCGGCAAGCCTGAAAAAATTGAGGCCATGCCGACAGCTAAGGACACGGCACCTCCGGGACGGCCTGACACATCTACTTCAACAAGGCGGGAGAGCTCTTCAATGTGTACGGTCGGGAACCCCATCGTCTGCAGGGTTTCAGCCGGTAGTTGAGTGTTAATGGCGAAATAGTCACCGGGAATGAGGAGGCATGCGGCGATGAGGGCAATCACGCCCACAAAGCTTTCCAAGAGCATGGCGCCGTACCCTACGATGGCTTGGGATTCCTGACTGATCAGCTTTGGCGTGGTTCCTGATGAGACGAGCGAGTGAAAGCCGGAAATGGCCCCGCACGCAATGGTGATGAAGAGAAACGGAAACAGTGCTCCAGGAATGATCGGGCCATTGCCGGATACAAACATGGTGGTGCGCGGCATCTCAAGGGTTGGCGCGAGCACAATGACGCCGATGGCCAACAAGGCCACCACGCCTAATTTCATAAACGTCGAAAGGTAATCGCGGGGGACTAATAACATCCAGACAGGAAGGACTGAAGCCAGAAATCCGTAAGCCGCGAGGCTCCAGGTCAGTGTGGTGCGATCCCACAAAAACCACTCCGCCCAATCTGATTGTGCCACGGTCCGACCAACGATAATGGCCATTACCAAAAGCCCTAATCCGATCAGGGTCATTTCGCCGACTTGCCCCTGGCGAAATTTTTGAAGGTATAGTCCCATGAGCAATGCGATGGGAATGGTCATGACGATAGTAAACGTGCCCCAGGCATTGTGATACAGCGCGTTCACGACAGCCAGGCCTAAACCGGCTAGCGCGACCACCACGATAAACAGCACGGCAATAGCGGTGGCCAGCCCGGTGATGGGGCCCAATTCGGCATGAGCGATTTCCGGAAGCGAACGGCCGTTTCGTCGCATCGAGGACACAAGGATGATGAAATCCTGGACCGCCCCCGCCAGAACCGCGCCAATCACAATCCATAGAAACCCTGGAAGAAAGCCGAATTGTGCCGCCAGCACGGGACCGAGTAGTGGGCCGGCCCCGGCAATTGCGGCAAAATGGTGGCCAAAGAGAATGTATTTGTTGGCGGGATAAAAATTGGTGCCGTCTTCCAGCCGGTGCGCGGGTGTGCGACGGCGGTCATCCAGGTTCATGACTCGTTGCGCTAAAAACCATCCATAAAACCGGTAGGCCAACACATAGAAACATGCCGCAGCGACAACGAGCCACAGCCCGTTCACTTTTTCGTGAGGATTGAGAACGCCCACGACCTGGCCGAATGCCACGGCACAGAACCCGGCGAGTCCTAGCCATCCTATCTTTTTCCACAGTGACATGCGGGCCATCCTAGCAACGGGGAAAAAGGGTGTAAACGGGTGTCGTCTGAAAAAATGTTCAGTCCGATACATGTTTAGGTCGGAGTGTGTTCGTTGAATACAAAAGGCGGTTTGTCCGCTTTTTCTCGCAGGGCGTTGATGGCTTTGAGGATTTGGGGTTGCCTGATGAGTTTTTGTTCAAGCCGGTTCTTGCCGGGAAAATCCAGAAACAAAATACCCAGCAGCATGGTGAGGAGTCCTTGGCCCGGTAAGACCAGCATGGCGATTCCCGCGACAAGGAAAATGAGCCCCAAGCCGTTTTTCACCATCAACCCAATGACGCGAATAATTGGATGGTGATGGGCAAACCACTTGCGGTTGCCATGATTCTGGAAATAATCCGGTGGCAGGCGAATGAGAATAGCGGGGATTGCGATGAGTGTTCCCACGAAGGCGATGAGGGAAAAGGTGATCATGCCGATCCATATCTCCCGGGGAACCCACGACTCGGCGAATTGGATGATTTGATCAATCATGGACGGGAAAAAGACGCCTGGAATGACAAGACATTAATGGGTCTCTTGAGACCATGTCCGATTGTACTCTTAAAAATATTCACTTTATAATCGCTCAATTATTTTTTTTGTCATGACCCTTGGCGGTTTGTCCTTCCGAAAACGAAGATTCAGAAATTATGAGACAATATTGGTTGTTCAAATCGGAGCCGACAACATTTTCCATTGATAATCTCGTCAAATCTCCTCGTCAGACCACATGTTGGGAAGGCGTCCGTAATTACCAGGCTCGAAATTTCCTCAAATCGATGAAGGTCGGAGATTTGGGATTTTTTTACCATAGCAATGCGGACCCTCCGGCTATTGTCGGAATCGTTCAAGTGGTGAAGGCCGCCTACCCTGACTTTTTTGCCTTCGACTCGAAGAGTCGATATTTTGATCCTCACAGCGCTCCGGACTCGCCCCGTTGGTTCCTCGTGGATGTTCGGTTGGTGGAAAAATTTCCTCAGGCGCTCTCTTTAGAGCAGTTGCGAGCCATCAAGGGATTAGAGAAGATGGAACTCCTTCGTAAAGGTTCTCGGCTCTCGGTTCAACCGGTTCGTCCTGAGGAATGGCAACGGGTGGTAGGATTAGTTCCGGACAGGAAGATTACTCAGTCGACCCCAAGATAGCTTTTCGGGGTTTTTCTCCAGGGTTGTCGTTCATTCGCCTTTTCCTTTTGCATGTTTCATGGCGAATCATTGGTCTTGGGAAACACCTGCAAAAAAGGATGAATAGTGATTTCCTGAAAAACGCCGTGAATGGTATAGGGATCTTCCTTTGCAAACGTCTGAACTTCTTCAAGTGATTCGGCTTCGACCACGATTAAACTCCCTGTTGTATCAGTCAGGGGGCCGGCGAGGATAACTTTTCCTTGTTGGGCCCATGCTTCAAGCCGTTGGAGATGAGCTGGTCGATAGAGCGGGCGTTTTTGTGCCCCCTCGGGTCCATCTTTTCCTAGAATCACGAATTTCATCATCCCTCCTCCCTCTTTCGCGGGAGCCTAGCCGGCCTCATGTATTGTCCAGGAGCAATATAGGTTTTCATGGTACGGGAAAACAGTTGTGTCTGTCTCTCTTCGCGTGAGAAGATGGTGGTCGTTGGGAGATGGGATTCGGCAGAACAGGTGAATGCGGGGTTGGTCTGGAGTTATTTCTCAGTGTCTTCTATGGGTTGTCTGTTAGCGTATCCACTGTCGATATCATGCCACCAGCGAACCTGTTCTTCTCCCGATTTCCAACATAAAAACACCAGGCGGTCATTGAGTAGAAACGGGAAGTCACATAATCCTATTTCGACATCCTTAATGACCACGCCGAGTTCTTGAATGGCATGCAAACTGCCATTAACGTCTTGTAACCCTTTGATGTATTGGACGCCAACAACGGTACCTCCTCCTAGTTCAGCTTGTGCACTGGCTTTTTTGACTTCTTCGCGAGTGTCAACAAGTATTTGTCGCCCTTCCTTGATGTTGGACCATAATTGTTCCAGCTCAGGGATTAACCCGTTGGCTTCCGAGAGGGTGAAAATCCGCTCACTCGAAAAGGGAAAGCCTGATTCTGACATGAGAGAGGATCCTTCCGGGTTGACTTCCAATTACCGTATTGTTGGTTTACCATAATGAGAAGAAGGGTGCCAACCTCAAAGTAAGGCGGTTTTTCACTTTATGTCAGGGAAAGGTTGAGTTTCTTGTCTCATCCTCCGAAAGGAGCCTATTGACAAGTTGTTCAATGGTGAGATAAATAATCATTAAGACCTGCCCAATAATAGCAAAAGCCATATCCGCCTAATTAACTTCTCTGACTTCAAGCGTTAATTCAAATCGTAGATAGGACAACACGACTGCTTTTGACAAGTGTGGTTCCTCAGTTTCTCTAGACATTCTTCCTGACACACAACAGCGGTCTTATTTTTTTTATTGTTAATGGGTCTGAAGTGGTTCCTTTACAGGGGATCGTCAAAATGTGCAGCGTACAACGTAAAACCAGATGAGAGAGTTCATATCTTTTCCACCCCTCACAACAGGCTGAGCCCACTAGAACATCCTTCCGGCCAATGAATGGAGTAAACTCATGTATCTTGCCGAATTGAAGCAAAAGTCCATTGGAGAATTAAATGAAATTGCGCGTGACTTGAAGATTGACGGCGCGCCCAACTTGCGTAAGCAAGAACTGATTTTTTCCATTCTTCAAGGGCAGAGCGACAAAAACGGAGTCATTTTTGGAGAAGGAGTCCTCGAGACCCTATCTGATGGTTTTGGATTTCTCCGGGCCCCGGATTCGAACTACCTGCCCGGCCCCGATGATATTTATATCTCTCCGTCCCAAATTCGACGATTTAATTTGAGAACGGGTGATATCGTCTCAGGACAGATTCGTCCGCCCAAAGACGGGGAGCGGTATTTTGCGCTCTTGAAAGTGGAAAAAATTAATTACGATGAACCGGAGGTGCAACGAGATAAAATCCTGTTCGATAACCTCACCCCGCTGTATCCTGAAGAGCGGATCAACCTGGAATTTGATCCTGAGGAATATTGCACCAGAGTGATGGAGCTCACCACTCCTATCGGAAAAGGACAACGGGGATTGATCGTGGCGGCTCCCCGGACGGGAAAGACCATGCTCTTGCAGGCTGTGGCGAGGGCCATTATTGCGAATCATCCGGAAATTATCTTGATTGTCCTCCTGATCGATGAACGACCTGAAGAAGTCACCGATTGGCAGCGGCAGGTCAAATCCGCCGAAGTGATTAGCTCCACGTTTGATGAGCCACCGCAACGCCATGCCCAAGTGGCGGAGATTGTGATGGAAAAGGCCAAGCGTTTGGTCGAGCATAAACGGGATGTGGTGATTTTGTTAGATAGCATTACCCGATTGGCCCGTGCCTATAATACGATTTCCCCTCCCAGCGGGAAGGTCCTGTCCGGGGGACTGGATTCCAATGCGCTTCAACGGCCCAAACGGTTTTTTGGAGCGGCCAGAAATATCGAATTTGGCGGAAGCCTGACGATTTTGGCCACCGCGTTGGTTGATACCGGTAGTCGGATGGACGATGTGATTTTTGAAGAATTTAAGGGAACCGGCAATATGGAAGTCCATTTGGATCGTCGGCTAGCGGATAAGCGGCTCTTCCCGGCCATCGATATCAGCCAATCCGGCACCAGAAAGGAAGAGTTGCTGGTTGACCGGGACCGGCTGAACAAAATGTGGATCCTCCGAAAGGTGTTAAGCCCTCTCGGGACCATGGAAGCGATGGAATTTCTTATGGACAAAATCGGGGGAACCAAGAATAATAATGAGTTCTTGCAATCCATGAATCGATAATTCAAAATGGGTTTTTGCCAGTTGAGTGTTTTTGAAGATCGAGACTTCGAATAGGGGATGACGTTGAAGGAGGTATTATGAAAAAGGGTATTCATCCGGCTTATGAATTTGCCAATGTCAGTTGTGCCTGCGGTATGACCTATCAAACCCGGACCACCGTGGGAGACTTGAAGGTCGATATCTGTTCCAGTTGTCATCCGTTTTTCACGGGCACACAAAAAATTGTGGATGCCGAGGGACGCGTGGAACGGTTCAATAAAAAATACGCAAAAACAAACACACCCAAAGCTAAGGCCAAAGCCAAAGCGTAAGCGCTTTTTCCTTCTCTGCACATTGTCTCGCCTGTTGATCCTCCCCATGGGGATACATCTGCGCAGGGTGTCGAAGGGAGACCTGTCGGTCGCGTTCCCGGCCTGTGGTCGACATCACTGGGTTTCACCACAACCTTCGCATTCGAATTATGGGGATGTGACCCAATGTTCAATTCCAATTTGACACAGATTGTCAAATAAGGATGGAAACACCCGTTATCCAGGAAGTATGAAATTTGGAGTTGTTCCTTTTCCTGCTACAATATTGATATGCCACCTGTCACGAAAGCGGAGCTAAAAGAGGGCGGTTTATTCAGCAAATGGGAGGCCATTGCGAATAAATATGATACGCTCAATAGTCAATTGTCCGATCCTGCGGTTCTTTCTCAATCCACTCTTGTGGTTTCTCTCAATAAAGAGCGATCGGAGCTGGAACCCATTGCGCAGTTATTTGGTGAGTATCGACGGGTTGTCGAAGAGATTTCCCAAGCCCGGCTGATGGCGGAAGACCTGCAATTAGATCCTGACATGCGACGTTTGGCGGGTGAAGAATTACAAAGCCTGGAAAATCAGCGAGAGGCCATGGAGACGCAGGTCATTGAATTGCTCTGCCCGGCGGATGAGGGGGATAATAAAAACTCGTTCATTGAAATTCGGGCAGGGACGGGGGGAAGTGAGGCCGCGCTCTTCGCAGGAGATCTTCTGCGTATGTACACGAAGTTTGCAGAGACCAAGGGCCTACGCGCCGAACTGGTGGAATTGCATGAAACGGGGCTTGGCGGGATCAAAGAAGCGGTCTTGCTGGTTGAAGGCAAGGGGGCATTTGGTTTTTTTAAATATGAAAGCGGGGTGCATCGAGTGCAGCGGGTTCCGACCACGGAGGCCAATGGACGAATTCATACCTCGACGGCCACAGTGGCTGTTATGCCCGAAGTTGAGGAAGTTGAGGTGCACATTGATCCGAAGGACTTGCGGATTGATACCTATTGTTCATCAGGGGCTGGTGGGCAGAGTGTGAATACCACCTATTCCGCGGTCCGGATCACGCATATTCCGACGGGGGTGGTGGTGACCTGTCAGGATGAGCGGTCCCAGTTGAAAAATCGGGCGAAAGCCATGCGAACGCTTCGGACGCGTATTGGGGATGCCGAGCGCGAAAAACAAGAAGCCTCGATTGCCCAACAACGCCGTTCCCAGGTCGGAACCGGGGAGCGAAGTGAGAAAATCCGCACGTATAACTTCCCACAAAATCGTGTGACCGATCATCGAATCGGCCTGACTTTGCATAAGTTGGATCGGGTGATGGAAGGCGATCTCGACGGGTTAATCGCGGGCCTCAAAGCCCAATAGCGTTCGTTTTTCGCATACCCCCCTTCGTTTACAACCACCTGTTCAACGCATGCTCTCCTTTGGAGGCCTGATGCCCCCGTTCACTTCCTATTCGCAGTTATATCGTGCTGCGGTGGCTACCCTGGCTCACGCCGGTATTTCCAATGCCCGGCATGAAGCGCTGTGGATTCTGGAGTCTGCCCTGGGAGTCACACAGTTGCAGCTTCACACTGATCCGGGCGATCCCGTTGATGGAGAAAAATGCCGCCAGGCGGTCGCGTTGTTTCAGCGCCGTGCGTTGGGGGAACCTCTTCAATATGTTTTAGGGACCCAAGAGTTTTTTGGCTTGAACCTTATCGTTCAACCGGAAGTGCTCATTCCTAGACCGGAGACCGAGTTGCTGGTGGAGGAGGCCATCACCTTCCTGGGCTCTGCAGCACGACCGGTGATTCTGGATGTAGGGACAGGATCGGGTTGTCTGGCGATCAGCCTCGCGGTCAATCTTCCCCGAGCCGTGATTATCGCATCAGACAAGTCGGTCGCGGCTCTTCACATTGCCAGATTGAATGCCATGCGTCATGGGGTTTCTCAACGAATTCTATGGGTGGCAGGTGACCTTCTCGCCCACTTGTTATCCAGAAATTTAGCAGGTAAAGTGACGGCCATTATTGCTAACCTGCCGTATATCTCCCATGCGGAATGGGGCCACCTTTCTCCAGATGTTAAAGACTTTGAGCCACGGCTCGCGTTGGATGGAGGGCCGGATGGGTTAGATGTGTACCGGCGGTTGTTGGACGAGGCGCCGGGTATTGTTTCCTCAGAGGGGTTCATGGTCATGGAAGTGGGAATAGGTCAGGCTGACCTTCTGTGCGGGGAACCGTCCGTCACGAATGCTTTCCAGATTTTAAAGGTCCGGCCGGATTCGCAAGGCATTCCAAGGGTAGTGTGCTTGCAACGGCGTATAGCGTAAACACGGAATATTCAGATGGATCAGATTCGAATCACGGGAGGAGTTCCCCTCAAGGGATCGGTTGAAATCGGCGGGGCCAAGAATGCGGCCTTGCCTATTTTGGCGGCTACGTTGTTGGGAGGGGGCGAATGTGTGATTGACCATGTTCCCCAAGTTCGGGATGTCGTGACGATGAGCAAATTATTGGCCTTGTTGGGAGTCAAGGTGCAGGAGGAAGGCGCCAGGGTCAGGCTGGATGCGTCTCATGTGCAATCGATTGAAGCGCCCTATGATTTAGTCAAAACAATGCGAGCCTCGATTTTGGCCTTAGGTCCCTTGCTCGCCCGATTGGGAGAAGCCAAAGTTTCCCTGCCGGGTGGATGCGCAATTGGCACCAGGCCGGTGAATCTTCATCTCAAAGGATTGGAGATGATGGGTGCAGAAATTCAAGTAGAGCATGGGTATATATACGCGAAAGCCGCTCGTCTCAAGGGGACAAGAATTGATTTGGATTTCCCGACCGTCACGGGAACTGAAAACCTGATCATGGCTGCCTGCCTGGCAGAAGGGACCACGAGTTTGCATAATGTGGCGCGGGAACCGGAAATCACCGATCTCTGTGCGTTCTTAACGAAGCGTGGAGCCAAAATCCTTGGGGTGGGAACCGACACGATTACGATTGAGGGGGTGAAGGAACTCCATGGGGCAGGACATTGGGTCATCCCTGATCGGGTCGAAGCCGGCACCTATCTGATGGCCGGAGCGATCACCGGTGGTGATGTGATGGTAAATGGATGTGTGACCGATCATTTAGGCAACGTCTTGAAAAAAGTACAAGAAATGGGTGTTGAGTTGACGGAAAGCCGTGAGGGGGTACGAATCCGCCGGTCCGGTCCGCTCAAAGCCGTGGAGGTAAAAACCCTACCCTATCCAGGATTTCCGACCGATCTGCAAGCCCAGATGATGGCCTTGATGTCGGTGGCACAAGGCACCAGCGTGATTTCGGAAACCATTTTTGAAGGACGGTTTCTTCATGTCCCGGAACTTCACCGGATGGGTGCTTCGATTGAGGTTGATGGGCCACATGCGGTGGTCAAAGGTGTGCTGTTGCTGACCGGTGCGCCGGTCATGGCTTCAGATTTACGGGCCAGCGCCGGCCTGGTTTTGGCGGGGTTAGCGGCTGATGGGGAAACGACCGTGTCCCGGGTGTATCATTTAGACCGTGGCTATGAACGGTTGGAAGAAAAGCTTCAGGCGCTGGGCGCAAAGATTGAGCGGGTTCGTGAGGCCGCATGAGCGAGGTTATTACTATTGCCCTTTCCAAGGGCAAGCTTCTCGATCCCACTCTTAAATTGTTCAGGCAGGCGGGGTATGCCGGGTATCATGTACAACAAGAGCATGACCGTCGATTGATCTTGGAATACCCTGAGCATGGTCACCGGGTCTTGATTGTTCGTCCAAGCGATGTGCCCACGTATGTCGAATATGGTGCCGCAGATTTAGGTGTGGTGGGCAAGGATGTCTTATTGGAGCAAAGTCCTGATGTTTATGAACCGGTTGATCTGCGCTTGGGGGTCTGTAAGTTGGTGGTCGCAAGACCCAAAGGTCAACAGCTGGTACAGCGGTTGTCTTCCAAGCTTCGGGTGGCCACCAAATATCCCGTTATCACCGAACGGTTTTTTAACCAACAAGGATTGCCTATAGAATTGATTAAGCTCTACGGCTCGATCGAGTTGGCTCCATTGGTCGGATTGGCTGATCGGATTGTCGATCTGGTGGAGACCGGAAAAACATTGAAAGCCAATAATCTTGTGGAGGATGAGGTGATCGCATGGTCATCCGCGCGGTTGATTGTAAACCGGGCCAGCCTAAAGATGAAACATGCGGTGATTACGGAACTGATCGCTCGAGTCAAACAATGTCTCCCTCGTTCCCGATCCCAAGGGGCCTGTGCATGAAAATCCTTTCAAACAAAGACCGAGGGTTTTCGCAGGCAGTGGAGAACGTCTGTCATCGGGCTGCCCACCAAAACACCAAAGTTGAAAAATCGGTCCGGACGATCCTGAATGCCGTCCGACGAGAGGGAGATCAGGCGCTTCAGCGATTGACCTGGCGATTTGATCGTGTTCGGATAAGTCCCGATCGCCTGCGTGTGACATCGAAGGAAGTCCAAGGTGCGTATGCCGAGCTTCCGTCCTCCGATATCAAAGCCCTGAAATATGCTGCCAACCGTATTCGTACCTTTCATCGTCGGCAACGAAGAAGATCCTGGTTCTATCGCAAGCAGGGGGTTCAATTGGGCCAGCTCATCACGCCGTTGGATGCCGTGGGAGTGTATGTTCCCGGCGGAAAAGCCTTGTACCCTTCATCGGTGCTCATGAATGCCATCCCCGCGAAAGTGGCTGGCGTGAAGCGAGTGGTCATGTGTACGCCCACCCCGACCGGCACCATCCATCCCGCTCTGTTGGTTGCGGCCGATTTAGCCGGAGTGGATGAAATCTACCGGGTCGGTGGAGCCCAGGCGATTGGGGCGTTAGCCTTCGGCACGTCCACGATCCGGTCCGTGGATAAAATTGTGGGTCCTGGGAATTTGTATGTGGCTACGGCGAAACGTCTGGTCTATGGCCAGGTCGATATTGATATGATTGCAGGCCCGAGTGAGTTGCTGGTGATTGCCGATTCCGCCAGTAATCCAAGTCACGTGGCTGCCGATCTCTTGTGTGAAGCGGAACATGATGAGGAAGCGCGGGTCTATCTGGTGACGACTTCTCTGTCGCTTGCCAGACGGGTCGTGACCGAACTGACCCGCCAACTCGGGCAATTGGGGCGACAGATGATCGTGTCCCGGTCGATTGGCAACCATGCGTTGGCTTTTGTCGTGCAAACATTAAATGAGGCCTTTGAGTTGTCTAATCGTATTGCGCCAGAGCATTTATCGTTGAATATCAACCGAGCGGGAGACTATCTGCCTCGTATTCGTCATGCGGGTGCCATTTTTGTGGGGCGATATACGCCTCCCGCGGTGGCGGACTATGTAGCCGGGCCAAACCATGTCTTGCCGACCGGGGGAAGTGCCAGATTTTTTTCGTGTTTGGGCGTGGATGAGTATATTAAAACCAGCAACGTGGTGGCTTATTCTCAGGCCGCGTTGCGCAAAGCCACCGTGCCGGTGGTGCGTCTGTCCATGCTGGAAGGCCTGGATGCACACGGACACTCGATGGAGAGTCGATGGACATGAATCAACAACCTGTTCCCAGAACGGCTTCCCAAGAACGCAAAACCGCGGAAACAGCCATTCGAGTGCAATGGGTGCTCGACGGGTGCGGTAACAATCAGATTAAGACCTCGATCCCGTTTCTAGATCACATGTTGAATTTGTTCGGCAAACATGGATTTTTTGATTTGACGGTGGAAGCCAAAGGGGATATCGAAATTGATGACCATCACACGATTGAGGATATTGGAATTGTGATGGGGGAGGTCTTAACCCAAGCCCTTGGGACCAAAGAAGGCCTCACCCGATTCGGGTGGGCGGCGGTGCCGTTGGATGAAACGTTGGCCCAGGTGACGGTTGATCTCAGTGGCCGGCCGTACCTGGTGTACAATGTGGCGCTTCCCACGCGGTATATTAAGTCCTTTGACTTGGGTCTGTTTGAAGATTTTTTCCAGGCCTTCGTGAGTAAAGGAGGGTTGAATCTCCATGTGAATGTGCCCTATGGAAGAAATCCTCATCATATCCTGGAGGCGATTTTCAAAGCGTTCGCCAAAGCCTTGGACCAGGCGGTCAGACGAGAAGATCGAATCAAGGGAGTGCTCTCCACCAAAGGATCTCTCTAGGAGCCTGTCGGACTTAGAATGAATCGGCTGCAAAAGTGTCTAAGCGGTCCATATTTCGCCGCTTTCTTGGACCATAGCCCCACTATGGGCCGGCGAAATCGTCAAAATCTGACCTCGCTCAGCCACTTTTTCGCTCTCGATCCCCCAAGTCCGACAGGCTCCTAGGGGTGAGAGACGTTGGCGGGAAGAGTAGGGAAATGGCCTGAATATGATTGCCATTATTGATTATGGGATGGGAAATCTTCGGAGCGTGCAGAAAGGGTTTGAGTGTGTGGGTCATGAAGCGGTTGTGACTCGAGACTTTCGTGTGATTGATCAGGCTAGTCATGTGGTGTTGCCGGGTGTGGGGGCTTTTGGAGATTGCATGGACAACTTGGCTCGCTATGAGCTGACGGATGTCATTCACCGCTCCATTGCAAAAGGAAAACCTTTTCTCGGCATTTGTTTAGGCTACCAATTGCTGTTTTCGGAAAGTGAAGAATTTGGGTGTCATAAAGGGTTAGGTATCCTGACCGGAAAGGTTAAAGCGATTCCCCGGCCACATGATGAGGGGAGAATGTCGTTCAAGATTCCTCACATGGGATGGAATACGATCCAAGGCAACAAGCCGGCTCCGCCGTTACAGGGCATCGCCCCTGGTTCCTATGTGTATTTCGTGCATTCCTACTATGTTGAGCCGGCGGATCCCTCTCTCGTCAGTACCCAAACCGAGTATGGAATCCTGTTTGCGAGTAGTGTCTGGAAGGACAATATTTTTGCCACACAATTCCATCCCGAAAAAAGTCAGGCCGTCGGATTACAGGTTCTGAAGAATTTTGGTGACTGGCAGTGAGGGGGAATCTCATGGCGATCAACGGGTGGTTTGTCAAACCGCATGCCCGATTTTTGGTGAAATGGCTCATCGGGTGGTGTTGTTTTGGTTTTGGATGCGTCCCTCCCAAGGTTCAGGTTCAGTCCGCCCCTCAATTTGATCCGTCTCGCATATCCAGTGTCGCCGTTCTTCCTTTTCAGACGATCCAAACCCCTCAATGGAGGAATGGTTCTACACGTGGAGGCGTAAGGGATCCAGAAGAAATCCGGACACAATTTCGATTGCCAGGCACGGATCAAGTGGATGGGACTGAATCCAAAAAAGATCTCTATGTGATACCAGAAACGGCAGCACACCGAATTACGACAAAGGTAGTTTCGGCATTGGTCAGTCGACCTTCACTGCAGGTGATTGGTCCACCGGAGACCTCCGCCCTGTCAGGCGAGGGAAACGAGGAGCCCAAACCATCATTAAAGGCGACGGCTCAAGACGTGGGAACCCGTTTAAAGGTGGATGGAGTCCTGACGGGACTTGTCCGGACATACCGCGAACGCGAAGGGAGCAAACTTGGGGCCAAACCAGCGGCGGTGGGGTTTGCAGTCTACCTCGTGAGGCCTTCCGATGGAACCGTCTTGTGGACGGGGGAATTTTTTGAAGAACAAAAACCGCTTACACAGGATGTGGTGGGCTTTTTTGAAAAAGGCGGAGGATTTGTCACGGCCGATGAACTTGCCGACCTGGGGGTGCAAAAAGTGATGAATGCGTTTCCAGTTGGCCTGGGCGATACGGGGCCTCGTCTCCCTGCTACCTCCTTGAGTGAGAACCCCTAACCGATGCTTTTGATTCCCGCGATTGATCTTAAGGATGGTAAATGCGTCCGGTTGCGGCAGGGCGAGATGGATCAAGTGACCCGGTATTCGGATGATCCTGTGGGGATGGCGGAACATTGGCAAAGTCTTGGGGCCCGGTATCTCCATGTGGTGGATTTAGACGGGGCGGTGACGGGAACTCCCAAACATCTGGCCCATATTGAAGCGATCATAAAACGGTTATCGATTCCCCTGCAAGTCGGCGGGGGCATACGAAACACCTCAACCATTCATGATTATCTGTCCTGCGGGGTTGACCGGGTGGTGGTCGGTACGGCGGCCTTACAGGATTCGGAATTTTTGGCGGCGGCGGCGGATCTGTTTCCACATAAAATTTTGGTCGGGATTGATGTCAAGCAGGGTTTAGTTGCGGTTCATGGGTGGAAGACGGTTTCCACTCTGACTCCTCGACAGGTCTTTGAAGCGGTCAAAGATCTGCCGTTGGGAGGCGTTGTGTTTACGGATATTTCTCGTGATGGCATGTTGGCGGGACCGAATATTTCAGCCTTACGCGAAGCAGTTGAAATCTCGCCGTTTCCTGTTATTGCCTCTGGCGGAGTCACGGTCTTGAAGGATGTGCAGACCATTCAGGAACTTGGGGGCAGGATTTCCGGAATCATTATTGGCAAAGCCTTGTATGAAGGGACATTGGATTTGAAAGTGGCTCTCGCACTTGTGGCGTCGGCAGGAGACGCACGAACGTCATGCTGACCAAGCGAATCATCCCGTGTTTGGACGTGAAAGATGGGCGAGTGGTGAAAGGGGTCTCGTTTATGAATCTTCGCGATGCGGGAGATCCGGTTCATGTTGCGCAGGTCTATGATCGTGAGGGTGCGGATGAACTCTGTTTTTTGGATATTACCGCCTCTCATGAAAAACGGGATACGATTTTGGATGTGGTGATTCGGACAGCGGAGCAGGTGTTTATGCCTCTCACGGTTGGTGGAGGTATCCGGACTATCGAAGATATCCGCCGGTTATTGGAGGCGGGTGCGGACAAGGTCAGCATCAATACGGCTGCCGTCGAGCAACCGGATTTCGTGAAAGCCGCGGCCAATCGCTTTGGTTCGCAATGTATCGTGGTGGCGATTGATGCCAAACGGGCTACCATGTGTGAAGGAGATCGATCAGGGTGGGAAGTGTTTACCCATGGAGGCCGGCATTCGACGGGCCTGGATGCCATTCAATGGGCCAGACGAATGAGGGACTATGGAGCCGGAGAAATTCTCCTGACCAGTATGGATCAGGATGGGACGCAGGATGGCTATGATTTAGCCTTGACGGCGGCAATTTCGGAGTCCGTCACCATCCCCGTGATTGCCTCCGGAGGGGCAGGCACGCTTCATCACCTGTATGAGGCTTTCCATTTGGGGAAGGCCGATGCGGTGCTGGCGGCATCTATTTTCCATTATCAAACCTATAGCATCAGGCAAGCCAAATCGTATTTAGCCCAACAGGGTATTCCGGTGCGCCTGGGAACTGTCCCGGTTTCAATTTCATAACGACCGATGAGTGAAACCTCTCCTACGATCGCGTTGCAGTTTGATGGACAGGGACTTCTTCCTTGTATTGTCCAGGATTGGTTAGACGGGACAGTGTTGATGGTGGGGTTTATGAACCAGGAAGCGTGGGAAGTGACCTGCCAGTCCCAACGGGTTCATTTCTGGAGTCGATCACGAAACCGGTTATGGAAGAAGGGCGAGACGTCGGGTCATGAGTTAATCTTGAAGGAAATGTTCGTGGATTGTGATCAGGATACGATTTTAGTGAAAGCCCAGCCCATTGGACCGACTTGCCATACGGGGAACCGGTCGTGTTTTTTTTCTCCGGTGCCTTCTTCGACTTCTGAAAAGGAAGCGGCGCTCTTTCCTGGTACGGCCTGGGGAGGGATTACCCGGCGTCTGTATGAAATGGTCGTCGAAAGGAAAGTCCACCCGAACCCTGATTCGTATGTGTCGAAATTGATGGAGGGAGGCGTCGATCACATTTTTAAAAAGGTGGTGGAAGAAGCCGGGGAGGTCCTGCTGGCTGGGAAAAACGGGGACCGGGAAGAAATTATTTATGAAATGGCTGATTTGTGGTTTCATTCCCTCATCATGCTTGGGTACTTTTCCATTCCTCCTGAAGACATTTATCAAGAACTTGGCAAGCGGTTTGGAAAATCAGGAATCCGGCAGCCTGAAGGAGGCGCCACTCATGGGTGACTGTATTTTTTGTAAAATTGTGGAGGGAGGCATTCCCGCCAAAACACTCTATGAGGATGAGCACGCAATTGTGTTTGACGATATCAATCCTCAAGCGCGGGTGCATATGTTGGTTATTCCCAAGCGGCATGTGGTTTCTTTGGACGATACCAAAGAGACGGATGCAATCTTGTTAGGTCAATTAATGGTAGTCTGCGTCAAAATGGCCAGGAAGCGCGGAATTGCTGATAGTGGTTATCGGGTCGTCGCGAATACGGGACGCGGGGCCGGACAGAGCGTCTTTCATTTGCATTTCCATGTCCTGGGTGGGCGACAATTTGAATGGCCACCAGGGTAGGAGTAGGGGTAGGGGTAGGGCTGACTTGATGAGGACTCAGCGCCTCGATAGAATCTGTTGGATGAAGGTGAACAGATTCTACGTGGCTGAACAAAAAGGCTCTTCGTGGTTGGCGAAATGACAGGAGAAAAACGAGTTGTTCCCCCAGAGATTCTTCAGCAGATTCGAGATCGGATCGATCTCATTGATTTAATTTCTACGTACGTGAGTCTTTCCAAAGCCGGTCAAAACTATAAAGGGCTTTGTCCCTTCCATTCAGAAAAAACTCCCTCCTTCTCGGTGAATCCCGTCCGGCAAATGTTTTATTGCTTTGGCTGCAGTGTTGGAGGAGATGCCTTTACCTTTTTGATGAAACAGGAAGGCATGGATTTCATGGAGGCCGTGGGTGAGTTAAGCCAACGGACAGGTGTGGCCCTCCCGGAGCGGCGGGAATCGGCGGCGAAAACCACCTCCGGGTTGTCCCGGCAACGGTATTATCATCTGTATCAATTGGCTGCCTCCTGGTACCACCGCAATCTTCAGGAAACCCCTGAAGGACAACTCGCCCGAGATTATCTCGATCAACGTGGTATCAACCGGGAATCCTGGAGCACGTTTCAGCTGGGGTATGTCCCGGATGGATGGAATGGGCTTTCCAAATGGCTGGAACAGCAATCCGTCAAGCCTGAAGAACTCATTCAGGCCGGATTGGTAGTTCGGAAGGAAAAGGAGGATGGCAGCCGGGCTTCTATCTATGATCGGTTTCGTGCGCGGGTGATGTTTCCCATCGCGGATCCGCGCGGACAAGTCTTAGGATTCGGGGGGAGGATCATGCAAGACGGGGCCTCTCCCAAATATCTTAATTCACCGGAAACAGACCTGTTTTTTAAAGGGCGATCGCTCTATGGACTGGACAAGGCCAGACAATCGGCAACCTCGGCCGGCCGGTTTTACTTGGTTGAAGGGTATTTTGATGTGATTGCCCTTCACCAATACGGCATTGCCAATGCCGTGGCGCCTTTGGGAACGGCGTTAACGTCCGATCATGTCAATATCTTGCGCCGGTTGGCCCCGTCGGTGATGTTAGTGTTTGACGGGGATGCCGCGGGGGTCGGTGCAGCCTTGCGGACGTTGGATTTGTTTATGAATTCTGGCATAGATGTTCGGGTGTTGCGGTTACCAGCGGGTGAAGACCCTGACACCTTTATCCGGAAAAACGGAGTGCCTGCATTTCGTGAATTGGAGGGGTGTGCCGCGACCCTGCTGGATTTTGCCATCATGTCGGTGTTGGACAAGGCTCAAAAGGATTCGATCCAAGATCGAGTCAAGCGGGCAGATGAAATTCTTGCGATTCTTCAAAAGACAAAAAATCCGATCGAAAAAGACGAATATCTTAAAGTGGTCTCGGAACGATTGGGCATTCGGCAGGATTTACTGAGAAAACGCCTCCCGACTCTTCGTCGTCAGGTCGATTCGTCCCCGTCCAATCAGGTAAAGGAAAAACCGGTCGCCAATCTTTCGATTCCTCATGGGAAACCAGAGGAACGAGACCTCATCGTATTGTTACTCCAAGGCCGTCTTGAACCTGACCAGATTCGTCAACTGGATGAGGAAGCGTTCACCGTTCCACTCTACCGTCATATTCTTGCCAAAGCCTTAGAGCATTTGGATCAAGAGGGGCAGGTGAACCTGGAGACCTTTCGTGGGGAATTCAGTGAGGATTCTGCTTATGAATCGGTGATCTCCCAGTTGAGTGTGTGGGATCTTCTTTATATCGAAGACGTTTTTACCCATGTTGTCGGATGTTTTCGCGTCTTACGGAACAAACAGATCCAACGCCTGATGGACGAGTTGATCGGCCAACTCAAAGTGGCGGAACGGGATGGACGCCGGGAAATGGTGGATGCCTTGAATGTTGAGATCAGGTTGCTTCAAGGGAAGAAGGCCTTGTTGACGGTTTCTTCGTGAGTTTCGATCCATTGGGAAAAGAAAAATCGCAGGGGATTTTTTCCTGAGCGTGATCTATGGTAAAAGATAGGGTGTGTGGGTGTGATCTCGGGCCCATAGCTCAGTTGGTTAGAGCGGCTGACTCATAATCAGTTGGTCCCAGGTTCAAGTCCTGGTGGGCCCACCAAGATGTAGGGCCGGACTTGAGTAATCGGGTGAGCAAACGGGTTTTAGGATGTTGAGGACTTTGTGAACTTGCAGTTGCAATACCTAATTAATCTTCAAAAATTTGATCTTCGAATTTTTCAGATTCAAGACCAGCTGAGAAAGGCCCCCGAATTTCTCAAGTCCGCTGAAACTCCTCTCCAAGACATTCTCATCAGACTGCAAGCCCTCAAAAATACCGGAGAAGCTCTCGTCAAACAACGACGAAGCGGGGAACGAGAACTCGCCACTCAGGAAGATCAACTCCAGAAAATCAGAAACCGGCTCTCCGAATTAAAAACCAACAAAGAATACCAGGCACACTTGTTTGAAATTGAGTTAACTCGAAAGAAAAAAGATTCCATTGAAGAGAATGTTCTGGAAATGATGGAACGGGTGGAGCAGAACGAGCAAGCCATCAAGGAGCTGGAAGAACAAGCCAAAGAAGCCCAGAATGCTTTTGATGTCGAAAAGGCGAGACTGGAGACCCATTTTGCCAATTTGGCGAATGAGTTAGCTGATCTGGATCGACAGCAAAAAACTCTTGCCGATATGGTGGAAAAACCCCTGCTGGCTCGATACACTCGATTAAAGACCATGAGAAAAGGGTATGCCGTCGCCCAGCTTCGTAATGGAGCCTGTGGGGGTTGCCAGCTTCAGCTTCCTCCTCAACTGGTCGCGGAAGTGAAGCGAGGTGACGAATTGATGGATTGTTCCTATTGCCACCGGATCCTCTATATGGCTCACCACCTTGAAGCGGAATCGACTGAATAGCCTCTTACAGGTTTGATGGTTCTCTTGCTTTCCTCTTTTCGTCAACCTACGATAGAAATTGATGGTGCGAGTGGGCCGGGTGGCTGCTCACGGAATTTTTCGTGAGAGGAAAGTCCGGACTCCAAAGGGTAAGGTGCTGGGTAACGCCCAGGCGGAGTGATCCGACACCAGCGCCACAGAAAATATACCGCCGATGGCAAACACCTCGGTATTTGCCAGGTAAGGGTGAAATGGTGGGGTAAGAGCCCACCGCGCCTGTGGTAACACAGGTGGCAGGGTAAGCGTCACCTGGAGCAAAACCAAATAGGGGGACGATTTCGGGTTTGTGGAGGGAGAAATTCCTCTATGAATCTGGAGAAAGACTGGCCCGGTCGAGGTTCCCGGGTAGGTTGCTTGAAGCCTAGGGTAACCTAGGTTCCAGAGAAATGGTCACCACTGGATGAAATGCGTTTCATCCCGTACAGAATCCGGCTTACAGGCCCACTCCTCCACCATCTTTCAATACGGTTTTGCCGTTGTATTTTATCCTATCCGTTGGGCGCGAGAAAATTGTGTAGGCTTGAAGGGGTGAGAGTGCATATGAGTTGCCTCACGAGTTCTGGTAGGCAGGGGAACGAGTAAGGAGTGGGAATATGATGAAATTTTTTGCTATTTCTCCTGGTTCATTACCAGAGGCTTGATGATAACTTATTGGTTTGACTCGTGTTTTACGCATTGATAGAATGAGCGGCTCATCGCTACAGCGTTTTCATAAAGGGCCTGAAAAATAATAGTGGATCATAACGTCCCCATCGTCTAGCCTGGCCTAGGACGCCGGCCTTTCAAGCCGGCAACACGGGTTCGAATCCCGTTGGGGACGCCATGACTCAAGCCGTTGAAGATTTCTTCAACGGCTTTTTTTTTCATAGGACATAGAATGAGGGTATTGACGTTTTTCTCTTTAAATATGGAAGAAATTTCGATATGGTGATGGAAGCGATGGGGTTTTCTTTTTTATCTTCACGGGTGAGGGCCTTATGAATTGTGGTCGTTTATCTTTGATGTTGGGTGTCATCTGTCTGGTCGTGCCCATGGGCAGCGTGGGGTGGGCCGAAGAAGGGAAACCTGCGGAATCGGCCAAGGATGCGGCTCCACAGGATGATGGCCCCCCAGGATCGATGGTGCTGATCCCTGAAGGGGAATTTCTGATGGGAGAGAATGACGGGCCTCGAAACGAACGACCAGAACATACGGTGTGGCTGGATGCCTATTATATCGATCAGTATGAAGTGACCATGGGGGAGTACCAGAAATTATTGGATAAGGATTACAGCATTGAACCGCCACCGTTGTGGGATGATGGAATCGCCTCAGGAAAATTTGGGAATCGACCGGCCGTAGGTATTTCCTGGAACGATGCTAACCGATACTGTCAATGGGTGGAAAAGCGCCTGCCGACGGAAGCCGAATGGGAGAAAGCCGCCCGTGGGACGGACGGGCGAAGATTTCCCTGGGGGCATATGCAGCCATTTGTGGATATTGCCAACTATAACCAGGGGACGACGGGGTGGGTGAGTTATAAAATTACACTTTCCCCGGTTACCAGCGGGACCAAGGGCATGAGTGTTCGACATGGGTTAAAACAAGGAGGAAAAAGCGCGTATGGCCTGTACCATATGGCCGGAAATGCCGCCGAATGGGTAATTGACTGGTATGACCGGTTTTATTACGAAGAGAGTCCCAAGAAGAATCCGCAAGGACCTGCCGAAGGCGATTTAAAAGTATTGCGCGGAGGATCGTGGGAAGACCAGCCTGTGAATTTACGAGTGACCGCACGCAAGGCAGGGGAAGTCGATTATCAGGATCTCACGACGGGGTTTCGTTGTGCAAAAGACGCGAGTGACCGTGCGGCCCCTGTCACCAGTGACTCACACAATGACCCGTTACAGAGGGGAAGGGATGAGATCGCCCATTGACTCGATCGGTTGGAGTGCGGCCGAAGGCTTCCGCTTTTGGCCATAGAGCCAGCGAGCGGTTGTTCCTCCAATATTGCGAATCGTATAAGACACGCCCCTTGGAATATGAACTTCTTCTCCCACCGAAGGCTGAAACCGCTCTCCTTCCATCTCCAGTTCTAATTCCCCGGACATCGCCATAAATAATTCGTCCGTTTCATGGGTGGCGGCTTTCCACTCTCGTCCTGCATGATCAATCCATACCCCACAGGAAAATCCGCGAGCATGCCAATCCTTGGCAATGGTTGAGCGGTCAATGATGGGATAGCCTTCCATGATAGGCCTCTTGAAAAAAATATTTATAAAAAATTCAGATGAATGAACTGGTTACCGTCGAAATTTGGCCCTTGACTCCTGCCGTGGAAGAAGGGTGGAGATGGTCGAGAGAGACATGAAAACACGCAGACAATTCTTACGGAAGGAAAGTCATGGAAAGACATCGACAGCGCATTCATGGGGGTAGATAGAAGAGAATGAAAGTGAGCCAATTGTTCTACGAATGTGTCCTCTTATATAGAGGGGAAGGATTCGTGTCAATGTCATAAATTGTGGAAAAGATGTGAAAGGTGGTGGATAAGTTTCACCGTGAGTTCACAACCTCTTTGGTGAAAAAGGGATTCACTATGTGAATTCTGGGGATAAATATTTTTTTCAAGGCAGTGATAAATGGGAGGGGGGCGAAGCTACCCAAACGGATCGTCGGTGTACGGGATGGGCGATGTGTCCGTCCCATTGGTCAGCACCAGCGTGGATCGAAGGTATTGGAAAAAGATGTCTGATCCCATATCCTGACACCATAATCTTTGGTTTGTTGCCCTGCCCTTCGCGTATATTTTTACACGAATATGGTCCGTATCGGGCAGATCTCTGCGGACTATACAAACAAGGGTCAACGCACAACGAAAACTGTTGAAGGTTTTATGACTATCGAAGAAATAAAGACTTGGTTCGAACACCAAAACAGGAATTTTACAATTTCTGGTTTGAAAGATAGCCTCAGTAGAAAAACACAATGGCTGTGCTTGGTTGGTAATATCCATTATGCCTATCCACTGTGGGTCAATATCGATGCATTAGCGATCTATCTAGTAAGGACGGGGGGCTATGGCAGAGAATCTCGGAGTATTATCAGCCTTAAATCTAAAATGAAATTATTCCCGCAATCGACACAGGTCCAGCAGGTTCTCCGCTTTAAATCTTTTTCCCACATCCAGAAGGTCGAGTTACAATCTTTTTCTGGACACACTATCTCTTTCTGCTTAGGCTTCCATTGAGGAGTTTCGCCTCCCATATGTTTGACTGAATAGGTAACCCCACATTCAAAGCATTCTGCCTCAAGGGGTGGAGATCCAGGGTGCATATTTTTTGCGATCAGTGCCCCACATTTCAGGCAATTGATTTTAGTAAGATACCGAAACACTACGTTCCAAATAGAAGATCGAAAAACCGTATCCAATATATTAATGATTTCTTCGCAGCGCCCACGAACCGCTTGGTAATTCGTATAGACTCCCTTTTCAAGTTTTCCAAGGGTCGGCATATGCAAGAAAGACCCTAGGGCATCATAATGTTCTTTCAGGTTTTTTAAATTCAGGACGGTCTCTTCTCCATACGGTTTCAAATCAGCTGCAGGAACCCCTGGCGTGTCTTCAGTCCCAATGCTCACAATAGACGATCTGTCCGCATACGGATCAAGTTGGAGAAGAAACTGCAATACCCTTTTCGGTTGCCACGTCTCATAAAATCGTGGCGGAATTTCCTCACGGTATCCCTGGAGGCGGTCGTAGGTTATAGCCTCCAGAGCCAAACGAAGTTCAAGGGCTGCATACTTAAGGCGTTCTTCCTCTTGGCTCTCAAGTTCTTTTTTGGCTCGGGTCAGGGCCTTCTCGGCATTGCTTCGAAATGTGTGCCTCATTTCAATTTAAATTGTTGTCTCTGGTTAAGGAAGAGAACCTAATCTGGGTGAGGCGAATAACTTGAGCCCAGTTTTTACTAAACCTGCAAAGGAAGCCCCTTGCTTTGCAGGGGGATGAATGGCAGCCAGGAGCAAAGCGGAGGTACAACAAGTAGTAGGTTTTAAGATGCCCGCCCTTTGGGCGGGGAACTTCACTTCCAAAGGAAGGAGCCTGGAAAAATGATGTCTGATACCCTAATCTTGACCCCATGAGGGCAAGAAGGTATTTGATAGCATAATTCAAACTCGGGACATCCGTAGGGCCACAGGATAGCCTTCAGGGTCACGATAATCTACTGCAAGGTTCCCTCCGGATCCGCATGAGTAATATTTCAGCGTTCATGTAATCCAAAGAGAGCTTGATAGGGTTAAAATTTGCACTATGCCTGGATCCTTCTCCCGGCACAGGCATAACACAAGAGAAATTGGTTGTCCAAAAAAAATCCTGATGAGCTTTATTTTTCAAGGATTAATGGGTTGAAACCTCCTTCGTCCAATGCAAGCTATTTCCCACATCTGCAGATCTTCATGCTTCCCAGAGGTTGCCCCTTTAAGTCTCTAAACTTTTTCCCTGGATTGGAGGTGATTTGTCATAAATAAGATCAAATTCATAACCACAGGAACAGCGAAATCTTCTTGTTTCTGGCATAGCGGCCAATTCCTTTATAAATAAAACTTCAAAGGATAATTTTTTTACGAACAGCCGCTGGTGGACCCGCAGGTGTCACACTTTAAACAGGTCCCGTTTCGAACCATGGTGAACTGTTTACATTCCGGACAGGGATCGCCTTCATAGCCTTTTTGCCGGGCCTCCTGGACTTCAGTGATGGTGAGGGTCTCGCGCTTCATTTCAACTTTTCTGGCCACTTTCCCCTGCTCGCCATTCTTGCCACCCCCGTTCCCTATGGACTTACGAGAGGGAAACACCTCGGGACTGATTGAGGTCGAGCTGAGTGATCGAGGGTCCACTAAACCTTCTTCGCCTTCATCCGGGGTATCCGTCTCTTTCTTGAGCGCATCCACTCGAAGGTCTTCAGTGGCCACCTGTTCCAGATCGTGCCGGTCCAGATAGGTGATCGCCAGTTCCCGGAAAATGTAGTCGATGATCGAGGTCGACATCTTGATATGGTCGTTGAGCTTGACCGGCCCGTTGGGCTCGAATCGAGTGAACACAAACGCGTCCACGAATTCTTCCAGAGGCACTCCATGTTGGAACCCGAGGGAGATCGCAATGGCGAAACAGTTCATCAGGCTACGAAAGGCCGCTCCCTCTTTATGCATGTCCAGAAAAATTTCTCCCAGGGTTCCGTCTTCGTATTCGCCGGTTCGGAGGTAGATTTTGTGACCACCGACAATCGCCTTTTGGGTATAGCCGCTTCGACGGGTCGGCAGGGGACGGCGTTTCGCCAGGTAACGGACCAGCACGCGGGATGCCGCTTGTTTTGCGACAGAAGCGATTGGCTCATTTTGGACAGATAAATCGCCCCATTCACTGACGGTATTCAGCGGTTGGCTGAGTTTTGACCCATCCCGATACAGGGCAACGGCTTTTACCATGGAGGACCAGGACGTCATATAGGCTTCCTTGACGGAGGCCACGGACGCCTCGGCAGGCATATTGATTGTTTTGCTAATGGCTCCGCTGATGAAGGGTTGGGCGGCCGCCATCATTCGGATATGGGCCGGGGGAGAAATAAAGCGTTGCCCCAGACGCCCGCACCGGTTGGCGCAATCAAAAATTGAAAGGTGTTCCGGTTTGAGATGTGGAGCGCCTTCTACGGTCATGGTGCCGCAGCAATAGTCCGTCGCCGCAAGAATTTCTTCCTGGGTGAAGCCAAGGATTTTGAGAATATTGAATTGAGGACTCTGAAGTTGAGATTCGGTCAGGCCTAATTGTTCACGACAAAATGCCTCAGTGAGGGTCCATTTGTTAAACGCAAAGTGAATGTCAAAGGCTCCATCCAGCGTCGCCTCCATGCGTTCCAGAACGGCACGATCGAATCCCTTGGCTTTCAAGGTGTCATGGTTGATAAACGGAGCATGCTTAAGGGTACGGGTCCCCGTCGCATAGGTAATGATATCTTGAATCTGGCTCGGGCTATACCCCAGATGCCGTAACGCCGGTGGAAGACTTTGATTGATGATTTTGAAGTAGCCACCGCCGGCCAGTTTCTTGAATTTCACCAGGGCGAAATCGGGCTCGATACCGGTGGTGTCGCAATCCATGACTAATCCAATCGTGCCGGTTGGTGCGATCACCGTGGCCTGGGCATTGCGATACCCGTACTGTTCACCAAGTTCTATTGCACGGTCCCAGGATGTTTGCGCGGCTTTCAAGAGGCCTTGAGGACATTGGTCAGGATGAATGCCTATTGGCGGGATTGTGAGCCCTTCATAGTCATCGGGCGGAGCATTGTAGGCCGCACGTCGATGGTTACGCATTACTCGAAGCATGGATTCGGCATTACGCGGATAGGCGTTAAAGTGGCCTAATTCCTTGGCCATTTCCGCGGAAGTGGCATAGGACTCTCCGGTCATAAGGGCCGTAATGGCGCCACACCATGCCAAGGCCTGTGGAGAATCGTAGGGAATCCCGAGTTTCATCAGAATGGAACCCAGGTTGGCATAGCCAAGACCGAGGGTCCGGAAGGAGAAGCTTTTTTCGGCAATCTCACGGCTGGGGAATCCCGCCATCAGAACGCTAATTTCCAGGACAATCGTCCACAACCGGACGGCGTGTCGAAATCCTTCAATGTCAAACTGCCCTTCCGATGTTAAAAACCGGCCTAAATTGAGGGAAGCCAGGTTGCACGCCGTGTCATCTAAGAACATATATTCGCTGCAAGGATTAGAGGCGTTAATCCGTCCATCCTGAGGACAGGTGTGCCATTCGTTAATGGTGGTGTCGTATTGCACTCCGGGATCCGCGCAGATCCAGGCCGCCCAGGCGATTCGATCCCACAAGTCTTTTGCCGGAATCGTCTTGCAGACGGAACCGTCCGTGCGTCGGGTCAATTTCCAGTCCCCGCCTGACTGAAGGGCGTCAAAAAACTCATTTGGAATCCTGATGCTATTATTGGAGTTTTGCCCCGAGACCGTCTGGTAGGCTTTGCTGTCCCAATTCGTGTCATATTC
>WHTE01000026.1 GCA_009377845.1 Nitrospirales bacterium | reverse complement strand
AAGCACTGGATATTGGCGCGATGACGGTCTTTTTTTGGACCTTCCGGGAACGGGAAGTCTTGTTGGATTTGTTCGAGAAGCTGTGTGGCGCTCGTCTGACATTGAACTATTATCGGATTGGTGGCGTTAATGCCGATCTCACGCCGGAAATCATTTCGGTCCTGCGGGAATTTTTGAAAACGTTTCCTGAGCACATTCGGGAATACGATTCCTTATTGCAAAAAAACAGGATTTGGGTAGCCCGGACTAAAGGGGTGGCACTCCTTTCCGCGGACGATGCCATCAATTTCGGATGCACGGGACCGGTTCTTCGGGGGTCGGGAGTCGCTTACGATATTCGAAAACTGGAGCCGTATGGAGCGTATGATCGCGTTGAGTGGGAAGTGCCTCTTGGAAAAGAGGGGGACACCTATGACCGGTATTGGGTCAGGATGGAAGAAATGTGGCAAAGCGCTCGCATTATTGAGCAATGCCTGGATCAATTACCCGACGGGCCGATTATGGGCGTCGATGCTCAAGCGATTCCGCCTCCAAAACCCGAGGTGATGCGGGACATGCAAAGCATGATTCATCATTTTATTTTCTTTACGCAAGGCTTTAAGCCACCAAAAGCCGAAACGTATTGTGCGACGGAGGTGCCCAAAGGCGAATTGGGTTTCTTTATCATTAGTGACGGGAGTTCCAGGCCTTACCGGTTGAAAATCCGGTCTCCGTCCTTTATCCACATGGGTGCGTTCGATCATATGGCTCGTGGCTATTTGATCTCGGATATCGTGACTATTTTCGGGACCTACGACATTGTGATGGGGGAGTGTGATCGATAGTTCGGGAACGTAAGGCGTTAAAGGAAATGTTTCGGTTTACCCTTCACGCCTCACGAAGGTACTTTCATGATTTTCGACACATTACAGCAACAAGTGGAAGAGATTTTGGCACGGTATCCTGTGAAGCGGTCAGCCATTCTGCCGTTATTGAATATGGCGCAGGAGCAGGAAGGTTATGTGAGTGAATCGGCCATGCGAGAGATAGCCAAGATTCTGGATTTGACTCCGCCACAAGTGTTTGAGACGGTCACGTTTTATACCATGTTCCATCTCAAGCCGATCGGGAAGTTTCATCTTCAAGTCTGCAAATCGCTCATGTGCGCCTTAGTCGGGTCTGATGATGTGGTGGGCTGGATCCAGAAAAAATTGGGGATTGCCACGGGTCAGACGACGCCCGACAACACCTTTACGCTCAGTGTGGTGGAATGTCTTGGATCTTGCGGAACGGGTCCCATGATGCAAGTGAATGATGATTATTATGAGCAATTATCCGAAGAAAAAGTCGGACGGATTTTGGACGATTTGAAACGGGACGGGATCTGTTCGTTAAAAACAGGACCCTTCATGTATCCTCAGCCCCTTGCCAAATGATTGGATGCCATGCGTTAAGCTGGCTCGGCGGTGCATTCGATGGGTTGGCATTGAAACGGAAATATCACTAATCAATATTTTTTATGGCCCAATACGAAAAAATCTTATTGAACAATATGGAACAGCCGGGATACACCGGTTCGCTGCCGGACTATGAACGAGCCGGTGGCTATCAGGCGCTTCGAACGGTTCTCAAGGATATGCAGCCCGATCAGGTCATTGAGGTGGTGAAAAAATCCGGGCTTCGCGGGCGCGGGGGAGCCGGATTCCCCACAGGGGTAAAATGGGGGTTCATCCCCAAAGATCATCCTGGCCCTATATACCTCTGCTGCAATGCGGATGAAAGCGAACCGGGAACGTTTAAGGACCGGCAACTCATGGAACGGGATCCCCATCAAATGTTGGAAGGGATGGCCATTACCTGCTTTGCCATTGGTGCGCAAACGTCCTACATCTATATTAGAGGGGAATTTCGTCTAGGCGCGAAAATTCTGGAGCGGGCCATTCAGGAAGCGAGTACGGCCGGGTATCTGGGTGACAATGTGCTGGGGAGCGGGTTGACCATCAACATCTTTGTCCACCAGGGTGCCGGAGCCTATATCTGTGGTGAAGAAACGGCGCTTCTCGAATCGTTAGAAGGCAAACGGGGCCTGCCTCGCTTTAAGCCGCCGTTTCCGGCTACGCATGGTTTATATCAAAAGCCCACTGTGGTGAATAACGTCGAGACCATGGCCAATATTCCTCATATTATTAATAGAGGGGGAGAGTGGTTTGCCTCGATCGGCTCTCCGCCTAAAAGTTGCGGAACCCGAGTGTTTTGTCTGAGCGGGCATGTGAAGCGACCGGGTAATTACGAAGTGCCGATGGGTATTCCCTTTCGGGAGTTGATTTATGACCTGGGTGGAGGCAT
This sequence comes from Nitrospirales bacterium, assembly GCA_009377845.1. Taxonomy (GTDB): domain Bacteria; phylum Nitrospirota; class Nitrospiria; order Nitrospirales; family UBA8639; genus Nitrospira_E. The sequence goes on along the minus strand of WHTE01000026.1, from coordinate 28,182 downwards.
GCGATCGGATAAGCCCCTCAAGGCCTTTATCCCTGGGGGAGCTTCGGCTCCATTTCTGACGCCGGAACATTTAGATGTGAAAATGGATTTTGAATCCGTGGCCCTGGCTGGATCCATGTTAGGTTCCGGGGGGGTGACGGTGATGGAAGAAGGCACCAATATGGTGTGGGCCACATTACGCTTGACGGAATTTTTCTATCATGAGTCCTGCGGGAAATGTACGCCCTGCCGGGAAGGGACTTCCTGGCTTGTTCAGACTCTTCAACGGATCTGGGGCAAGAGGGGACGTCCTGAAGATATCGGCGTTCTTGAAGAGTTGTGCGGGAATATCGCCGGTCGGACGGTTTGTGCCTTTGGCGAGGCGTTAGTGGGTCCCATTCTGAGTACGATTAAGCATTGGCGGCATGAATATGAGGCCCTGATTCAGGAAGCTCAGGGGACCAGACCGGCGGGAAAAGAGTTGCTCGTCTTCACTCATTAACTGATGTGATTGGTTGAATATGGCTACGACCAACGAGACCCAAACCGATCTGGTGACGCTGACCATCGATGGGAAATCCGCTCGTGTTCCTAAGGGCACCTTGGTGATCGAAGCGGCCCGACAAGTGGGGGTCATGATTCCCCACTTTTGCTATCACCCGAAACTGTCGCCCGACGCCAATTGCCGGATGTGTTTAGTAGAAATAGAAAAAATTCCCCGGTTGCAAACCTCCTGTAGTACTCCTGTGACTGAAGGGATGGTGGTGAAATCCGCGAATTCGGATCAGGTCCAAGCCGCCAGGAAATCGGTGCTGGATTTTATCCTGGCGAACCATCCGTTGGATTGTCCTGTCTGTGACCAAGGAGGGCGGTGCGATCTTCAGGACTTTTCGCATGAATACACGGCGACAACCAGCCGGTTTATAGAACTGAAACGCGTCTTTCAAAAGGAGTACTTCAGCCCGGTGATTGAAACGCAGATGAACCGGTGCGTCCAGTGTTTGCGGTGCGTGCGGTATTGTGACCAGGTCATGGATGTCAAAGCCCTGGCGCCTGTGGGACGTGGCACGTTGACGGAAATTAAATCCTTCGGCGCCCATGAATTGGATTGCGAGTTTTGTGGTGGGTGTATCCAGATTTGTCCGGTGGGAGCCATTACCAGTCGACTCTCCATGTATGAATTTCGCCCCTGGATGCTGAAGCGGACTGATTCGATATGCGGGTATTGTGGGGATGGATGCCAAATCACTTTTCAAACCAAAAACAATGACTTAATTGAAGTGAATTCCACTCACGGGGCCGGTCGTAACAACGGGGATCTCTGCGCCAGGGGCTACTTTGGGTACCATGTGAGCGTACATCCTGATCGACTGACGTCACCCCTCATCCGTGAAAATGACGACTTTCAACCGGTGCAATGGGAAGAGGCCTTGGAGTTGGTGGCGCGGCGCTTGTCTGAGATCAAGGCCACGCATGGTCCGGACGCCATTGGTGGTTTGATTACGGGACGGTGCACGAATGAGGATGTCTATGTTTTTCAAAAATTCATGCGGGGAGTGATCGGAACCAATCACATCGACAGCAGTGTGCGGTATGGCCATCTCAACGGAGTGCGGGCATTACAGCGGGTTCAAGGTACGCATCAATGGACAGTGAGTTTCGAAGATATTCTTGCGGCCGATGTGTTGTTGCTTGTGGGTACCAACGTGACCGAAACCAATCCCATCTCGGGATTGAAAGTCAAAGAGGCCGTCAAGCGGCGTGGAGCGCAATTGATGACGATTGAAGCGCTGGAACCGGCCATTGGCGCCATTAGCAATATTGTGAATCTCTCCCGCCATCATTTTGGAGTGAAACCTGACGCCTACGCTGCGGCGATTTTGGGCATATTGAAGGCTGTTCTCGATCAGCAAGCCGTTGATCCTGAGATCCGCACGAAGGCTTCAGATTATTTCAACGATATCGCCGCGCAGCTCGAGGCGATTTCCTGGTCGGTGATTGAAGGAGAGACGGGAATCACGGCTTCGGCATACAAAGAGGCAGCGGAGACTTTTGCCAAGGGTCAGAAAGTGGTCATTCTGGCTGGTCCGGGCGTTCTCCGAACGTCAGGTGGATTCGGGATGATGATGAATCTGTTGGATCTCTTACTGATCACTGGAAAACTCACTAAGCGAGGATGCGGACTGGCGCCGTTGGCGGAAGAAAATAACGATCAAGGCACGTTTGAAATGGGTGGGGTCGGAGATGTGCTTCCGGGTGGGAAACCATCACGGGATGGTGAAGCCCGAAAGGCGTTATCCCAAGCGTGGGGATGTCCGGTGCCTGATTCGGCCGGGGCGTCCCTTCCTCAGATGATTGAGGCTGCCCGAAAGGGGCAACTGAAAGCCTTATACATCGTTGGGGAAAATCCCCTCGGCTCTTTGCCTCCATCCTCAGGAATTCAAGAGGCCCTGGAGAAGCTGGAATTTCTGGTCTGTCAGGAACTGTTTCTGACGGAGACCGCGAAGAACGCACATGTGGTCCTGCCTGCGTGCTCGTATGCTGAAAAAGACGGCACGGTCACCAATACTGAAGGCCATCTTCAGGCTGTGAGGCGGGCGATCGATCCGGTGGGGGAAAGCCGTCCGGACTGGGAAGTGTTCTCGGCGCTATCGGTGTTGATGGATAATTCCATGGAGTATGTTGATGTGAAAGAAATCGGCAAGGAAATCCATAATCTTCTTCCCGGTACTCGAACTCTTGGGCCTGGCCCGTTGCCTTCGAAGCCTGATCCTTCGGCCATCGCACGCTATGTCAGCTCGGAGTACAAGCAAGACCTGGGCTCGCGGTATCGCATGACTTCTTGTGCCCCCTCTCCTTCCGATCAGATGACCCTCATGATCTCGCAATCCCTGTTTCATTCGGGAAAATTTTCCCTCAAAGCCAAGGGATTGATGCAGCTCGAGAGTGAAGGAAAACTCTATCTCCATCCGGATGAGGCCGCTCGTCGCGGGTTGGGAGATGGCGATCGGGTGAAAGTTCTGAATCGTTTAGGAGAAATGAGCACCACCGTGAGCCTTCGGGAACGCATTCCTCATGGCATGGCGGTGTTTCCGGAGCATTTCGATCAAGAGATGCGACGGCTCTTACCGTACGCGGTCGATCCGGAGACCCAGGTACCCTATTACAGACTGACTGAGGTTCGGATAGAAAAAGTGACAGCCTCATAACATCGAGACCAGGTTCTCGGTTTGATTCTTCAGATCATAGGAGTGGTTCCGTCATGGACACGGGAATTCGATTAGCCTTAACGTTAGGCCAAATTAGCGCGGTGATGGTGGCGGTGCTCCTTACCGTCGCAGCGCTCACCTTGCTGGAACGCAAGGTGTTGGGTTGGATGCAGGATCGGATGGGACCGATGGAAGTCGGGCCTTATGGCATATTGCAACCGGTAGCCGATGGGTTAAAACTCTTTTTTAAGGAAGACATTATTCCGGCTGGAGCGAATAAATTGATGTTTAGTCTGGCCCCGATCTTGTCCCTGGTCCCTGCTCTCATTGGCTTCGCGGTGATTCCCTTTGGGCCAGATTGGACCGTTGATGTCGGCGGCGTGAACTTTAAGCCGTTTGTGATCACCGATATTAATATCGGCATTCTCTATATCCTGGCATTTGCCTCAATTGGGGCGTTTGGCATTATTTTGGGCGGGTGGTCATCAAACAGTAAGTATTCCCTCTTGGGAGGACTGCGGTCTGCGGCACAGTTGATCAGTTACGAATTGAATGTGGGGCTCTCCATTATTGGAGTGTTGCTCCTTTCCGGATCCTTGAGTTTGGTGACCATTACCAATGCGCAAGCAGGCGGGTTTTGGAATTGGTATTTCTTTGCATTTCCATTCCCACAGGCGGTGGCGTTTGTGGTGTTCATTATTTCTTCTGTCGCTGAAACGAACCGAACCCCATTTGATTTGCCGGAAGCGGAAAGTGAACTGGTGGCCGGGTTCTTTACGGAATACAGCGGAATGCGGTTCGCCTTTTTTTTCATGGCGGAATACGCCAACATGATTTTGGTATCTTGCGTGGCCACGGTCTTGTTCTTTGGTGGATGGCATGCCCCCTTTGAATTTTTACAGGGACCTGAGTCTTGGCATTGGTTGACCGGAATGATCTGGTTTACGATTAAGGTCTATGGGTTCCTCTTTTTGTTTTTCTGGCTGCGGGCGACGTTGCCCCGGTTACGGTATGATCAGCTTATGCGGTTTGGCTGGAAAGTCCTGCTTCCCATCGCGCTCGGCAATATTGTGGTGACGTCGCTATTCGCTTACATCTTTCCTGGCAACTAAGAAAGTCGGGTTGTATGAAACTCAAGAAGTGGGTCAAAACCCTTATTTTTTACGAGATTGCGTTAGGGATGAAAGCGACATTATCACACCTCCTGCATTATAAACCGATCACATTACAGTACCCACACGAGAAAAAATCGTTGCCGTCCAACTATCGGGGTATGTTGGCATTGCTGCGCTACGATGACGGGACGGAAAAGTGCGTGGGGTGCGATTTATGCGAAGCCGCCTGTCCCTCCAGAGTCATCCGTGTCGTGAGTGCCGAGGTGCCGGGGGAACCCACGAAGCGGTATTCCAAGGAATATTACATGGACATGACCCGGTGTTTGTTTTGCGGGTTGTGCGTGGAAGCATGTCCTGTTGATGCGTTGGGAATGACTCAGGAATATGAATGGGCGGTCTACGATAAGCGGCAGCTTCATCTGAATAAGGAGCAGCTCCTGGCTATTGGCGACCGCAATTTTCCCATTCGGGAAAAGCGACTCGAATTTCAGCATCCCAACGTGGCCTATTTTAACGTGGGGTTTAAAGAGCTTCCTCAAAAAGAAGTATGAACGTGTGGCTGGTGGTCTCTCTCCGTCAACTTGTGGGCCATCGAGTGTAGCCGGACTTCTTCAATGAGCAGATGATGGGAATGATTGTTTTTTTCTATTTTGCCAGTGTGATTGTGGCGACGGCAGCTCTTGTGGTGGCCCTCAGAAATCCGGTATATAGCGCCCTCGCGCTCCTGGTGATGTTTTTTCATGTCGCCGGACTCTTTGTGACATTGCACGCGGAATTTCTGGCGATTATTCAAATATTAGTCTATGCGGGCGCTATTCTGGTGCTGTATCTCTTTGTGGTCATGTTGTTGAATCTGAGGCGGGAAGAACGCTTCCATCACCAATTGACGGTGGGGCTGTTTTTGGGTTGTATGTTATTTGCGGAAGCGGTCTTGCTGGTGGTGAAAGGCGAAACATCGTTGGGTGCGGATCTTCCTGCTCTGAGAGAATCCGCTCAGCTTACCCAGGGCAATACGGAATCGATCGGTGAATTGCTGTATTCCACATACCTGTTTCCGTTTGAAATTGCTTCCCTCATTCTCTTAGTGGCGATGGTGGGTGCCGTCATCCTCACCAAGAAGGGAATTTTGGAGGCAAAGGGCTGATGGATGTTCCGGTAAGTTATTATCTCGTGCTGAGCGGGATTGTGTTTTCGATCGGGTTGATCGGAGTGCTCATTCGACGAAATATTATTATTATTTTGTTATCTATCGAGTTGATGCTGAATGCCACGAATATCAATTTCGTGGCATTCTCCTCCTATTTGGGCAATCTTTCTGGTCAGGTGTTCGTGTTTTTCGCGCTTACCGTGGCTGCCGCGGAGGTCGCGGTAGGGCTGGCGATTATTATCGCCCTCTATCGCCATTCGGCCAGTATCAACATTGACGACTTCCGGTTGCTGAAATGGTAAGGCGATGCTCTACGCCTTAATTCCCCTCCTCCCACTCCTGGCCTTTGTCATCTTAGGGCTGTTCGGCCATTGGATCAAAGACCGAAGCCATTGGGTGGCCGTTCCAGCCGTCCTGGGGTCGTTTCTCCTTTCCGTGATGACGCTCACCGATGTGGCAGGTGGTCAGACGCTTCAGGTTCCTCTCTATACCTGGGCGGATTCCGGAAATCTTCATATTACCTTAGGCTTGTTTATTGATCAGCTCACGGTGGCAATGTTGTTGCTCGTGACCATTGTGAGTTCTTTGGTGCACGTGTACACGATTGGGTATATGCATGGAGAGCCCGGCTATGCCAGGTTTTTTAGCAATATCGCCCTCTTTACCTTTTCTATGCTGATGCTGGTGATGTCCGATAATTTCCTCCAGCTTTTTGTATTTTGGGAAGCGGTGGGTCTCTGCTCCTACCTATTAATCGGCCATTGGTATGAGCGCGAGTCGGCTCGGGCGGCGGCTACCAAAGCGTTTTTGGTGAATCGGATTGGAGATTTCGGATTCATGTTGGGCATCTTGCTGATCTTTCTCACGTTTGGCAGTTTGCACTATCAGCAGGTGTTTCCCCAATTGGAGCATGTGGCCGGCGGTGGTGTGAATCTTCTTGGCTCTATTGGAGGTCATTGGGAAATATCGGTCATAACATTGATCTGTCTCCTCTTGTTTGTTGGAGCCGTCGGGAAGTCTGCTCAGGTGCCTCTGCATGTGTGGTTGCCGGATGCCATGGAGGGTCCAACCCCGATTTCAGCTCTCATTCATGCGGCAACGATGGTGACCGCCGGGGTGTTTATGGTGGCCAGATTTGCCTCGTTGTTTAACCTCTCGCCGGTGGCCATGGATGTCGTCGCGGTGGTCGGTGGGACGACGATGTTTATCGGGGCGACCATCGCGCTGACGCAAACCGATATCAAACGGGTCGTCGCCTATTCCACATTGAGTCAACTCGGGTACATGATGATGGCCTGTGGACTGGGTGGTTATATTGCGGGAATGTACCATCTGCTGACCCATGGGGCCTTTAAGGCCTTGTTATTTCTCGGGTGTGGGGCGGTGATCATTGCCCTTCACCATGAACAAGATATGCGAAACATGGGTGGGCTCAAAGATAAGCTGCCTGTGACCTATTGGACTTTTGTCATTGGGGCCCTGGCCCTGTCGGGCTTTCCGCTGACTGCCGGATTTTTCAGCAAGGACGAGTTGCTCGTGGTGTCCTGGATGTCGGGTGGATTGGGGAAAGTGCTGACCGTCTTGGGATTACTGACTGCGCTGATGACGGCCTTTTACAGTTTTCGATTGGTGTTTGTGACATTTTGGGGAGAATCTCAAGTCGATCCTCGTCATGCCAAGCATGTCCATGAACCGTCAAAAACGATGACGGTTCCTCTTCTGATTCTTGCGGTCCTGAGTATTTTGACAGGGTATATCGGCATTCCGGAATTTTTGGCGCCTGCGTTTCCTGTTGGTGAGGGTGGTGATCATCATGAAGGATCAGCGGCCTTTGGCATTATGATAACGGCCACAGCTATGGGCCTGTTAGGTATTGCCGCCGCGTATTGGGTGTATGTGAAGTCGCCAGGCATGCCGGCCCGATTAGCCGCTCAGTGGCAATCGCTGTATCAGTTGTCATTGAACAAATGGTTTGTGGATGAAGCCTATGATCGGACCGTCGTCATGCCAACATTGAATGCCGCGGACCGGTTATGGAAGCGGGTGGATGTCAAGGTGATTGATGGTGCGGTCAATGGAGTGGCGCGAGCCGTAGCCTGGGGAGGATGGGTGACGCGACGACTCCAAAGCGGACAAGCACAGAACTATGCGCTGGCGATGACTGTCGGCGCGGTCGTCATTTTAGGTGCCTTGATCTTTTTTTAGTGTGAAAGGCCGATCGTATGATGGGATATTCGTGATAGTTCAACAGGCAGCGTCATTGCAGGAGATCACCCAATCGTGACTGAGATAGTCAGTCCCTCAACAGGAATGCCCTGGCTCACGATTGTCCTTATGCTGCCTCTGCTCGGGGTGGCAGCGATGCTGCTGGCTCATGAAGCGCTCTCCCGGTCTATTGCGCTTGCGATCTCTATCCTGACGCTTCTCGTCTCATTGCCCCTCTGGTTTGTCTTCGACAATGCCGATGCCGGCATGCAATTTGTGGAGAAGCATCAATGGATTCAGTCCCCCTCCATATATTACTCCCTGGGTGTCGATGGGATCAGTATGCCGCTTGTCTTGTTAACCACCTTTCTCACTCCACTCTGTATCCTCGTATCCTGGACGTCTATTCAAACCAGGATGAAGGAGTTTCTGATCAGTTTGTTGGTGATGGAAACGGCCACCATTGGAGTGTTTGTCGCCTTGGATTTTGTGCTGTTTTATGTGTTTTGGGAAACGATGCTGATTCCCATGTATCTCCTGATCGGCGTCTGGGGGGGGGCCAATCGCGTCTATGCGGCGATCAAATTTTTTCTGTATACGCTTGCCGGCAGCATTTTGCTCCTCGTGGCGATTTTGGTGTTGTACTTTGAAGGCGGGCGAACTTTCGACATTCTGGCCTTGACCCACGCGTCATATGCCCCAAGTTTGCAAGCCCTCTTGTTCTGGGCGTTCTTTGTGGCGTTTGCGGTGAAAGTGCCGATGTTTCCCTTTCATACCTGGTTACCCGATGCCCATGTTGAAGCGCCCACTGCCGGGAGCGTCATTCTCGCCAGCGTTTTGCTCAAGATGGGCACCTATGGATTTTTACGGTTTTCATTGCCCATGTTGCCTGATGCCTCGGTCGCCTATACCCCCATCATCATGACCTTGTCGGTCATCGCCATTATTTATGGGGCGTATATGGCTTTGGCGCAAACGGACATCAAGAAACTTATTGCTTATTCCAGTGTCAGCCATATGGGTTTCGTCACGTTGGGAATTTTTGCCTTGAATACCCAGGGGATCGAAGGTGCGGTTCTTCAGATGATCAACCACGGCATTACGACAGGCGCCCTCTTTATGTGTGTGGGCATCATTTATGAACGGACCCATAGCCGGCACATTGCAGATAATGGCGGGCTGGCCAACGCCATGCCGCAGTATGCGACATTTTTTGTGATTTTTGCGCTGTCCTCGGTTGGTCTTCCGGGCATGAACAGTTTTGTCGGCGAGTTTTTGGTGCTGGTTGGAACCTTTGCCTGGAGCAAACTGACCGCGACGCTGGCCGCACTGGGCATTATCTTGGCCGCTGTGTACATATTGTATTTGGTGCAACGGGTTATTTACGGACCGGCCTCTCCGCAGATGCTCCCTAAATTGACCGATCTGAATATCCGGGAATTCGGCATGCTGGTTCCGTTGGTGGTGTTGGTGTTTTGGATTGGCTTGTATCCAAAACCGTTACTGGATGTGATGCATGCGAGCGTGGCACGGGTCATTGCGTCCCAATCCACAACAATGGCGGTCCAGCAGAGACAGGGAGAGGTTGTGCGGGATCATACGTTAGTGATGACTGTCGAGCCGTCTGCGCGTCCCCTCGCAATGATGGATGAGGTTAGACCATGACTCTTCCTCTTGCTGATCTCGTTACGATTCTTCCTGAATTGCTCGTCGTGGGCATGGCATGTCTGATTCTCGTTCTTGATCCCATTACGCCTGATACCAAAAAAGATCTCCTGGCGTGGATGAGTCTCGGTATTGTCGTGGTGTGCAGTGTGGTCACCATGAGCGGTTTTGGCGAGCGAGTGATGGCATTCAGCGATTTAGTGGTTGTGGATTCGTATGCGGTGTTTTGGAAAATGTTGCTGTATCTCGTGAGTGGTCTGACGATTTTATTGTCAATGGGCTATCTCAAAGAAGAAAAAATCCAACTCGCTGAATACTACGCTTTTGTTTTATTGGCGCTAACGGGCATGATGGTGATGGTGTCGGGGGCGGATTTGCTCACGATTTACCTCGGCATCGAACTCATGTCGATTACCCTCTATATTATGGCGGGGTTCAAGCGATTTGAAGCTCGGTCGATTGAGTCTTCCGCCAAGTATTTCGTGTTGGGAGCCTTTTCCTCAGGCATTTTGCTGTACGGCATTTCCATTTTATTCGGGGTCACGGGGAGTACGAGGCTAGTTGAAATTGCGGCGGTGGTGAATGGGCGCGGAATCGATGATCCGTTGGTGTTCATTGCGCTCATGCTGCTCATCGTGGGATTTGGTTTCAAAGTCGCGGCGGTGCCCTTTCATATGTGGACTCCCGATGTGTACGAAGGAGCCCCGACATCTGTAACGGTGTTTATGGCGGTGGCCTCCAAGGCTGCCAGCTTTGCGGCGTTCCTTCGGGTCCTCCTGGAAGCCTTCGGCGGGATCAAACCCAATTGGAATCTGTTGATACTGGCGATTTGCCTGATCACCGTGGCTTTAGGGAATCTTGTGGCGATTGTCCAGACCAACGTGAAACGGATGCTGGCGTATTCCAGTATTGCCCATGCGGGTTATGCCTTGATCGGAGTCGTGGTGGCCGGATGGGGCACGGAAGCGGCGGTCTCGGCCCAAGGAATTTCCAGCCTCATGCTCTATCTGGCGATCTATTCGTTTATGACACTGGGCGCATTTGCCATGGTGGCCATTTTACGGAAGGGCGGCCTGGAGGGTGAGGAAATAGAAGACTTCACCGGGTTGGCCAAACGACATAAAGGTGGCGCATTTCTCATGCTAATCTTTATGGTGTCGTTGGCGGGCATTCCTCCCACGGCCGGATTCATTGGCAAATTTTATCTCTTTATGGCGGCTGTCAATGCCGGGTTGGCGTGGCTGGCTATCGTCGGACTCGTCTTTGCCGCCATTTCGGCTTTTTACTATTTACGAATTGTTATGGTGATGTATATGCGTGAGCCATCATCCGAACAAGAATGGCATACCCGCCTGGTCCTCTCCCCACAGATATCTGTTGTGCTGGCCTGCGCAGTTGCCGGTGTCGTACTGCTCGGCATCTTTCCAGGTCCACTGGTGTCGGTCGCAGACCTTTCGACGCTCCCCATAAAATAGCTATCGGTTTTCCACACGGTTTATAGCTTCCTTTTCTTTCATTGGACTGACAGGGTTACTCTGTCTGTCCAAATCCCAAAATCCCAATCCCGATCACCATCAGGAGTGCGCCAGCCAGACGCTCCCTCACGTGTCGTTCCTTCAAAAATACAAAACCCCAAATGACGGCAAAGAGAATACTCGATCGCTTCACGGCGATGACGGAGGGAACCGGTCCCAGACTAAGAGCGGTATTGTGAACAAGGAGGCCTATGGCTTGAAACAGGCCGATGAGCAAAAGCATTCCGATGGTGCGACTCCGTGGAGCGGCAATAGTCTGTTGTGGCAGGAATCGAAACAACAACAAAAACCCGATCGTCATCACGCTGGCAATGGAGAGGCTCCAAAAGAGAGGAGAAGAATTCTGTACCCCGATTTTATCGAAATTCGACGTGAGACTATAGATGAAAGCCACGGAAAGCATTCGCCTGGGACCTGGCTCTCGGAAGACTTCTACTAATGGGGCAAGAAGACCGCGGTGCACTGACTGAATCTGTAACACATAAGACCCCGACACGATACACACAATGCCCACAATGTCCTGTGTGGTTGGCACATCTCCCACCAGAAGGGGTGAGGTGATCAATAAGAAAATAGGGGTGAACGAAACGAAGGGAATGGCCAGGGACATGTCTGAGGCTTGTAAGGCCCGCATGAATTGGAACATGGCCAGGACATTCAAGGTTCCTCCAATGAGCAGGGCCCACCCATACCGGGGTCCCAGCAAAGGGACTGAGTCAGTGAACAGCACAATGCTCAGGAGTAATGGAATGGGTGTGGCACAAGCGGCTAATGCTGCCAGTTGAGGTGAGACGGATTGCAACCCCTGCTTACTAAATAGGTCTTTAAGCGATTCGCTTATCGCAGCCACCAGGGCCAGATACATCCAGCTCATGAAGGGATTCCCAGTTTAGACTACCCGTATACTGAAAAAATTCGATAACCGTTTGTGGACTGAACACTCTCTGTGAAGAGGGCGCTCCCTGGATCTTACAAGGAATTCCTTGAAGCCTCCAATGGTTTAACCGGATGTCTCAGTAAGGATGGAAGTACGAAACAGAAAGGAGTTGAAGTCGGTGACCCAATAAGAATCCGGTATGCTCAATCGAAGTTTTCGCAGGAGTAGCAGTATTGGGAACCGAAGGTTGTGCAAGACTGAGGGATGCGGCGTCTTTTATTTATGTGAGGCCCGCTTGGTTCATGAAGTCTATGAGACATTTATGGGTGTTTACAGGATCAGCGGCGGAAGGTTTCTCCCACCGTTTCCCGTGTGCGACCCAATCTCTATATCTGCACAGAAGTTCAGCATCGTTGTATGTACGTGGCGAGATCTGACTTTTAAAATGTTTGATAGCCTCGTTTAGGCCGCTTATACCTTTTTTATTGGATGCCTTTGTCTGGAGCGACGATCCGAGATGGTGGAAAATTATGCGCTCAAATGAGGAGAGCAAGAAAAGAATCGTGAAGTCAGCCATTTCTTCTTTGCTCCGGATAAGCAGACGCCTCGCCTCTTCAAGGGGTTTGTTAAAGAAAATCGTATTGTGAAAGGTTGTGCCCTTCCTGGATTTGATGAGCAAGTCAGCGACTATATCCAGAGCGTCACAGGAAGCTTGATGAGCGTTGAGGACTGCGTCAAGGTCAGTCACGCCAGAGCGCGTTTGAGGAGATCAGTGAAGATTTTTTCTGTTAGTTCATGGAATTCAGATGGTCTAGTTCCAGACCCATGTACCCACTTGTTCTGGTCAGCCAAGTACAGGAATATATAGGTTCCTTTTGTAGTCACCATATCGACTCGTCCATCCGCGCCAATGATGGTTGCGCCAATGGGCTTTAGAATAATTGTTTTGTGGTCCACTGTCAGGGTTAGGCGAGGAACCTGCAATGTACCAAGGCTTTCTTCAATATGATTTACCTTCTCGATGGTAACCTTGATCAGTTTTTCCTTCTCCGCTTCTGCAAGCCATGATCGAATTTTTCTAAACAGTTTATCCAGAGCGGACAGCCATGCCTTTTGGCGTTGAGTTCGCCGTTCAGGATTGTCAGCTGCTTTTTGTTTGCGGAGAAATTTAGTTAAGGTATTCATTCAAATACGCCCCTTCTACTTATAACACTTTATATAACTTGAATCCAAGAATGTGTGATAGACATCGAACTTAGGAAAGTCAGGGAGGTAAAATGTGCTAGCAGATGTTGCGCTGAAGACTATATCTGGGCTGCGACTGCTTCAACGTTTGCTGCACAATTAGGAGGTGCGAGTGTTGGGGCAGTGTTGGAGGACTTCTTGAAGAGCAGAGTAAAGATTGCTGAAATTGGCAGGCAAAGGGCCTTCGAGCGGTTGTGTGGGGATTGAACAGGTGGCCCCACGAGCCAGCAGATATCGGGTCAGATTCCGTTGACCGGAGAGGGCTGCGGAATGGAGCGGTGTGATGCCAATTGCATTGGTCGCATCGATAGGCGCGCCGGAATCCAGGAGCAGGCGGGTCATGTCGGTATCTCCGGTTTGTGCGGCGACATGCAACGCAGTCCACCCTTCCTTAAATGATGCCTGGACCAGGGCACCGTGTGCTAAAAGAAAGGAAGCCATGCGCCGCTGCTGTTCTTGCACGGCGATGTGGAGTGGCGTGATTTTCCCTTCAAGACCATTCACCGGGGCGCCGTGGTCGAGTAAGAGATCGGCGACATCCACATGTCCTCCCTTTGCGGCAAAATGGAGGGGCGTCCATTCGGATTGATAGATGGCCTGAGGGTCTGCTCCATGTTGTAACAAGAGATGGGTGATCGTAATTTGTCCGGATCTTGCGGCGAAGTGTAGGGGAGAGGCTCCTTGTGGTGTGCGCTGATTGACATCCGATCCTTGGGAAATCAAGTGACGAGCCAGGAAAAGATTTCGATCCTGGATGGCTTGAACAAGATCCGGTGGTTGGGAGCCGTTCCACTCTGAGGACAGCATATAGGATCCAAGGATTCCAATGGCTAACCCCACATATTTGACGATGGTGAAACCACGTGGTTGGGTCATGAGTGACGTTTGTGTTTGATAAGGAGGTAAAATTTTGTAACGTTAGACCGGTGACTCAGTTGTTGTTAAGGATTAGGAAACGTCAAACAGGAGGCCTGCACCATTCCCCATTTGAAGGGGAGGAATGGCGCGCTATGCTGTCATACCTGCGGGTTGTGTCGGGAATCCATCCTGCCAAGTCCCGGATCGATTCCCGCTTTCGTTGGAATGGCTGAGTGGATGTGGCGCGGAGGGAACCTGTGAGGTTCATTAGCTGGTTGGTCTTTCGACTTCCCTTGCCCTTTCCGGCAAGGGGGGGATGACATGGCCGTTTCCAGAGAATTGACGGGGAGAATAGATTGGGATTTTGTGAGGGAATGACTAAAGAGAGGAAAAGTGAAAATGATAATGATTAGGCGACAAGTTTTTCTTTTTGAATAGTGAATTCTTGTGGGGTCATGTGTTTCTTTTCGACTAACTCGCCTAATTTTTCTAATTCATCGGCCACCGACGGTAATGGACTTTCTGCTCCTTCTTGGTCGGGTTCGGGCTGAAGGTGAGCGTGTTGATCGGCCTGGAGAATCAAGCCATCTAACACATAGTGCCAATGGGTTGCCGTACCCAAGGCCTTTTCATAGAGGATGCCACCCTCTTTGGTTTCCATATCGAGGAAATTGACAACATGGAGCGGATCATCTGCATCGTGGATCAACACGATGAGGTCGATTCGCTGGTTGTCCCTATGGGAAGAGGGTGCCTGCCAACTCTTGATCAGTCTTTCCACGTTCGAGTGCATGACTTTTTGAAACGAGATGAGTGATTTTGGGCCAGTTCGTAATCCTTCCCCAAGGATTTCTCCGTTTTTGACTAAGAATGAACCGACCATGTGTGAAATATGAAGCAATCGTGGTGGGATCGCCGGGTTTTTCAACAGGCATATTTGGAGGGTTTTGTCGTTGACGGCAATGCCTCCAAACCCGTCATTGCTCATGAACATTTGTGATGGGATAAAACTTGTGCCTTTGATCGGATTTTCTTGTTCTTTCTTGCCAGAAGGACTCATGCTCAAAGTGAGCACAATGGCCCCAAGCACGATACACGCCAAAAACACAAAGAACATCAGGATGATATCCATAAATTATTCCTAAGACTGTGTAAGTCCCTACTATGGAATTGAAAGAAATTAAAAAAACATAAAGATTCGGTGTTGTGAAATCTCGGTCGTTACGTTAGGTAGAGTTGACTCCCACCGGCCCGGGTATGGCGAGGTACGCAGCAACGTCCTTGAACTGATTGCCGCTCGTTTCGCCTGCCATTGCGGTAAAAATTTTCGTTGCTGAAATCAAAAGGAGCAGGAGTTGCCCAAGACGATGGCATTGCAAAATTGTCGAACCGGCCATAGGTATACTTTTTTCGGAAGGATCGGGTGTTGGCTTTATGGGTTTCTCATAACAATTTTTGTAGGTAAAAAATAAACGTGTAAAAAGCGAAGTAGGACCCCATCAGGGTTTTTTAGACAAAAAACGTTCCAATATCTTTAGAGGAAGAGGCGTATGGAGTTGAACAGAACAAGAACGGAAATGTGGCGCTGGTACTTACAGTAGGATATTCAAGTTTCGTTGAAGTTCCCTAGGTCATTTGGTAAGCTAACCCTCCCTTTTCTTGTAATCATAAACAGATACTAGTGGCAGGTGAACGCATGGCAAAGTTAGGAAAAGCGCTGATCAGCGTTTCCGATAAAACTGGTGTGGAGAAAATGGCCAAAAGTCTGGCGGCACTCGGGATGGATATTGTGTCGACAGGGGGAACAGCCAGCATGCTCCGGGACGCCGGCGTAGCCGTCACTGAAGTGGCGGAATACACCGGGTTTCCTGAAATCATGAACGGGCGGGTAAAAACGTTACATCCCAAGATTCATGGTGGCTTATTAGGGCGTCGTTCGGTCGATTCCCATGTGCGGCAAATGCAAGAGCAGGGGATTGAGCCCATCGATGTGGTGGTCGTCAATCTCTACCCATTTGAAGCGACGATTGCGAAGCCCGGCTGTACGTTTGAAGAAGCGATTGAAAACATCGATATCGGTGGACCGTCCATGCTGCGCTCGGCGGCAAAAAATCATGAGGATGTTTTGGTGGTGGTCGATCCTCAGGACTATGAGCGTGTGTTGGAGGCCTTGCAATCCGAGACGGTATCCTTAGGATTGCGACGCGAGTTGGCCAAAAAAGTCTTCGACCATACCGCCAGGTATGACAGCCTGATAGCCAATTATCTCACCTCTAAATTAGCTGACACATCAGCGCAAAAATTCCCGTCGTTGTTGTGCCTGTCTTATGAAAAGGTCGAAGACCTTCGGTATGGAGAAAATCCGCATCAAGCGGGTGCCGTGTACCGGGATCGGCAGACCAAAGAAGCCTCTCTCTGTCAGGCAAGGCAACTCCATGGCAAAGCCATGTCCTACAATAATTACTTAGATGCCAATGCGGCCTTGGAATTAGTGAAGGAGTTTGATGAAACAGCGGTCGTCGTCGTCAAACACAATAATCCCTGTGGTGTGGCCATCGGGGATTTGCCGGTCGAGGCCTATGTGCGGGCGAGGGAAACAGATCCGATCTCAGCCTTTGGCGGGGTCATCGCCTGTAACCGGACTGTGGATCTGGCGATGGCGAAGGAAATCACCTCCACGTTTGTGGAAGTGCTGATTGCGCCGGAGTTTACGGAAGAGGCCTTGGCTGAACTCCAACGGAAAAAAGATTTGAGGCTTTTAGCGGTGGGTTCGCTGGAGAGTGTGCAACGTGATACCTTGGATATGAAAAAAATTGTGGGCGGGATCCTGGTGCAAGACCGGGATCTGGGATCGTTACGTGAGATGGGAGACTTATCCATTCCCAGTCAACGCCAGCCGACTGACCATGAATATCAAGCCTGCGATTTTGCCTGGAAGGTGTGCAAACATGTCAAATCCAATGCCATTGTCTTTGCGACACAGACCCAAACTGTGGGCATTGGCGCGGGACAAATGAGCCGGGTTGATTCGGTGAAGCTGGCTCAAATGAAAGCCCATCTGCCCATCAAAGGGTGTGTGATGGCCTCAGACGCATTTTTCCCGTTTCGGGATGGCATCGATGCTGCCGCAGAGGCAGGCATTACAGCCGTGATTCAGCCGGGGGGGTCTATTCGGGATAAGGAGATCATCCAAGCGGTCGATGAACATCAAATGGCCATGATTTTGACAGGCATGCGTCACTTCCGTCATTAAATAGATCTAACCCTGACATTCTTCAGAAACTTCTTTGATTTCCATTGTTCAGATTTGTAACGTGTTCTGTTCGGATGTTTTCGAATCTTTGTGCCTTTTTGGACGTTTGAGAAGATTGAGATGGAGGGAGTTTTCAGGTGATAGGGTTGTGGTAAAAACAAAGGCCCTGATGTAAGGTCCCCCATCATTGGGGATGGAGGGGTAAGGGGAGGTGCAAGTTTTTCCGGTGAATGTGTTAATCATAGGCAACGGTGGACGCGAGCACGCGCTGGCGTGGAAGCTTGCGCAATCCCCTCGGATGGAGAAACTCTATTGCGCTCCTGGCAATGCCGGGATCGCACAGGTAGCAGAATGTGTGCCTCTAAAGGTGGATGACATTGAAGGCCTCAAGCACTTCGCGCAAACAAACGAGATCCATCTGACGGTGGTCGGACCGGAACTGCCGCTCTCGTTAGGCGTTGCCGATGAATTCCGAAAATCTCATTTGCGAATTTTTGGCCCCACCCGCAATGCTGCCCTTATTGAATCCAGCAAATCTTTCGCCAAAGAGCTCATGGTGCGGGAAAAGATTCCCACTCCTGCGTCGCGCACCTTCGATCAACTGGAGCCGGCCTTAACCTGGATTGAATCCTGCCCGTTCCCGATCGTCGTCAAAGCCGATGGCCTTGCGCAAGGGAAAGGGGTCATCATCTGTGAGACTAGGGCCGATGCCCGGGAGGCTGCTCGAAGCATGTTAGAAGAGCAGCGATTTGGGCAGGCTGGAGCCCGGGTGGTACTGGAAGAATTCCTTGAGGGAGAAGAACTGACGGTCATGGCCTTTGCCGATGGCCGAACGGTCATTCCCATGCTCCCCGCCCAGGATCATAAGCGAATCGGTGAAGGTGACACGGGTCTTAATACGGGAGGAATGGGGGCCTATGCGCCGGCTCCGTTGGGAACACTGGAACTCCGGCAGCGTATTCTCGATGAAGTATTGACTCCGGCGGTCATCGGGTTATCCCGGGTGGGGAGTCCGTTTTATGGCGTCTTATACGCGGGGATTATGGTCAAGGATGGGAAACCGTTTGTGCTGGAATTTAACGCCCGTTTTGGCGATCCTGAAACGCAGGTCGTGTTACCACTCTTAAAAACGGATTTGCTGGATGTGATCGAAGCGGTGGTCGAACATCGGTTGGACCAACTGCATGTGGAGTGGCACAATCAGGCAGCGGTGTGCGTGGTGCTGACCTCCGGCGGATATCCCGGGGCCTATCAAACGGGGTTTCCGATCACCGGCCTACCCGAAAAAGAGTCGAAGTCCGTCATGGTGTTTCATGCCGGGACCTCCCATGCAGACGGAAAGATTGTCACGAATGGGGGTCGGGTCTTAGGGGTGACCGGCATCGATTCCACCCTGCTTGGAGCCAGAGATCATGCCCACCAGGCGCTCGTCTCGATCCAGTTTGAAGGCCGCTATTTCCGTTCCGACATTGCCTACCGCGTGCTTCAGGTTCAATCCTGACTCAAGGGGCCCTGACGTGGCCACGGTTCTCCAACTCAATTCAACTCCATCGCCTCAACTGATTCATCACGTTGCGCAATGTCTGCAGGAGGGCGGAGTCGTCGCCGTCCCAACCGACAGTTTTTACGCGCTGGCGGTCAGTCCCTTCAATCAAATCGCGTTAGAACGGCTGATTCACCTCAAAGGCGAGCGTAGCCACAAACCCTTTCCAGTATTAATTGGCGACCAAACGCAACTGCTCCGACTGACGGAAGTTATCCCCGATGTCGCTCGAAAACTCATAGCAGAGTTCTGGCCAGGTTTGCTCACGTTGGTATTGCAGGCTCGTTCAACTCTTTCGCCCATCCTAACCGGCGGCCTGGGAACCATCGGTGTCCGGCAGCCGAATGATCTACGAGTCTGCGAACTCTTGAAGCACACCGGCCCGCTAACCGGCACCAGCGCCAATCGAACCGGTCAGCCGCCGGGGCAATCCGCGGCAGAGGTGATCCAACAATTAGGATCAGCGGTTGATCTGATTGTAGATGGCGGCCCCACGCCTGGCGGCCAACCCTCCACCGTACTTCAACTCGTTGGGGAAATCCGAATCCTCCGCCAAGGGGCTATCTCTCGGGATCGACTCCAACATATTTTGTCCGCGGAATCCATCCAACTTTCTGGAGACCAACCAAAGCAAGCGTAATCCCCCACCGTTCTTTTTCAGGATATCCAATGGGCAATGGGTCGTTCACTTCATTAACCAAGCAAGTCTCTTGGCAGGAATCAGTCCTATTGAAGCGTTTGATAATTTGACTTATTTAATTAGTTAGGCAATGATTCGATTGGAAAAGGTCAGCGTTTCCCAAAAATGGGGGGTAGGTGACCCAAAGCACTTGTGTCTTCAACTCTCATCTCAATCTGATTTTCTGTGTTCCCGGGTCTCGCCCCGGTAGGCGAGGCCCTTTTGTTTTGGCAAAATGACCCAAAACCATTAACGCCCCGTCTGGCCTTATTGGAACGGATGGACGCTAGCCTTAGGAGGGCGGCCCAACTCGCTCCGCTCAAACAAGGTCCGCCAACTGATAAGAGCGTACTCCTTTGGGCCAGACGGAAGGCGTCGGGCTATTGGAGGTACTTTCAGAAACGCTCATACTAAGAACGGGAGCTATAAATTCTGCATGATTTATTCGGCGTCCGGCGGATTGTTTCATCATCCCGCCCGAGGCAGAAAGCAGGATAGGCTGACCCGTTTGCAGCCTTTGTCTTTGGCAACGGAGTGTGGATGGTTCTCAGACATGATAAACATGAAGGAATCCCAGTCAAAAAGATTTTGACTTAGCCGGATAGACTGCAGCAGCCGGCGAGCTATACAGACCAATATATTCACTAGTTGGGCTGCAAAAAGACGTAGAGGAAGGGCGCAATGGTCGATCTAGAAGCGAAGAAAAAGCGCTTGCACATTGAGCTTAGTGAGGTGTTTGCTGTTCTCAACTCCTGCCTGCGCTGCTACTATGAAGGCGAGACACACATGTACCGGCCAATGGCCGGCCAATTGAGGATCCTGTTGTGTGATTCTTTTTCCCCCCTTTTCTCCCGCGTTTTCCCCGAGCTCCGAATTGAAGCAATACGAGCTATTTAGTGGACTGGACCTGGAGCAAAGCCAGTTTTTGATGGAGGAAGGGCCTCCGTAGAAGTCAATCATCCTCCAAGCCAAGAGTTCCGCCAGGCTCATATGCCATTTCTCATTACGGAATATGCCAATGGGTTGCAGGTTGCAGACCTTGAATTGGTACAGGGGGGCCATCTTCTCCCTCTCAAACAATGGATAGATCAGTTCGTGACAGTACATCCTAGGGAACTTACGATCCGGGAGCTTATTAAATCTGTAGCCGACAAGGGTGGGGGTGCCCATGTTGACAACTGGCCGAACGAGTCGCTTGCGACGATGCAGTCCATGGGACCTGCGGGCGTTGGGTGTCATGTTCTCTATACGGTAGCCCTAGCGAGATTGGGGCAGCAATTCGGTCTCTACTACACGCAGTTTCGGGACCAATTTGGGTTCAATGGGAAGCTCGAAGATTCTGTAGCTAGATTCGATCCCGAGCACCCCTCAGTCGTCAACAGAGCGAAAGTCAGCGACGCTCTGGAGACAGGGGCACGGAGTATTTACCGGTATTCTGTTCTCAAACGAATCCAGTAAAGAACCGTGCTGCCCAACAAAGGCATGCAGGCGACGGCGTACAGCCTACGCCTAGCTATGCTCAGCTCTGGCTTCCCGTCCCGCCTGATGCCCGGCGTTAGGCTCATGGGTGAGACCGTTCGCCGCAGCCAACTCTGCACGCTCGATTTCATGAAGCAGGCACGTTCTCTAGACTTCGAAGAAGCTGCTAGTCGCGCGCTATGCAGCGGCAGCAGAGAATTCACGGCCCCGTCTGCTTGAGTGGCTTGTCTGGTAAGACTTTGTCGCGAATAACTCGCCTTTACGAGCGTATGTGTCCTGACCAGGAGACCCTCACATGGAAGCCAGCGATCCCACCAATGAAGATCACCAAGCTCGCTCCAACTTCGTTCGGGGACTGGTGCAGAGTTCCCGCGAGCCCAATGTCTTGCCTTCCGCATTCTCCAGAGAATCCCCAAAGAGAATCGTGCAGTTCTGGAACGACCTGAGCCAACTGCCTGGAGACGTCAGAGAGTGCATCGAATCTTGGAGGAAGGTCGAGGAGGAAGGTTTTGAACTATTTCTATTCGACGAACACCAAGCAAAAGACTTTATTCGCCGAAAACTGGGCCCACGGTACGAAAAGGCTTACGACAAGTGCTATCACCCTGCAATGCAATCAGACTACTTTCGGCTCTGCTATGTCCACGCAGAGGGCGGCTGCTACGTAGATACTGACGATGTCTATCACGGGCCCGCAATTCAATATCTATTCAGCGACGGCCGGCTGAAGATTCAGCCTCTATGCTACGACTTGTCAACGGATGAAATGGTGCCGCCATCAATATTCACTGAACCGGGCGCAAACGCTTTGAGCTGGATCTTCTACTTTAACAACAACCCACTGATTGCAGTTCGTGGGCATCCCATTGTCGAGCGGGTGCTCGCAAGAGCCACTCTAGCCCTTGAGCGAGATGTGGTGGGCGAGTTGCCAGACATCCAGTCGACGACCGGTCCCGGTAACCTCACGAAATCGATATTCGACGCTGTAACCAACGACGGCCAGATTGCAGGTGGATTGCTTGTCCTATGTGATTGGGAAGGCGTTGCTACCAGCAGATGGCCGCTCAGCTATAGGAACGACGAAAGGAACTGGAGGCTCTCAAATCGCCGCGAGTATCGAAGATGATAACTCGAGAAAACAACGAGAGGGATGAATGAACCTCTCGCATCTCCTGCTAGCACCTTCGAAGTTTCTGTATAGCATAGGTATGAAATGTCGGAGGCTGCTGCCAAGGAGAAGGTCCCAAGCATTTGGTATCGCCAATCCAAAGGGACGGCCGAGCATCGAGCGGATCTATGTCATCAATCTTGATCGCCAACCAGATCGCTGGGTTGAGATGAGACAAGAGCTCAGGCACGTATTGGATTCGTCGGGCGCTGAACTCGGGCACCTGACTGAGCGATATCCTGCCGTCGACGCTAGGACCTTCGCGCAGGAGCCTCTCAAGGACGAAGACATCGATCCTTTCTATACACTCGCAGACCAGCTATTCGCCGAGCCTCAACCGCGCGCCCTGCCCGACCGACTAGAACTTGATCGCCCGATTCAGATGAGCCGACCTGAGATTGCGATCGCTCGCTCACACATCGGCGTTTGGCGGCGAGTCGCAGAGAGCAATCACTCGTACGCTCTCATCCTCGAGGACGACGTCTGGTTCCAACACGGATTGGCTCGGAACCTAGACCAAGCTTGGAGTGAAATTGAGGCTGAAGGTGACGAGACAGGCAGATTTGACGTTCTCTACCTGTCCTACAAGGAGGTGAAGTACGGTGCCCAGAAGATATTTCTTTCGAGCAACGTTTTCCGTCCAGTGCGGGGACTCTGGTATCTGTCCGGATACGTTCTCTCGCGCGAAGGTGCTGAGAAACTTCTCCGACTCTTGCCTTGTCGAGGACCAATAGACCTCTGGATAAATCACCAGTTCGGAGCGCTAGACGTGCGCGCAATCAGACGGTCCATCATTGGCCAGCGCCGTGATAGTTGCTCCACGAACCTGTATTCAATACTTCCGTCACTCACCAAGATCGGCGCTATAGACAGTGAGGGTGCTTCCCTATATCAATTTCGGCCATCAGAGCAGCCGGTATTTGTATTCGGAACAGAGGGTTCTGGCCTTTCATCACTTGCCATGGCCCTCTCGATGCTCGGATATAGATGCTGTAGCGATCTTGAAGGTCTTCCAGATCTCGAATTTAAGCAACTGCTTGCGGGGAGAATCGAACGAGTTTTTAACGCATATGTAAACATCGGATCGTTGGCAGGGAAAATCCGGGAACTCAGAAAGTTGTACCCGCAGGCGAAGTTCATTATTGCCAGAGGCGATACCGAGGTTGTCGACGACAGCTTCTTGGGTATTGTGGATGATATCAGCGGCGCTGACGTTGCTATCTTGCACTCAAATGGAGCCAACAAGTGGCAGGTCGTATGCGAGCACCTCAGGTGCGCGCCACCCGTTTGTTCTTTTCCTGAGTTTGCAGACCATGGACAGAGACGACTCTTGGATGTGAGCCTGGAACCGAGCGCGGTCGTGAGTGGCAAGGCTCCTAGGCGCGATAGGTCACCGTGGGTTGTAGAGTCCCGTCAGCTGTGGCGTGGCATTCGCTCCGCACCCGCACACGGAGCGTCATCGAGTGTCGAAACTCGCGTCAGAGTCAACGACCGCTTAGGAGCGCTCGACACGGGGCGCTGGCGGCTGCGGGACGACACCTTCGCGGGTAACTTGGCCCTGTTTCGTCCATCAAATGTCGAGTTCCGTGCAGGGACTGGGGCTGTACTCAGTGTTAGAAGGGAGTCCCTTGGTGTTCGGGAGTACAGCGCTGCATCAGTCTCTAGTCGTGACTGGTACTCATTCGGAAGGTTCGAGGCGGTCATTCAGGCATCAAATGTGCCCGGCGTGGTCACCGGGTTCTTTCTCCATCGCGACTCGCCGCGGCAGGAAATCGATATCGAGATCGCGGGGAATCGAACAGATCGCCTCTTGGTCAATGTTTTCTACAATCCTGGGGGTGAGGGGGCGAGCTTCGACTATGGATATAGAGGTGCGCCGAGCCATATCGAGCTTGGCTTTGATGCATCAGAATCTCCTCACCGATTCGCAATAGAGTGGGACCCGTGCGAGATCAGATGGTTTGTTGACAATCAGCTAGTTCATAGGAGATCTAACTGGGATCCGACGCCGATCCCCCACCTTCCGATGACCCTTCATGTCAATGTATGGCCATCCCGCTCAAAGGAGCTCGCTGGGCGTCTGACCAGCCGACGGCTCCCAGCAATTGTAGTGGTAAAAACAATTGCGTTGGAAGCGACCTCTGTTGCCAACTAGAGCGCTTTCATGGCACTCACTCGCCGTGCCCAAATGAGCAAATGTGCAAAGTAAAGGGTCATGTGCAAAGTAAAGGGTCAGGTCTTGTAGTGACACGTCAAGGGAAAGGAAGTTGTAGAGATCATCATCTCCATCCTGTGTGGAATCGGAGGGAGAGGGCTTCTTGGACCCACCGGATCGATCATAATACTGTTCCACTACTTCAACAATGAGACCCTTTCGACAATCTGCGTTCTCGTTTCCAGCCACCCAACTTGACTAATTTTATCAATTGACTAAGAATCCACCTGATCTAGCTCTGCGGTTGGGCGCATCGTCCCGTCCGAAGTGTTAAGCAGAAGAGACTGCCCAAACTTGCAACCTGATCTTTGGCAGCGGCGTGTGGGATGGTTCTAAAGCATGAGAGACATGAAGGAATCCCGGTCAAACAGGGTTGGGCTTAGCCAGATAGATGGCACAGCCAGTGAACTATACGGACCAATTTACTCAATAGATATGCATCATTTGGAGTGCATCGCTGATGCGACATAGAAGAAATTACCTTTTTGCAGATGGTGATTTGTCGGCTACCCTCCGCGAAAATTTGGAACGTGTAAGTCCAGCCATTGATCGAATTTCCAGAGATCAGCTTCTTGCCACCCCAAACGCAGATTTAGTTGACCACTTTGTGCACGAACTTGGTGTTGAACCGCTTAGCCTCTTAGAAGAACACATGGGAACTACGGAGGGCGAGACTCAGGTTGACGTATCAGGTGATCCAAACCGATTCTTTGGTGATGAGCGCACAGGACCTTTCTATGTGCCCGGCCACAGAATAGAAATTTCAATTCCATACACTGGTGACGCAATGCTGTGGAAGCTAAAGCCTTCATCTTGGAAGTCAGTATTTCCATGTGGTGATGCGCTTCCACAGAGGGGAAGTCAGCTGGGGTCGCTCCATCTAAAATTTTCCACGCCAGTTGATAGCCTTAATGAGGAAAGACTAGGAGACATTATTAAACGCGAGCTTGAGCTAATTAGGTTTTACGTAGAGAGCGCAGCGTCTGAAGTGAGACGTCACAATGATGAGCTTCGAGAATCAATAAAACGAGCAATTTCAGCTCGTAGGGAAAGAATTCAAAAAACTGAAGGAATTGCTTCCAGGCTAGGCCTTCCCGTGAAACGGAACCCCAATGCACCAGATGTTGAGGCGATAAAGGTAGCGCGGAAACTTGTCCGCCCTTTGCCGCCATTAAAATCAGGATCATATAAGCCTGAATATGGAATTGAAGATCAAACATATGAGCATATTCTGGCTGTTATCCGCCATGAGATTGCAACTTTCGAAGCAACTCCTTCGACCTATAAGTCGCTTGGGGAAGAGGATTTACGGAACATCCTCTTGGCGCATCTCAACGGACACTACGAAGGCGATGCTACTGGCGAAACATTTAGAAAGGGTGGAAAGACTGACATACGGATTGAGACAGAGAGCCGAGCTGCGTTCATTGCCGAGTGTAAACTTTGGTCGGGAACAAAGGGGCTATGTTCAGCCGTTGATCAGCTCTTGGGATATCTTACTTGGAGGGACTGCAAGACAGCTCTCATTATCTTTAACAAGGAGGTGAAGAGCTTCTCTTCAGTTATTGAGAAGTGCCCAGTAGAGCTCCAGACTAATGCAAAGTATAAGCGTGTTCTAGCTACAGAAAATCGGACTGGGGAGTGGCGATTCTGCTTCCAGTCTGCTAACGACGAACTTAGGGAAGTTACTATCCATGTATTTGTTGCCGACCTATTTGTTGCACATGATGCCTAACAGAGTCCGCGTCTGGCCGTGCGTTCCAGCCGCCTGCGGCAGCCGAACGCGCGGCTCGAATCGACGGGCCTCCGGCCCGCCACTCAGCCGCGGACTCTGTTATGTATTTGAAGGAGTTATTTAGTTGTGGCAATAAATGACGATGAACTAGAAATTACAATATTACAGAAATATATAGATCAATATAAACTTGTTGGTGTTGAGAATGCCAGTAAGTGTGCTCGCGAATTGGATATGAGGGAAATTATAAAAGAAATAACTGGTAAAACCGGTCAAGATTTAGAATTGGAAGCTTCAATATGGCACAATCGTTTAGCGCCTCGAACACCTGGTCAATCTGCTGGTGTCTTAAGGCCATGTAGCGATAGTACAATAATGAATACGACTCATAAATATCACGCCCGTGCTTTTACAGACCCCATAAATAACCAACCCGCCCCTGCGTGGGATCGAATTCGTGATCTCCAGTCAAAACAAGAAAAACCAAAGAATTATTCCAACTCAACCCAAATTACCATGGTATTGGATTAAATCTGAAAGAAGGATGGAGACGCTTTGCTAAATTATTTAAAAGAAATACATAACAATTCGCTCAACCAGACGCCGGAAAGCAAGTCGCTTTGTAGTTGGTTCCGTGGCGGTGAGGGTTAGCTTAATCGTTCGGCAAAATAGATAATCTGACAGGTGACAATTCACGTGGAGGTGAGAGATGTCTAACGTAGTAAGAAAAGAAGATGCACACAAACTGGTAGATCAATTGCCGCCCAATGCAACGTGGGATGACCTGATGCACGAAATATATGTGCGCGAAGCCATCGAAAAAGGCCTTGACGATAGCAGGTCAGGCAAAACAAAGGATGTGTCAGAAATTAGGAAGAAATACGGCCTACCCGAATGAAAATTCATTGGACGGAGACAGCCGAGGCACATTTGGATGCCATCTATGCGCACATTGCTCAGGACTCAAAGACCTACGCCTTGCGCACAGTGGATCGAATCACAAAGAGATCAAAGCAAATCGGCATGTTTCCCCTGTCAGGTCGCCAAGCACCAGAATACGATGTAGATCAAATCCGAGAAGTATTCTTCGGTCCATACAGAATCATCTATCACATTAAAGCAGATCAAATAGACGTCATTGCAGTGGTTCATGGCGCAATGAATGTGCTCCATGATGAGAAAGAGTGAAAAAGCCGAACAAGGCGCTTAACTCGGACGCTCGTAAACTCGCGCCGGTTAGCGCTGACGTTCGGCACCCAAGCCGATCGAACCTGACTGCTGTTTTCGAAGGAGACATGTCATGCGAGTTCCGAAACAGGTGTCCCGCCGTGAATTCCTGCGGCTCTCCGGACTGGCGGCCGGCCTCGCCCTTTCCACGACCGGGCGGGCAGCCGACCCACCTGCGACAGGACGGGACACGGATGCGGTGCTGGCCCAGTTGCTCGAGGGCAACAAGTGGTTCATGAAGGGGGATCTAGCTCACCCGCGCCGGAAGCCGGAGGACTTCGTGCCACTCGCGGAGGGTCAGACCCCCCTCGCCGTTATCGTCGGCTGTGCGGACTCGCGGGTGGCGCCCGAGCTGATCTTCGATCAGGGGGTGGGGGACCTATTCGTGATCCGCGTGGCCGGGAACGTGATCACCGGCACGGGCGCCTCCGTGAAAGGGAGCATCGAGTATGCGGTCGCGGAACTCGGCGTGCGGTTGATCCTGGTGCTGGGCCATAGTCAGTGCGGCGCGGTCAAGGCCGCCATCAAGCACATTGACGCCAATGACGCCCTGCCCGGTTCCATCAGCGGCCTTGTCGACCTCATCAAGCCGGCCGTGGCCGCGGTGAAGGGCAAACCCGGTAACTTGCTTGACAACGCCATCAAAGCCAATGTCGAGCAGGGCGTGGAGCGGCTCAAGCGCCTGGAGCCGATCCTGGCCGATCCGGTAAAAAAGGGGACGCTGAAGGTCGTCGGTGCCGTCTACAACGTACGCAGTGGCAAGGTCACGGCGTTCGGGTGATGGGTCAGTGGGGCACGAGTGGGGGAAGTGCCTACTGATTCTTGCAGCCGAACGCGCGGCTCGAATCGACGGGCCTCCAGCCCGCCACTCAGCCGCGGACTCTGTTCGGCAATAACAAACATCACAGAAAGAGCACACCATGAGCGAAGAAAAGAGAAATACGAATCCAGTAACCACACCCTTCTCGGGCGGATGCGCTTGCGGCGCGATTCGCTACGAATCCACAGCAGAACCGGTCATGATGCTTCACTGTCACTGTCGAGATTG
>WHTE01000025.1 GCA_009377845.1 Nitrospirales bacterium | reverse complement strand
TCTCATTGCTCTCTTTCATGAGCCAGCCCGCGAAGAGAGCAATGAGAATACCTCCGAGTGGGAGCATGAGATTGGACGTGATGAAGTCTAAGAGATCAAAAAATGTGAGGCCAAAGAATTTCACCTCTGCCCACCAGTTGAACGACCAGACGGTCCCGAGTCCTAGCAGCCAGGTTGCCACTCCGGAATAGACAGCGGCTTTGATGCGAGAGAGGCCAAAGGTCTCAATGAGCCACGTGACAAGGGGTTCGATCAAAGAAATCGATGAAGTCCAGGCGGCCACAAGCAGGAGAATGAAAAAGAGCGAACCAAACGCGAGGCCGCCGGTCATATTGCCAAACGCGACGGGAAGCGTTTGGAAAATGAGCCCAGGACCGGAACCTGGTTCCAAATTGTTCGCAAACACGATCGGGAAGATGGCCATACCGGCTAACAGGGCGACGAGGGTGTCGGCTAGGGCGATGATGATTGAGGTGCTGGCAATGGATGTGTCTTTTGGCACATATGAGCCATAGATCATCATGGTTCCCATACCGAGACTGAGGCTAAAGAAGGCCTGGCCCATCGCGGAGAGCATGCTGGCGCCAGAAATTTTGCTGAAATCGGGGGTAAATAAAAACGCTAAGCCTTTTTCGAAAAATCCGGTGGTCATGCTGTAACCCACCATCAAAAGCAGCAGAAAGAAAAGCGTCGGCATGAGGAACTGCACCGCTTTTTCCAGGCCGCTTTGCACCCCCCCTGCTACGACGCCCATGGTCAATATCATAAAAAGTGTATGCCAGATGAATAAACTGGTGGGGCTTCCCACAAAGTGGCCGAACGTATCTGCGGCAAATTGGCCTGAGGCCCCGCTGAAGGTCCCCGCAGCTGATTTAAAAATATAGGCCAGCGTCCAACCGCCAATCACGCTGTAGTAGGAAAGTATCAGCATGCCCGCCAGAGTGCCCGACCAGCCGATAATCTGCCACCATTGCGTCGCGCGTGTTTCTTCGGCAAGCACTTGCATGGTGCGGATAGGAGTGGATCGTCCCCGTCGGCCTAAGAGAATTTCGGCCATTAAAAGCGGAATACCTAAAGCTGCTACGCACAGGACATAGACCAAGACAAATGCGCTTCCCCCGTTTTGTCCGGTGAGATAGGGGAATTTCCAGATATTGCCAAGCCCTACGGCGGCGCCCGTTGCGGCTAGGATAAAGGTCCATCGAGAAGACCATTGGCCATGCATGGATTGGCGCTCGGAGATGTTCATCATTCTTTGCAGTTTTCCTTAAGGGTTCGAGGGAGTGTAGTGAAGGTGCCAGGCACTTTCAAGGTCCTGTGAGTGTGCCATACGTGCAGGAAACGCATGACTTGAGATGTGACCGCTGTCTGACTATAGTGTCGACTTCCTCAATGTAAGGTGCTTTTCAAAGGACGGTTCGAAGGTTGAGAAGGTTGAATGGATGAGTGACGAACGACGAGACCGGAAAGTGATTGCTCTTGCGCCGATGCCACCGGAAAAATCCGCGTATGCCCTGGCCCGGTACAGCCGTTCTCCTGATTCTATTGAGGATAGTCTGCGATGGGTCCATTCACATTCGTCCGGAAAATTTTGGGAACAGTTTTATTTTGCCTATGGGCATGGCTCGATTGCCGATTTGGGTCACGCGACGGTGTGCTTTGAAAATATCTCGGAATTAGCCGCCATTCGTCTTGAGGATGAACCGCTGTGGGATGGGCAGGCCAAATCCAGCCGATATCAAAACTTTGCGGCAGCCGGGTGTTACGTACCGAGCGAGATTACGAATACCGAAACGGAAGGCGAATACCGCGGTATTCTTGGCAGTCTCTATAACATTTATCGGTTGTTGAAAGATCCTATCCGAACCCATCTGGCTGAGCGGTATCCACGGCCTGATCGTATGAACCCGGCGGATTATGATCGGACAATCGGTGCTCGAACCTATGATGTGATTCGCTATCTGCTTCCGCTTGCGGCCAAGACTAATGTGGGGCAGGTTGTGAGTATTCGCACATTGGAAAAGCAAATGACTCGCTTGCTATCCGCTCAATTGCCGGAATTGCAGGGGATTGGTGAAGATCTGAAGGATGCGTGCGCAAAATCTCCGTCAACCGTGTGGGCTGATTTGCAGCAAGAGGAGACGAAAGGGTTGGAGCCCTTGGCGCCGACATTGGCCCGGTATGCGGGGACCAGTGAATATCAAAGTTCTGTGTATCGGGATGTGCTTCGTCAGGTGAAAGGATTGCTCAAAAAGGTAGGCTATGATGATCCGCAATCGTGGAAAGGCAAGGATCAACCAGTTGATTTGCTGGAGCCGCATGCTCCGTTGGATGAATTGGTGACGACGCTGGTGTATCGGGTTAGCCATGCCCCTTATCGGGTTCTCTTAGAATGGGTGCAACAGTGGTCAGAGAAAGAGAAGCATGAAGTGGTGGATGCTGCTCTTCGTGGTCGTGGTCCCCACGATGACTTGATGAAGGAATTTCGATCCGGGTACGCGTTTGTCTTTGATATTCTGATGGATATCGGTGGATGGCGGGATATGCACCGGCATCGGCGTTGTCAGCAGATCCAGCAAAACTTTACGACTATTCATGGATATGATGTGCCGCCGGTATTGGCCGACGCCGGGGTGGAGAAAGAGTATCGGCAGGCCATGGATGCGGTGCAACAGGATATTGAGCGGTTGCGCGGCAGTAATCAGGAAGCGGCCCTCTATGCCATTCCGTTTGGCTTCCGGGTTCGGTGTTTGTTTAAAATGGATTTTGCCGAAGTCGAGTATATTTCAAAATTGCGGTCCGGGGTGAAGGGACATTGGTCGTATCGAACCGTGGCCTGGCTGATGAAACAAAAGATGCTCAAGCGCCATCCTTATCTGGGGAGCATCATTCAGGCTACGTCGCCCGATATTGAAGATTCTCTGATGCGGTAGAGAATGTGCTGCATTGAAAAGATAAGAGGATTTGGTCATGAGTGCTGAGCACGAAAGCGCTATTAATGCCGCCATTCGGGAAGGCCGTTGGGATGTTGTCTATGATGAGGCACGGGGTTGGTCGGAGCAATCTGGGTGCGGGCCCTTGCCGTTTTTTGCCTTGAATGTCGTTTGCATGTTGCGGGGGGATTTTGCTGAAGCGTGGCAGGTTTATCCTCGGGCGTATGGGGAGGAAGCTGATGTGGAATTGATTCAGAAGTGGATGGACCGTCTGCGGGAGCAGTATCCTGAGGAACCCAATTTCTTGTTATTCGAAGGCGTCTTTCATACGCAATCCGGCCGACTGGAGGAGGCGGTGGCCACCTATGAGCGGGTGGTGGCCTTAGCTCCGCAGTCTTCGTATCCTCACTTTTTTTTGGCGCAAATTTATCAGGTTAAAAATCGCAGCGATCAGGTCGTTAAAGCTTATCGGGAAGCCATTAAGCGGGATCCCTCCTATGTGGCGGCTCGCTTGAAATTGGGCGTAGCCTACCAGGAACAGGGGCAGTTGGAAATGGCCATTCCTCAATATCGTGAAGCCCTGAAACTCCGTCCCGATGATTCCTTCGGTCATACCAATCTGGCATGTGCTTTAGCTGAGCAGGGCAAGTTGGAACCAGCTATTGAAGAATATAAAAAAGTATTGCAGATTAATCCTAACGATGCTGAAGTGCATTTTGCCCTGGGCGGGCTGTATGAGAACAAGGGGCGACTGGATTTAGCGAAACGACAGTACGAAGAAGCCCTTCGGGTGGAACCAAATTTCGCTCCGGCTGCGACCGCGATTGGCTGGTTTCTCTATGAAAAAGGGCAAGACGATTTTGCGATGGATTATTTTAGTCGTGCCCTAAAAGCAAATCCCAATGATGCCCAGGCTACCTTCGGTGTCGGTCGGATCTATGAAGAAAAGCGCAAGCCGGAGCTGGCGGTTCAGCATTATCAACGAGCATTGTCTTTAGAGAAAGACCCTGACCGAAAAATGCGAATTATCAATTTTATGGATAAATTGCTTGGGTAGATCAGATTTTAGGATAGGACTAACCGGTACAAGCTCGACCAGGAACAACAGGTGGTGAAGTTATTCCTGGCGAAAGAATTGTTGAATGGTAGCCATTTGGGCGCTGAGATCGCCAGCCTCCCGGACTTCCTGGCGTAACTGTTCCTGTAAGTAGGACGAGTACCCTACCTTGTTAACGAAGATCGGAAAAAATTGATCAGGGGTCAGTGCGGTGTGAGTTTGTAATTCCTCGACGATGTCATCGCTGATCGGTATCAATGTACTCCCGATATGGAGAATCACTTTATAATAATTTCCTTCTCCCCGCTGTTCCAGCTTCAGACCTTTTTGTGTCCTCAAGTTGTTCTCCAGCCACTTAAAAATTCACGTGAGTTTTCTAAAAGCAGACATCATTCTAGGTCATCCAAAATTGGAATAACAAGGTTCCGCTCTTTTCTTGACTGGTTTAGGACCCTGTGCTAGCGTACCCTCCTTTTTCACAGTAGTGGAGTGGGCGTTTTTACATATGTGCTGTCATTCATATCATAATCATAATGGAGGATGAGTCTTCTTAATGTCGCGGTTGTATAACTTCAGTGCTGGCCCGGCGATGTTGCCGGAAACGGTGTTACACCAAGCTCAAGCGGAAATGCCGGATTGGCATGGTTCTGGTGCATCGATCATGGAGATGAGCCATCGCGGTAAAGAGTTTGTCTCGGTCGCTGCAGAGGCAGAGCAAGATGTCCGCGATTTATTGGGCGTGCCTGTTAATTATAAAGTGCTTTTTTTGCAAGGCGGGGCTTCAACGCAATTCGCGACCATTCCCATGAATATCCTGCGTGGGAAAAGCAAAGCCGATTACATTGTGACCGGTGCTTGGGGTAAAAAGGCGGTTAGCGAAGCAAAAAAATATTGTGCGGTGAATGTTGCGGCATCTTCAGAAAGCGATAACTTTACCAGTATCCCGGCGTTTGAAAGTTGGGCGTTAAATCAAGATGCGGCTTATGTGCATTACACGCCAAATGAAACGATCGGAGGCGTGGAATTTCATTGGGTGCCAAAAATCGGTGAGGTGCCATTAGTTGCTGATTGTTCATCTACTATTTTATCGCGTCCAATTGACGTCAGTCTTTATGGGATTATTTATGCGGGCGCGCAAAAAAACATTGGTCCGGCTGGTTTGACATTGGTAATTGTGCGTGATGATCTCATTGGGAGTGTGTTGCCGATTACGCCAAGTGTGTATGATTATGCCAAACAAGCAGAAGCGGATTCTATGGTGAATACACCGCCAACCTATGCCGTGTATATTGCTGGTTTGGTATTTAAATGGTTGAAAGCGCAAGGTGGTCTTGCGGCAATGGGTGAAGTGAATCGGCGTAAGGCAGGTAAGCTGTATGCTGCTATTGATGGCTCAGACTTTTACCGTAATCCGGTTAAAAACCCTCTCGCTCTTGGATGAATGTTCCCTTCGTATTAGCTAACCCAGATTTGGATAAAGATTTTCTCGCAGGAGCGACAGAGGCAGGATTGACAACACTAGAAGGCCATCGTTCGGTAGGTGGAATGCGCGCCAGTATTTATAACGCGATGCCTGAAGCTGGCGTTGATGCATTAATTGACTTTATGGCCGATTTCGAAAAACGCAAAGCCTGACGGCTTTGTAGACACCAATATTTTTCGAATTTCTCCGCTGGGCTATGTCGATACGCTCGTAATACATACCCCGAGAGTGGCGGTGCAGTTGGAATTGAAATTGAAGGGTGAGGACATCCTGCTACATTCGTGAACGGGAGGCGCTAAGGAGTAATCAGTGCTCAGGGCCGCTTTATGAGGAATGAAATGAGGCCTCCACTCATTGGAGATACTATGAATATTTTAGTCAGTGACAGCCTTTCCCCTAAAGGGGTTGAAGTATTAGAGCGGGCGGGATTCTCCGTTGTCGTGAAAACTAAGCTCACAAAAGAAGAACTACTTAAGGAAATTCCACAATATGAGGGTTTAGTT
Source organism: Nitrospirales bacterium (assembly GCA_009377845.1). GTDB lineage: Bacteria > Nitrospirota > Nitrospiria > Nitrospirales > UBA8639 > Nitrospira_E. The sequence continues at coordinate 24,621 of WHTE01000025.1, read as the reverse complement.
GTTCGGTCGACAACAAAAGTCACCAAAGAGGTGATTGAAGCAGGAATTCGTCTTCGCATTGTGGGCCGGGCGGGAACCGGCCTGGATAATGTTGACAGTGAGGCGGCGACCCGACGAGGAATCGTAGTCATGAATACCCCTGGCGGGAATACTATCACAACCGCTGAGCACACGATGTCGATGATCGCCTCTATGAGTCGGAAGATTCCGCAGGCTACCATGTCCATGAAGGAAGGCAAATGGGAAAAACCCCGGTTCATGGGAACCGAGCTCTATAATAAAACTCTGGGGTTGGTGGGATTAGGGCAGATTGGATCGTATGTCGCAAAATTGGCGCAAGGATGGTCCATGAATGTGATCGGTTATGATCCCTATCTGGCCGTTGAGCGGGCCAGGCAGATGGGCATTGAAGTGGTTGAGTTAGCAGAACTATTTCATCGTTCTGACATCATTTCGGTTCATACGCCCTTGACCAATGAAACGAGAGGAATCATTAATGCCGAGTCGATGGCTAAGATGAAAGACGGCGTCATGATCGTGAATTGTGCCAGAGGCGGCATCATTAATGAGCAAGATTTATGTGAAGCCCTGAAATCTCAAAAAGTCGCCGCTGCGGCTTTCGATGTGTTTGAGAAGGAACCAATGGATCCCAACCATCCCCTTATGGCTCTTGATAACTTTATCTGCACACCTCATATTGGAGCTTCTACGGAAGAAGCTCAAGAGAATGTGGCGATTGGTATTGCTGAGCAATTCGTAGATTATTTCAAACGAGGCATTGCCCGTGGGGCGGTGAACGTTCCGTCGGTGGCACCTGAAGTGCTTCCCCAACTTCAGCCGTATTTGGTGCTGGCTGAGCGCATGGGCCGATTCCAAGCTCAACTGTTAGACGGGGGTATCAAATCCGTCATGGTGGAGTATTTTGGAGAAGTGGCTCAACTAGTCGTGGCGCCTGTGACTATTGCTGTGTTAAAGGGGCTTCTCTCTCCTATTCTGGAAGATGTCATCAATTACGTGAATGCCCCTGTAGTGGCAAAAGAACGTGGTATTGAAGTGAAAGAAATGAAAAGTAGTGATGCCGGAGACTTTACGAGTTTAATCCGAATCAAAGTCGAAGCGGGTTCACACACGTATTCCCTGGCTGGAACCCTTTTCCATCGTCAGGAACCACGCATTGTCGAAATTAACCAATTCCAGGTCGAGGTGGTATCGGAAGGCCAAATGATTCTGATTGATAACGTGGATCGACCGGGGGTGATTGGCATGGTTGGCCAGGTCTTAGGCCAGCATGATGTGAATATCGCCAGAATGCAATGCTCCAGAGGCGAGCGCGGTGGATCGGCCCTTCTCATTATTGGTCTGGATGCCCCACTTGCTCCCACAGTTTTGGATCTCCTGAAGAAAGAGAAAGATATTCTGTCAGTTCGCACGGTCGATCTCAGCTAGTTCAACGTATCTCAAGTGCGACGACTTATGACAATGGCCGATGTATAGGCGATCTTGTTGATAGCGCCAATTCGCCAGCGGCTATAAGGCGATATCGGCATGAAACGTCACACTAGCTTGACGGTTCTTGTCTGCTCACTACCTCGGCCAATCGGCTTTAGTTAGTAGGTTCTTTTTCATACGCTCCATGAAACCGCCCCGTTCTCTTATCCCCATTGGTACAGCTACATTACTTCCCCACACGGCGCAAAGCGTTCGGAGGTTGGAAGACCAATTGTTGGCCCATTTGTCGACATGGGGTTATCAGGAAATCATTCTTCCGACCTTTGAATACCTCGATGTTCTGGCCGTTGGGTTAGCCCCAGAAATTTTAGAAAAATGTTATAAATTTGCGGATTGGGCATCAGGCCGTATTCTGGTCTTGAGACCAGACGCCACGGCCCAGATTGCCAGGATGGTGGCAATGGGGGTTGGAGGAGAGGCTCTTCCCTTGCGATTTTCCTATCGAACCACGGTTTTTCGGTACGAACCGGAGCATCGAGGACGGGACCGCGAGGTTTTTCAGGTTGGGTTTGAACTGATTGGCAACGACTCTCCTCAAAGTGATGCGGAGGTCGTGACCTTACTGTCGGGGCTTCTAGAGCGAATTGGTTTGCCCGAATGGAAAATTTCTCTCGGTCATGTAGGATTTTTTAAAGTGCTGTTGGCCCAATCAGGATTATCTCCAGGTGGGCGTAAGCAAGCAGAAGTCGCGGCTGCTCACAAAGACCTTCCTCGCTTGGAACAGATTTTAGACACTGAGCGGTTACCACGGTCCATGGTCAGAGATATTTTGCAAGTGCCCGAGCGGTGTGGCCGTGACGAAGTGCTGGAATGGGGAAAACGTATCGCCGGGAAGAACTCTCAATTGCTCAAGCCTTTAAAACGTCTTGCGCAGGTTTATCGGCAATTAAAAACGACCGGTGTGCAAGATCATATTCTTCTGGATCTTGGGGAATTTCGTGGGTTTGATTACTATGATGGTGTGGTGTTTGATGTTTTTACCTCTGCGTTCGGTAGTGAAATAGGTGGAGGAGGGCGTTACAATCACTTGGTTGGTCGGTTTGGGCGAGACCTTCCCGCTATCGGGTTGGGGTTGGATTTGGACCGCGTGTTTTCCGCCTTAGAGCGTGGAGGGCAGGTGGGTGGCAACGGGTTTAAGCCTGTGTTAATCTTTACTTTTCCCCATCAAACAGAGGAATCCTTTACTCTCGCTCAACTGTTACGCGGGGTCGGGGTTTGTGTGATTGAGGAAACAATAGAGGGATCCCCAAAATCTGCTCTTGCCTGGGTGACCACTCTCGCTCGGCGTCGAAGGATGCCGTGTGCGATTCTTTTTGAAGAAAAGAAAAGTCCTCCGCAATCGGTGCTCTTGTTAGAATTTACCTCTTCTTCTCAAAAAACCCGGCAAACCCGGTTGTCAATTCAAGAACTTCCCCATCGGTTACAAGCGTTCAGATATGGCAATTTCTGAAATTACAGGGATTCGGGTTCCTCCTCAAAATTTAGAAGCGGAACAATCCGTTTTGGGGGCGATTCTCCTTGACAATGCCGCGCTGAACCGGGCGATGGAGATCTTGTCGGAGGAAGATTTTTATCGATCGGAGAACCGGATCGTGTATCGCGGAATGGTGGGATTGTCGGAACGGAACAAGCCCGTCGATCAAATTACCCTGACAGACTATTTGCGAGGGACTGGCGAACTCGACCAAATAGGGGGAGCCTCGTATATTGCGGAATTAGTGCAGGTGGTTCCCAGTGCTGCCAATATTCGGTATCACTGTAAGATTGTTCGGGATAAATCTTTGCTGAGAGGCCTCGTTCGTACGGCCACAGATGTGGCTATGCGTGGCTATGAAGGTACGACGCAAACGGACGAGTTGCTCGAATTTGCCGAACGGGAAATTTTTCGCCTGGCCCAAGGACATCTGGGAGGAGCCTTTGTTCCGGTCAGCAGTATTCTGCAAGAGAGCATCGAAATTGTTGATAAACTTTATAGTCGAAAGGAGCGGATCACAGGAGTTCCTACCGGATTTAAGGACTTGGATAATTTGCTGGCGGGCCTTCAGGCCTCTGATTTAATTATTGTGGCCGGCAGGCCGAGTATGGGGAAGACGAGTTTGGCGCTAGGAATGGCTGAATATTCAGCGTTAAAAGCCAATGCCGTCGTGGGGATTTTCAGCTTGGAAATGTCCAAAGCCCAACTTGTCTTGCGTATGCTCAGTTCCCAAGCCTTGTTGGATTCTCATGCTGTCCGGACTGGGCAGTTGAAAAATGCTGATTGGGAAGCCTTGACTGGTGCGGCCAGCCGGCTTGAGCAGGCAAAAATCTTCATTGATGATTCCGGCAATCTGACCGTTCAGCAAATGCGCGGGAAAGCTCGGCGGCTCAAGGCTGAACACGGGTTGAGCCTTTTGATCGTGGATTATTTGCAATTAATGGAGGGGCGGGGAAATTCCGAATCCCGACAGCAGGAAATTTCCGACATTTCTCGGGCTTTGAAAGGATTGGCAAAAGAGTTGAATATTCCAGTCATTGCGCTTTCTCAGTTAAGTCGGGCCGTAGAAAATCGGACAGACAAAAGACCCATGCTTGCCGATCTACGGGAATCTGGGGCGATTGAACAGGATGCGGATGTGGTGATGTTTATTTATCGGGACGAAGTATACAACCCTGATTCCGATGACAAAGGCGTTGCCAATATACTTGTTCGGAAGCACAGAAACGGGCCTATTGGGGAAGTGGATCTGCAGTTTCACGACCGGTATGCCAAATTTAATGATTTAGACAAACGAACTGGTATAGTATAATCATCTTTTATCTTTTGAAGGAAGGTCATATGGACTCTTCAAGCGTGCAAGCTATGCAGGTTCGGTCCGAACAGCCATTTCCAATGTGGTTGGGTCGGCTGAGAACTCTCCTGTGGGGAATTCCGTTGTTGGTGGTGTCCTGCGGGACGGCTCCCCAACTTACCCTGCAAGGGCAGGATGCTTCCATGGACATGCGAGAAGCTTCCCACCCACAAGCCTATTATCACTTCCTTCGAGGTTCGCTAGCCGAGTTAAATAATGATGGCGCAAAGGCCTTAGAGGAATATCAAGCCGGACTGGCATTTGATACGGATTCGATATTCTTAAAATTCCGCATTGCCAAGTTGCATTTTTCCATGGCGCACATGACCGCAGCTGTGGATTTAGCCAAGCAAATTCCCGTGGGGAAGATTTCTCATGCTGCGATGTTTTTAGATCTGGCCAAGATCTTTGCCGGTGCGGGGGACATGGGACAGGCCTTACAGGTCTTGACGGAAGGGAAACGAAAATTTCCCCAGGACGAGCGGATGTACATTTCTCATGGCACCCTCCTACTGAATATCAAAGAGTTTCAGATGGCGGAAATGGTGTTCCATGAATTATTAGTCCATGTGCCTGATTCCGCCGAAGCGCATTACTATCTAGGGATTATTGCCCTGGAAGCCAAAACGAAACAGGAAGCCAAAGAGCATTTTCAGCAGGCCATTGCCCTTAATTCATCCTTTGAAAGGGCGTATCTGAAGTTAGTAGCCCTTTCAGAAGAAGAGCAGGAACCTCAGCAGGCCTTTGAATTATTGGAAAAATATCTGAAGGAGATTAATCCGCATCATCGGGAATTCCGGTTGCGGTTGGTTCGATTGTATATCTCCCAACATAAGACGGAAAACGCATTGGGCCATTTGGATTATTTGCTCCAGCAAAATCCCGATGATTTACATGCGCAGGTTCGCAAAGCGCAGATCTATGGTGAAATGGGGAATTTTCCTGCTGCCATTACGGAGTTGAATGCGATCTTACGGGTTCGCCCCAAAGAATTACGGGTTCGGGATTTCCTGGGGTTGTTGTATGAGGAAATGAAGGATTATGACCGCGCGATTCAAATGTATCAAGCCAATGTGCAAATGGATCCCACTTTTTTCGATAGCATTCTGCACTTGGGTTTTGTGTCTTATCGATTGAAGCGAAACCAAGAAGCGCTTTCCTATTTGGAACAGGCCGTCAAACTCAATCCCAAACGGCCAGAGCCCTATCTATTATTGGGACTGACTTTTTTTCAAATGGAAAAGTATCAGGAGGCAAAGGCCAAGTTAGAGGAGGGTATTCACCAAGATCCTTCAAACGCCGAGTTGCACTTTAATTTAGGCACGGCCTATGACAAATTGGACCATTTCGACGAAGTGGTGCGTGCGTTGGAGCGGACCCTGGAATTGGACCCCGAGCATGCGGATGCCCTGAATTACTTGGGGTATAGCTATGCCGATCGGGGCATCAATGGAGAGAAAGCCTTATCACTTACCCAACGTGCGGTGGCGTTAAAACCGCATAACGGGTACTACGTGGATAGTTTAGCCTGGGCTCTCTATAAACTTGGACGAATTGAAGAGGCGCTGGAAACGATTCAGCAAGCGGTCTCTTTGGTTTCCGATGATCCTGTGATTTATGAGCATTTGGGGGAAATTCTCTTGATTCGAGAAGAGAGAGGTAAGGCGCGAGAGGCCTGGCTTCATTCACTTCAACTCGATTCAACAAACGAGACCCTGAAGAAGCGGTTTCGTGACTCTGGGTTTGGGGAACCCATTTCCACCATTTCCCACCAGTCTATCCTGACTCCCTAACTCCCCTCTTCCTAGACATTTAGCCTCTCAGCGAAGCCAAGTGGTGCGCATGAATGTCCGGATTCTTTTGGAAACCGGGGTGGCATGTTTTATCTGTTAGGCGAAAGCCACGAGTCATTTTTAGACTTTGTTCCTTAAGATTTGGCTTTTCCCTGTCGATTAAATTGGTCAAGCAACTCCTCATCAAATTGCGAAAGATAAGGCCTTTTCATGTTTTATTTAATTGGTAAGATAGTTTTGTGAGTTTGGCGGATTTTGTTGCAGATTAATTGACGTCATTGAGATATTGTTGCTTAGAGCTGGATCTGGTCACTTGAGAGGATCATGTGTATGATTGTCGGATGGTGAGAAGTGCACAACAATTTTTGGGAGGGGTTGTCCTCCGTGGAGGTTTTTTAGCATGCTGAGTCAACTTAATAATCAAAAAGGCTTCAGTTTAACAGAGCTGATGATTGTGGTGGCAATTATAGGAATTTTGGCGACCATTGCCATCCCAAATTTTTTGCGTTACCAAGCCAAGGCCAAGCAAACCGAGGCAAAAAGTAATTTGGTGGCGATCCATACCGCACAAATCGCCTATTTCGCTGAAAATAATGGGTATGTGGATGATTTTAACGCGATAGGGTTTGCAATGAGTGGGTCCTCTCAGCGATATTTTTATAAATTAGGTAATGCCAATCTTGGGGTATTGCCACCTGGCTGTACGGACCCGAACTTAGATAATGTGAGTGCGTTAGGTTTTACGGCGGTAGCGATTGGGAATGTTGATGGAGATGCGACATGCGACGTGTGGACGATTAATGAGCAAAAGGTGCTCACGAACGTGACGAATGATGTGTCTTCCTAGCTTTTTCTGCGTCAGGCGAATTATCCCGTTAACACAAATCAACTCAAGAAAAATTGGGTTTCTCCAGAAAATAAACTGAATCGGTTTGAGAAATATGCCTGAAGAGGAGAGTACAAGTGGAAATGCTCGAAAAGATTAAAAATCGGTCGGCTAAGGTGGGAGTGATCGGGTTAGGCTATGTGGGACTTCCGTTAGCGGTTCTTCAGGCCAAAACTGGGTATCATGTGTTTGGGGTAGATGAGGTGGCGGCCAGGGTTGAAATGGTTAACCAAGGGCATAATTACATTTTGGATGTAGTGGACTCTGAACTGCGAGAGGTTGTGGAACAAAAACGTTTAGAGGCTACGACTGATTTCTCCGTGTTACGACAATGCGACATCATTCTTATTTGTGTGCCGACCCCCCTGACCCGGAATAAAGAACCTGATATTTCGGCCATTGTCAAAGTTCTGGGGCTTCTTGCCGATCATTCCCATCCCAATATGCTGGTCGTATTGGAAAGTACGACATATCCTGGAACAACTGAAGAAGTCATTTTGCCGGCCTTGACGGCAAAAGGCTTAACGGTCGGAAAGGATCTGTTTGTGGCATTTTCCCCGGAACGGGTCGACCCCGGAAATGCCAATTTTAAGACTCATAACACCTTCAAGTTGGTGGGTGGTTGCACAGAAGCTTGTGGGGAAGTCGCGAAAACCTTTTATGAACAATCCATTGTGAAAATTTTCTCCCTCAGCTCGCCACGAGTAGCGGAAATGGCCAAAGTATTTGAAAACGTATTTCGTTCAGTGAATATTGCCTTAGTGAATGAACTCACCTTGTTGTGTGACCGAATGAACATTAATGTGTACGAAGTGATTGATGCGGCAGCTACAAAAAACTTTGGTTTTATGCCATTTTACCCTGGCCCTGGTGTCGGCGGGCATTGTATTCCCCTGGACCCATATTATTTAGCGTGGAAGTCCAAGGAATATGATATGCATACTAGGTTTATTGAACTGGCTGGGGAAATCAATGAAAATATGCCCTATTTTGTAGTGAATAAACTTCAACGGGTTTTAAATCAACGAGGTAAATGCTTAAAAGGTTCAACCATTTTAGTGTTGGGAGTGACTTATAAGGCTGACATTGAAGATCCTCGTGAATCGCCTGCTACAAAAGTGATGGAGTTGCTTCAAAATGAGGGTGCCGAATTGCAATATTCTGACCCTTATACTCCATCACTCGTCCTGAAAGGACAGGAATATAAATCTCAACAGGTAATTGCCGAATTATTGCAACGTAGTGCCTGTGCGTTGATTTTGACCGCGCACTCCGCGTTTGATTACCAGTTGATTGTTGACCACGCTCCCGTAGTGTTTGATACACGGAATGGAACTCGCCAGGTCAAACATCATCGAGATCGTATTGTATTACTCTCAACTTAAATTAAGAATGCATTAGCGGAAGAAGAGCCATCAGGCTTGACAGTTTAAGCACGTTTCGTTATAAGCCCCAGTATACACTGGGGTTTTTCTGTGTCATGTGAGTCTCTCTGTTTGGCTGTTAGCATTCCCCCTAAATCGCATTCTCAAGAGTTGAATCTCTGAAAGAACGACTGCATGAAGTTGCTTAAGCAATTCTTAGTACGGTTATCGGGGAATTTCTTCGAGACCATTGCCCCAAAGTTCAAACCGCATCGAGCTAAGCAAAAGCCGCCGTCACTTAAACTGGTTTCCCACAACCTGCAACCAGTGGTGTCTCCCGATCCCACCTTTCAACGAACGGCCAATATTGGCCATATGAATGCCCTGGATTCAGCTCTTCGAAAAGGGGAAAGCTGGCTACTGGGCCGGCAAGATCCTGAACGGGGATTTTGGGTTGAGGAGTTGGAAGCAGATACGACTCTGACGTCTGAGTATGTGATGCTTCGACGATTTCTGGGTTTGATGGATCTGGAAAGAGAGCGGAAAGCTGTCCGGTATTTACTTCATACTCAGCTTGAAGATGGAGGGTGGCCGATTTTTTCTGGAGGGTCCGCAGATATCAGTGCATCGGTGAAAGCGTATTTCGCGCTCAAACTGGCTGGGATTTCACCCAGTGAACCGGCGACGCGGCGTGCGAGAGATTTAATCCTCCGGAAAGGCGGTGTAGTTCAAGCCAATGTTTTCACCAAAATTACCCTAGCGTTATTTGGACAATATGATTGGCGGGGGATACCATGTATGCCTCCGGAACTATTCTTAGCCCCTCAATGGTTTTATTTTAATTTGTACGCTGTTTCGTATTGGTCTCGTACGGTCATTATCCCGCTTTTAATTATTTTTGCTCATCGCCCCGTTTGCGCTATCTCTAAAGAACAAGGCATTGATGAACTTTTTCTCCAGCCTCGTAAGGAGGTGGAATATGCTCACGTGCCACCGTTGCATCGAGATTCCACCCTTTTAAGTTGGCGGAATTTTTTTGTGTGGGTTGATGGACTTCTTCGTTTATATGAGGCCTATCCCATAAAGACCCTCAGGAAAAAGGCTTTGAAAAGCGCGCAGTCCTGGATGATTGAACATATGGAAGGAGAAGGCGGGTTAGGAGCCATTTATCCGGCTATGGCTAACTCGATTTTTGCGCTTCGAGCCTTGGGATATTCTACCGATCATCCGTTGGTTCAAAAAGCGTTGAGAGAAATTGAAGCCCTCGAGCTTTACTCGAATCCTGGTAACACGTCAATTCCCACTATGCTGCATTTACAGCCTTGTCATTCTCCGGTGTGGGATACGGCGTTAACGATGAATGCGTTGATCGAACGAGGAGTGGCGTTGGATCATCCGTCATTGCGACGGGCAGATGCCTGGTTGCGGTCTCGTCAATGTCAAAAAGTGGGAGATTGGGCCGTGTCTGCTCCAGAAGCTCGGTCAGGTGGGTGGGCGTTCCAATTTGAAAATGAATGGTATCCCGATGTTGATGATACCGCGGCTGTTGTGACGGCGTTGGCGAAGATCCATCATCCCGAGTTGTCCGATTCCGATGAAGCCATTCAACGGGGATTTCGTTGGGCGCTGGCTTTGCGTGGGTCTGATGGTGGATGGGGTGCATATGACAAGGATAACAATAAATTAATTTTTAATAAAATTCCGTTTGCGGATCATCAGGCTCTCCTGGACCCCAGTACCGCCGATTTAACCGGCCGATGTTTGGAAATGTTAGGAACGTTAGGGTATGACCAGTCCCATCCTGCCGTGAGTCCGGCGATTGAGTTTTTACGCAAGGAACAAGAACCAAACGGGAGTTGGTATGGCCGGTGGGGAGTCAATTATATTTATGGGACTTGGTGTGTCCTTTCAGGCCTTCGCGCGATAGGCGTTGATATGACGGCGTCCTGGATCCAGCAGGCCGTGATTTGGCTAGAGTCCGTTCAAAATCCTGATGGGGGTTGGGGGGAATCCTGTGATTCCTATGCGGATATGGAGAAGGCTGGGCGAGGAAAAAGTGCCGCATCTCAAACAGCCTGGGCCCTCATGGCGCTACTTCAAGCCGGTGCATCAGACTCCATTAGTGTTGTTCGGGGAGTCAATTGGCTCATTCGCCATCAACGCGAGGATGGGGTTTGGGATGAGCCCTTCCACACTGGTACTGGTTTCCCCAGAGTCTTTTATTTACGGTATCATGGCTATTTCAAATATTTCCCCATATGGGCCCTGGGTATGTACCGGAATGTGAAAATGTCCGGAGAAGCAAGGGCCGATCAATTACGAAAGGCCGCGCAAGTAGCCAGACGCCAACGTAAACTTGTGTGATTCCGGTTCTGACCGTTCACCTTTCGTGTATTTCCCCGCTCGCGGATGATGGCAGGAGCCTCTTCTGACCAAAATCGCCATATTGACGGCAACCAGGGTAGAGTTTAACGCTGTTGGCCGCGTTCTTTCTCGTGTGCGCTCTGTCTCCCGCCGAAATCCTACCAGATTAGAAAGTCAGACCGTGTCGTGCCATGTATTGTTAATTCAGACGGGAATTGGCTCCGCCAGGGCCCGTGCGATTTCCCAGCAAATTTTTGAGAGCGAATCATGGGATGTCGTCATTTCGACAGGTTTTGCCGGGGCGCTCAATTCTTCCCCAATTGGATCGCTGGTGATTGGTAATGAGGTAATTTTGGGACAGTCTGCAGACTTGTTGGCTGATTCTGATCCCCAACGAATCGTGTGTCATCCTGATTGGGTCAACATGTCATTGAACATCAAATTAATGGGTCCGTATCGTCTTCAGGGGGGCCGGTTTGTGACGATGGATCGAGTCCTCACGCATGCCTCACAAAAACACATTCTGGGAAAACGGACAGGAGCGGTGGCTGTCGATATGGAGAGTGGAGCCATTGGGCAAGTGGCGCAGCAACATGGTCTCCCTTTCCTGATTGTCCGTGCTATTTCTGATGGTGTTAACGAGGATTTGCCGGTAGACTTTAATATGTTTCTTAGGCCATTGGGGTGGGTTGGAGGAGTGCGACACGTTCTATCAACCCCTCGATGCTGGAGAGGGTTTTTTCGACTGTACCGGAATTCGAGGCAGGCCGGGTTACAACTTTCCAGGTTTTTTGAAAAATTCTTTGCCACTATTCCTATGGGTGTCTGCTCAATTGCCACCATGAATACTGGTGTTCTAAACCCATGATGCTGACTCAACGTATTGGGAAACGGGTTCTTTCCCTGATTGAAGAAATGGGGGCCATGTTTGTGTTCCTGATGCGGACTTTTGGGTGGCTGTTTCGACCGCCAGTGAGGATTGTTCAAATCATCAAGCAAGTCCATTTTGTGGGTTTCAAGTCGTCCTTTGTGGTGATTCTGACTGCGTTATTTACTGGGATGGTCTTGGCTCTCCAGGGCTACTATTCCTTGAGGAAGTTTGGTTCTGAAGGACTTTTGGGATCTGCTGTGGCGTTAAGCATGATCCGTGAACTGGGTCCGGTATTAGCATCATTGATGGTGACGGCTCGGGCGGGATCAGCCATGACGGCAGAAATTGGTATTATGCGCATTACCGAACAAATTGACGCGTTGGAGACTATGGCGATCAATTCTCTGCAATATTTGATTACCCCGAAGGTTGTCGCTTCTCTTCTTTCAGTGCCCTTGTTGGTCGCCCTGTTTGACGTCGTGGGAATTTGGGGAGGGTATCTGGTTGGGGTGAAATTGCTCGGAGTGAGTGGGGGGGCGTATTGGAGTTCAATTGAATCGGCTGTGGAATGGAAAGACGTATATGGGGGAATATTAAAATCAATTAGTTTCGGTCTGATTATCAGTTGGGTCGCCTGCTATAAAGGGTATTTTACTAGAATGAGTGCGGAGGGACTTGGAAAGGCCACGACTGAATCTGTGGTATTAGCATCAGTCCTGATTTTAGTGTGGGACTATTTTTTAACGTCGGTGCTTTTGTAACGCCGCGCATGTCTGCAAGTCTACCGATTATCATTAAATTGGAGGGAGTGGAAAAAACCCTGGGGGAACAGCCTGTTCTCAAAGGGATCAATCTCGATATCCCCAAAGGCCACATCACGACGATCATCGGCCCGAGCGGCGAGGGAAAAAGTGTGATGTTAAAACTCATTATTGGGTTGATGCGCCCTGATCGTGGCAAGGTGATAGTTGATGGAACAGATCTAGCACGAATCAATGATCGGGAATTGAATGACATACGCAAAAAATTTGCTATGTTATTTCAATCGGCTGCCTTATTCGATTCCATGAATGTGTTTGATAACGTTGCTTTCCCCTTGCGAGAAAAACGCATGGTGGCTGAACAGGAAATTTCTCGGTGGGTGCCGGAGATGTTAGGTCGGGTCGGGTTGGGGAATATGGGCCACAAATTTCCGGCTGAACTGAGCGGAGGGATGAAAAAACGTGCAGGGTTGGCGAGGGCCCTAGTTACGGGGCCAGAGATTATTTTATTCGATGAACCGACGACAGGCTTGGATCCGTTGATGGCTCATGCCATCCATGATCTCATTTTGGCCATGCATAAAACTTTTAGGTTTACTGGTATCATGGTGAGTCACGAAATCCCGGAGATCTTTCCCATCTCCGACTGGGTTGCGATGTTAAAAAATGGTAAGATCATTGCCATGAGTCCTTCAGGTGAGTTTCGACGGACTTCCGATCCCATTGTTCGTGAGTTTATTTCGGTCAACAATGGGATTCATCCCACTTCTGGATGATCGTGGTTTCGACAGAAGGCTTATGCAGTGAGGCGGAAATCTGTGGCATGGCTGGATCGCGAGAATTCGCCTTCCTGGTTCTTATTACTCATGAAGCATGAATTAACCGACTGATTATTATGATGGAACGTGGAAAACTCGAATTGGTCGTTGGACTGTTTGTGTTAGTCGGGGTCGTCTGTCTTGGGTATTTGGCCATTAAACTGGGAAAATTGGAATTGGTAGGTGGTGATTATTACGAACTCCAGGCAGAATTTTCTTCCGCATCCGGGTTGAAAAACGGAGCTTCGGTTGAAATTGCCGGAGTGGAGGTGGGTCGAGTGAAGAACATCGGACTCAAGGAAGATCGGGCTCAATTGGTACTCGCGATTCAGGATGGGATCACGGTCTATAATGACGCGATTGCTTCAATAAAGACTCGTGGCATCATTGGAGAAAAATTTATGGAATTGTCTCCCGGTGGGGCCGGGGAACGTTTGAAGAATGGTGAGACCATTGTGGATACCGAATCTGGAATTGATTTAGAACAGGTTATTAGTCAATTTATCCATGGCAATGTGGAGTAATATAGGTTGGCAAAGTAGATGGAGTGATTATGCAAAAGGGATTGGCACAAATTTTGGAAACGACTATGGAGATTCGATCAAAAGCCAGTCAAAGATCTCATTTCCAAATTCTTCCCAAATATGCGGCGGTGATATTTCTTGGTTGGGTGGCAGTATCTCTGACCTTTTTGACTGGCGCATGGGGAGGTGGCACTCCAACCGGAGCGGTGAAGGAGACTGTTGATCAGGTTTTGGTGGTCCTGAGGGATCAAGCTTTGAAGGACCCTGCTAGAGTGAATGAGCGGCGAGCGAAGCTGGAGAAAATCATTGGTCAGCGATTTGATTATGCAGAAATGGCCAAGCGTACCTTGGCTTCTCATTGGAAGGGGATAGGTGCCGAGAAACAACAAGAATTTGTCGGCTTGTTCCAGCAGTTTTTGGCCAATTCCTACTCCGGCAATGTTGACGGGTATTCGGGTGAACAAGTGGAGTATTTGAAAGAGCGTGAAAAGGGAGAATTTGCCGAAGTGCAAACCAAAGTGGTGTCTGCCAAAGTGCAAATTCCCTTGGATTATCGTCTTCTCAGAAAAGATGGGGAGTGGCGTGTGTATGATGTAGTTATTGATGGAGTGAGTTTGATGAAAAATTATCGGGGGCAATTTTCCCGTATTATTGACTCCTCATCGTTTGAAGCCCTCCTCGAAAAGCTCCGTTCAAAAGCTGACCTGGGGACTTCGTCCTAAGGAGCGGCTTTGTGATACCGTTCCGTTTGTGTTGCCTGGCGGCACTTTCCTGCCTGGCCATGGCGGGAGGTGTCGTCCCCTTATCCGTCGTCTTTGCCGAAAATTCTTTTTTTGTGGTTCCCGCTTTTTCCACTTCAAAAAATGATGGCCAAGACTTTGGCCTTATTGCTCCGGTGTTGAATTCGGATGCGGAAGGCAACCTTCGCTCTCTTTTTGCCCCGATGCTCATTCATAATTCGTTTTTGGGAGTCCGGGGAACTCTGAACTATTTCCATTATTGGTCCGGTGGTAGCCAAATGGAGGCGGTCGGTTCCTATACTCAGGAGATTGAACGAAAGCTGAAGCTTCGTTACCAGGACCCCGGGTTTATCGAAGGATTGTTCTTTGTCGACATTGGATCGCAGTTTTTTAAAAATGCCACCAAGCGGTTTTTTGGCTTGGGGCAAACCACTCCTAAACGTCATGAAACCAACTATACCGGTCGTGAAATTCAAGTCCATTGGAATTTTGGCATCCATTTAAATGATGTGACTCGGTTGTCGATCAACCAACGATTTCGGGATGTGGAAATTCAACAGGGAGGCGTGGATGATGAGCCATTTACTAAGGATCGGTTTCAGGGGGTTCCGGGCATTAACGGGGCGACAATTTTGGCTCACCGCATCGTGTTTCAATATGATTCCAGGGATAACCTCAATACCCCCACGGCAGGCACGCGATTTGAAGCGTTTGGGGAATTGGCACAGAACTTTGATTACGGAAAGGAAGACGATCTGCTGTATGTTCGATCAGGATTTGATCTCAGACAACTGATACCGAGTCCCTCAAAGCGGTATATTTTTGTGGCCAGGGCTATGCTGCAATTAAGTTTTGGCGATGGGATACCCTTTTACGAACAAAGCTCCTTGGGTGGAGAAGAAAACCTGAGGGGATATGGAAGGGATCGGTTTATTGATAAACATATGGTGGCGTTGAATGCGGAAGAGCGCATTCATCTGCTTGGAATGAAGATGTTTAACGTAAATCTCGAATTGGAAATGGTGCCCTTTGTGGATATGGGAAGGACCTATCGGGATTTTCAATTCCGCCAATTTAATGACTGGGAAATTACGCCTGGGGTGGGATTCCGAGGGATTGTCCGCCCCAATGTCATGGCCCGGGTGGATTGGGGGTACAGTAGGGAAGGTGGGGCCGTTTTTGCGGGCCTAAACTATCCCTTCTGATTAGACAATGGTCGATCTGAGATGAACAGGATGCACCTGCTGACGAGAGAGGCGATGATGAGATGAATCGTTGTGTTGGTATAGGGGTACTCCTCTTAATGGCAGGCATCCTCTCCTTTCCCTGTGGGTCATTAAGAGCTGAAGATTCAATCGATCGGCAATTTCCTGCTGACCTTGAAAGAGAACTAAAGAGCTTGGTGCTGGATGGTACAGCAAATTCGAATGACCTGAACCGGTTACTTCGATTGGCCAGTTTGTATTTGGACCTGGGATATGGGGCCTACGTCGATCGGGAGAAAAAGTTATCGGCCTTTCAGGAGGGAGCCCGGGTTGCCAAAAAAGCGTTGGATATTCGGGAGTCTTCTGCCGATGCCCATTTTTTGTATGCTGCCAATCTCGGAAGCGCTGCGGAGTTGGAAGGGTTGGTGTCGGCGGCATTTACGGTTCAGCAGTTAAAAGATCATGTGCATCGGGTGTTGGAAATTGATGAGCGGTATGTCCCTGCCCACCATATGTTAGGGCGGATGTATGAGGAATTACCCTGGTTTTTAGGGGGAGATCAAAAGGCAGCGGCAGAGCACTTAAAAAAGGCGGTCTCCCTTGATGCCCGGTATGCCCCGGCACGGCTCGATCTTGCCAGGTGGTATGTGAAGCACGGGCAAAATGGTGAGGCGGTGAAGGAGTTAAATCTGGTGGTTGAAACGCCACCCCTCATCAAACGATGGCTTTGGGAACGGATCTATCGACCTGAAGCCCAAGCCTTGCTAGAGCAGATTGTCACTCAAGAAGGTACTGATCGTTCGCGTGGAAATCCCTAAAGGCCGTTGTCATGATGCTTGACACGCTATATCAGCTATGGGAAAATTTTCTTTAATCATGTCCAGGTTGTATCTTTCTTAATTATTCCCTTACAACACGTTACGTTCCTTCCAGAAAGGATGAGCAATGTCCTTGTTAAAAAGGATTGAAAGTCCAGCAGATTTAAAGAAACTTTCTCAGAACCAATTTCCTGAACTCTGTCAGGAAATTCGGGAACTGATCATAGAAGTCATCTCCCATGTCGGTGGCCACTTAGCCTCCAACTTAGGGGTAGTGGAGCTGACGGTGGCACTGCAGTATTTATTGAGCACACCGGACGATAAGATTGTCTGGGATACGAGTAATCAGGCCTATACCCATAAACTGTTAACGGGCCGTCGGGAGCAGTTTCATACCGTTCGCCAATTTGGCGGATTAAGCGGGTTCTGTAAACGAGAAGAAAGCCTCTATGACACGTTTAATGCCGGACATGCCGGAACCGGGGTATCGGCCGCTGTGGGGTTTGTGGAAGCTCGCGAGCAATTAGGCAAATCGAACAAGGTGGTCTGTGTGGTGGGAGATGGGGCTCTGACTGCCGGAATGACGTTGGAAGGTTTGCAGCATGCCGGAGATATGGGGCGGGATTTTGTTGTGATTCTGAATGATAATCAGATGTCGATTTCCCGAAATGTCGGGGCGATCTCAGCCTATCTCAATCGGACCTTTACCGGTGAGTTTTATACAAGGCTTCGGGAGGAAACCTCTCATCTATTGGAAACGATTCCTCAGATTGGAGAACCGGTGAAGCGAATGGCCATTCGGGCGGAGGAACTGGCTAAAGGCTTCCTCCTGCCTGGTTTGTTATTTGAAGAACTGGGATTCCGGTATGTGGGTCCTATCGACGGACACAATTTTGAGCACTTATTGCCGACTTTGGAAAATGTATTGAAATTAAAAGGGCCAACTCTCCTGCATGTGATTACCAAAAAAGGATTGGGCTTCGAGCCGGCCATGAAGAATCCGGTATGGTTTCATGCATGTTCCCCTTTTGATGCGAAAACTGGGCAACCAATGAAAAAGGCAGGTCATCCCTCTTACAGTTCAATCGCTGCCAAAACGCTGATTCGGCAGGCCAAAAAGGATGAACGAGTGGTGGTGATTACCGCGGCGATGTGCGAGGGAACGGGGATGTCGGAATTTGAAAAGGCGTTTCCCTCACGGTTAATCGATGTGGGGATTGCCGAGCAACATGCGGTCACTTACGCAGCCGGTCTTGCGGCTGAAAATATGCGCCCGGTCATTTGTATGTACTCCACCTTCCTGCAGCGGGCCTATGATCAGGTGGTTCATGATGTGGCGACCCAAAATCTCCCAGTTACCTTTTGTATCGATCGGGGAGGATTGGTGGCGGAAGACGGAACCACTCATCATGGGGCTTTTGATTATGCCTATCTGCGGCATATTCCGAACATGGTCATTATGGCTCCAAAAGATGAAAACGAACTTCAACATATGGTGCAAACGGGATTGGTGCATGATGGGCCGGTCGCTGTGCGATATCCCCGCGGTAGTAGTTTAGGGGTACCCTTAGATCACGAGCCAATTCCCCTCTCCATCGGACAGGGAGAGCTTTTATCTGACGGACGAGATGTCGCAATCATTGCCATTGGGGTCACGGTTTCTGAGGCGATGGAAGCGGCCGACCGATTGAAAGAAGAGGGAGTGTCGGTGGCTGTCGTCAATGCGCGATTTGTGAAGCCTCTGGATAAAACGCTTATTCGGGAAGTTGCAAAAAAAGTGAAATGCCTGGTTACGGTGGAGGAAGGATGCCGAATGGGCGGGTTCGGATCAGCCGTGTTGGAGTTTTTATCAGATGAAGAATGTTGGGATCTGCCGACCAAAGTGCTAGGGTTGCCTGATTGGTATATTGAGCAAGGGCCACAGGATTTACTCCGGGAAAAGTATGGGCTAACCGCTGATGGGATTTATGATCAGGCCAAAGCCTTATATGACCGGGTTTCTCTACAAGCGATAATGCGCTAGTATATTCTTGTGTATATTTCTCGACGAAAAACCAAACAGATTCAGGTTGGGTCGGTCAAAATTGGAGGCGATGCGCCGATTTCCGTCCAGTCCATGACTATCCCGCATCCTAGGGATATTGCTGGAACCCTGGAACAGGTTCAGCGGTTAGAGCAGGGTGGGTGTGAATTGATCCGAGTGGCCGTCCCTGATATGGAAGCTGTTGATGCTCTACCAAAAATAAAGTCGCAAATGACTGTGCCCTTGATCGCGGATATCCATTTTGATCATCGTCTTGCCTTGAAAGCCGCTAAGGTCGTGGACTGTGTCCGTATCAATCCAGGGAATATTGGTCCCTGGTGGAAAACGGAAGAGGTGATTCAGGCCGTCAATGACAATGGCATTCCACTCAGAATTGGGGTGAATGGTGGTTCCTTAGAGAAGCATCTTCTTGACAAATACGGCTATCCCACCGCTGAAGCTCTCGCCGAGTCCGCATTGAATGCGGTTCATGCTCTGGAAGATGTTGGGTTTACTAATATGAAAGTGTCCCTGAAAGCATCTGATGTGCACATGGCGATTGATGCCTATTGGTTGTTTGCGCAACAATCCAATTATCCCTTGCACATCGGCATCACCGAAGCAGGGACTGCGATGACCGGCGCGGTCAAATCTGCGATGGGGCTGGGTTGGCTGCTCTCTCAGGGAATCGGCGATACCCTTCGTGTCTCTTTGGCTGCCGACCCTGTGGAGGAAGTCAAGGTGGGATTTGAAATTTTGAAATCGTTGGAGCTTCGCCATCGAGGAGTTAATGTCATTGCCTGCCCCACCTGTGGTCGGGTGGAAATTGATGTGGTGAAGATGGCCAATGAGTTAGAGCATCGGCTGGGGCACATTACCACCCCCATCACAGTGTCCGTCTTAGGTTGTGTCGTGAATGGGATTGGCGAAGGGAAAGAAGCTGACATCGGGATAGCCGGAGGCCAAGGCGTAGGGATTTTGTTTAAGAAGGGAAAATTGTATAAACGCGTGGCATCTGAAGAACTACTCGACACCTTGATTGAAGAAGTGGAGTTAATGGCCAAAGAGCAGGATGATGAAGGAACCAGTAGCCATGCTTCTGAGGCATTTGAAGGATTACCAATGAATCTTCCCACCAAGGAGGATCTTTCCTTAACCCCCATACGATCTTCCTCAAGAGAAATTCCTGTATTGCCTCGTCGGTAATGATTTCAGTCTTTTTTGAACTAGAAGAAGAGAAAGCCGTTCTCTCTTGTACAAGAGAAAATCGACTCCTTATAATCATGCGTGCGTATGCGTAATGGCGCCGTACCCAAGTGGCTAAGGGAGCAGTCTGCAAAACTGCGATTCAGCGGTTCGAACCCGCTCGGCGCCTCCATTTATTTTGTCTAAACCCGGCCTCGCAATTGGTGGTGAACAGAGGCGAAATGGCATGAAATATGATGAATATTTTCAGGGGGTAAATTAACGATGGCTGTACCTGTCTCTCAAATGTTCACAGTAGCTCGATATGCCCTGTCACAACATTTGCGGGGTGTGAAACGGTACCCTCTTGTGCTGATGTTGGAGCCGTTATTTCGTTGTAATCTGGAATGCGCAGGTTGTGGAAAAATCCAGTACCCGGATCATATTTTGCATCGGCGACTGACGCCGGAGCAATGTTGGGCTGCCGCTGATGAATGTGGGGCGCCCATTGTGAGTATTCCTGGAGGAGAGCCCCTGATTCATCCCGAAATGCCGGCTATTGCCGAAGGTCTTGTGAAGCGAAAGAAATATGTGTATCTGTGTACTAATGCAATTCTGCTTGAACGGAAATTGCAGGATTATACTCCCTCGAAATTCCTCACCTTCAGTATTCATATGGATGGTCTCAAGGAAGAGCATGACCATGCCGTTTGTCGAGATGGCGTCTATGAAGTGGCAGTTAAAGCCATTAAGGCTGCTCTAGCTCGAGGCTTCCGGGTGACCACCAATACTACCTTATTTGACGACGCCGCACCGGTTCGTGTTAGGCGATTTTTTGATGAAATGATGGAGTTGGGTGTTGAAGGAATGATGATTTCCCCTGGATATAGTTACGAAAAGGCTCCAGACCAGAACAGTTTTCTGAAGCGTGACCGAACCCGGTCGTTGTTTACTCAATTGCTTTCCCAACGAAAACGCAGTTGGCAGTTCAATCAATCGCCGTTATTCCTGGAATTCCTTATGGGAAAACGGGACTATGAATGCACGCCCTGGGGGAATCCCACGTACAATATTTTTGGATGGCAGCGCCCCTGTTATTTACTACAAGATGGGTATGTCACAACCTTTCGAGAATTAATGGAAGAAACGGAGTGGGATCGTTATGGGACGGGACGACATGAACAATGCCGTGATTGTATGGTGCATTGCGGATATGAAGCCTCGGCCGTGAAAGATACCTTCAGTTCATGGGGTGGGTTTTTTGGTACAGTTAGAGCGACCCTGTTTCCAAATGCTGTTTGAGTCATGCTCTCTTCACAAGTATTTTCTTTACCCGTTTCATCTCGCAATCATCTCAACATTTAGCGAAGAGTAAAGGTTGATCATGGGCTCAGATATTGGTTCAAACGGTAACCACCAATCCTGGGAAGGGCGGTATATACAGCCTTCCGATGAAAAAGAATTACACGAAGCCATAAGCCGCGCGTTTGACTATCGGGGCGATGTGACGATTCAACTCAAAACGGGGGACCAGTTAATTGGCTATGTGTTTGATCGCCATGAGGATGTTCCCCAGCCGTATGTAAAGCTATTCCTTCCAAACCGTCACGAGCCGCACATTGTTTTGTATCAGGAGATTGCTGGAGTCGTGTTTTCTGGTGAAGATACGGCTTTTGGTCGATCTTGGGAGGACTGGGCTCAAAAATGGAAGAAGCCTGAGCCAAGTACTTAACATACACTTTTTCTGCAAGGTTCTTTTTCCCTCCTTTCTCTCAGTCATCCCTTTATTAAAAAGTCTGTTTCCCTTTGGGTTAGGTCATCCCGATCGGTATGAGGAAATAGCTTGACCCTGGCATCACCGACCGAAATGTTTTTCTCTAAAAACGCAGTCCATTCTGTAGACCAACGATACGCAGGAACCGAAGAATTTATTGACGGTTGGCTCCTGACTGTGATAGAAGTCCTGAACTTTTTTTGGGCCAAGAGACCCATGTGGCCCAAAAGGTTTTTGGTAGGTTGAGGTGGTTGCTAGGGGACTCTTATCGGAAGATATGTGAAGGCTTGCGAAACCTGAAGAGTGTACAGCGTACGCCTCTTGCACGATCCCGTCGTTTCGTCCTAGCTGCCCTTCTTTTCCTTTGTGCCCTCTATCCTGCCAGTGCGCTGTATGCGCTTCATGAAGTCGACCATCGCTTTACGATAAATGGTCGGATTTGTGGAGATGATGGCGAAGGCATTGGGGCGGTTGTCGTTTCAGTTAAGAATACCCGGGTGAATATTTCTGGGAATGGAAAAACCGACAGCGATGGGTTCTACGAAGTTGTCCTTCACTTGCACAATGAAAACCAAGGCGATCCCTTGGTTGTTCAGTCTGGAGGGTTTGAGGCGACAGGGCGAGTGAACCTTGACCCCAATGATCCGAAAACAGAGCGAATTATTACGATTAACCTGGGGCAACCTTGCCGTGCTCTTCCGCTTTGGCGAAAGACTTGGGTTCTTGCAGGGTTAGTAGCCCTATTCGGAATTGCCATGATTTTGGCCATTCGACAGGTTGGCGGAAAAAAAGAGAAAAGGCCGGATGGGGCACGAAAGGGGAAAGTCAGGAAGAGATAATATACTGACGAGGTCCTTCTTTCTGGTCCAAAGGCCAAGAGAAGCATTGTATTGGTGAGGGATGACAGAATGAAAAATCAGGATCATGTAAACGAGGGGGAACAATGAACGAGTATCAAGAAGTAAAATGTCTCCTAGTTATTGGAGTGGCAGTAATGGGATTGTCAATGACAGCATGTGGCGGTGGTGAAGGTCCGCCGAAGCCGCCGCCCCCTGCACCCCCGGAATATGCAGATAAGCATATGCCCGCGGGTTATTGGAATAATCCGGAAATCCTGGAGGAGGGAAAAGCGATCTTTACCGGCCTACAGAATATTGATGTGAATTGCGCCAGTTGCCACGGAAAGGACGGGAAACCCGTCAAAGCCGGTGCCAGGGATTTCCGTCGAAAGGAGCAAATGCAGCTCTATTCGGATTCGGTATGGTTTTGGCGAGTAAATGAAGGTGTGACTGGTACCAAAATGAAAGCCTGGAAGAGTAAGCTTTCCGAGGATGCCATATGGAAAGTCATTGCGTATGAATCCACCTTTGCGCTCAAAGGGATGGAATGGGATGTGGCGAATAACAAATGGGTCCCAGCTGGAATGGCTGGTGCAGCATCTGTTGCTGAATCGCCAGCGTCCGAGGCTCCTGCTGCCGTGGCGCCTCCTGCTGGTGGGGAGGCTGAAAAGGCTTCAGAGTAATCCAGGAAATGAATGAAAAAGAAGGAGGGCGAGGATCCTTGAAAACATTGAATCGAAGTTTATGGATGGTTCTAGCGGTGTGCCTGAGCGGGGTTGCCGCTGCATTCGGCCAGGTCCCGGATGCCCCACCAGTTGACTTTCCGTATACGGGAAATCGGACAGGGGTGTGGGTCGTCGCTCAACTTCATCTTTTGTTTGCGGCGTTTATTTTAGGTGCTCCGATATTTGCGGTGGTGGCTGAATGGCTTGGGTATAAAAATAACGATCCGAAGTATGATCGTCTCGCCAAGGAAGTTATCAAGGTCACGGTGATCCTTTACAGTATGACGGCCTTGACGGGTGGGTTGTTTATCTTTGTCCTGCTCGGGACGTATCCGGACTTTTCGACATGGCTCATCAAGCATTTCTTCCTCGTCTTCGCGGTTATTTACCCCCTGCTGTTCATCCTTGAAACAATTATCTTGTATGCCTACTTTTACTCCTGGGATACCATGAAGGGAGCTAGAAAAGGGCGTCATATCGCCCTCGGCATACTGCTGAATATTGTTGGAACGGTGACGCTCTTTGTGATTGACGGGCCGACGTCATTTATGAATACGCCAGCTAAAGCGGCGGAAGGTGTGTCGTTAGTGGAGTTTATCCAGACAGCCAGTTTGTGGGATAAAATAGCCAATTATAGTTGGATGCCATTGAATCTTCACCGATTGGTGGGAAATGTGACATTTGGAGGGTTTATCGCCGGTTTGATCGCGGCCTACATGTATATGGGATCAAAAACAGACGAGGAGCGATCCTATTACGATTGGATGGGGTTTGTTGGGAACATGATCGGCGTGGGGGCCTTAATGCTTCTTCCGTTCATGGGTTATCTCTTGGCCTATGAACTGTGTGACTATGATGCCTCGATTTGTCCTTACATGATGGCCGACCAATTGTCGATGTTTTTTGAAATGCAAGGAGCCATGGTCGGACTCCTCTTTTTGGCCAGTAACTATTATATCTGGTTGAGCTTAAAGCGAATACAGGGAGTCGAACAGGTACGAATATCTGGATTTGTGGCGGCGGTGGTGCTGTTGATGCCGGCCCTTATGGGATACACATGGAAAATGTTCCCTCCACCGGAATGGCAATCCTTGATTGTATTGGGCATTTTGGTTGTTCTTCCCGCGGCTCTCAGTAAAGTTCCAGGTCTCAAGAATTTCACGGTTTCAGCATTCACCATGGTCAAGATCGGTTTTTTAATGATTGTGGTGGCCGATGCGATTTGGATGACCCCTCATGGTTTTGTGGCTACACAAGGGCTGGCCACCGAGGAGAATGAGCTGCCATCATGGGCGAGTGAGTTAGCGCTCATGCCGGCGAAAAATGCTGCCGCATTTACCCTCGTGTTCCTCACTGTGGTCAATTATATTTTGTATAACCGGGCAATTAAGCGAGGAACGATCATGTGGGGGAAAATCGATTTCGCTTCCCAGTTCGTCCTTATATTCCTGGCCTTTAGCGCGATTTGGACAATGGGCCTCATGGGCGCGGTGCGCTCTTTAACTCGGAAATATTACCATGTCTATAACCTTGTTCCTGATTTTACTCCGGAAGCCTTTACGCCCACCCTCGCCTATTCGGCGTGGTGGATTAC
>WHTE01000024.1 GCA_009377845.1 Nitrospirales bacterium | reverse complement strand
CCGCCGTGCCTGCGCCGGAGCTCCCGGCCTTCGTAGCCGAAGCTACTTCGGCGGAGTAGGCTCGGCAGGCAGGCCAGCGGCGTTCCCTGCCTTCGCCGGAGCGGCTTCACGTCTACGCGCTGAAGCGCTTCGCCGCGCAAGCGCGCAGGCAGGTCGCCCCTTGGCCTACTCACGTACTCCTTCTTCGTACGCTCCGCTCGTCCAAGTGCCTGCGGTCTTCCCTATTTCAAGAAATGAAGGCGATATCCAGTGCCACCCGAAATCTGATACAACGCTCCATGCCACAAGAGACGACTCGAGGACACTCACTCTAACCTTCCACCTTTCCCACATCGCCTTCCATGCCGGAACTCCCTGAAGTTGAAGTCATCCTGAACCATCTGAACGGTCATGTCCTGGGTGGGATCATTGAAACGTTCACCATTCACCGTTCGGATATTGTTCGCACAGGGCATGACCTCATCCCCTGGCTCCAGGGCTCCACGATCACCAATATCGCCCGGAAAGGGAAGTGTTTGATTTTTACCTGTCAGCGATCCAATCAAGCCCTGTATCTTCTTTCAGAACTCGGGATGACCGGACTCTGGTTTTTTCATCATACCTTGGCCTTATCCCCTCAACACCTTCATTGCCGCATCGGGCTTTCCGGCGCGCAGGCCGCTGAGCTGCATTACTGGAATCCCCGCCGATTTGGCCGGCTCTGGCTGTTCGCCTTACCGGAATTGGAAGCCTTCATGCAACGCCGATTCGGCTCTGACGCCCTGGACATAGACGAACAACCCTTTGTCCAGCTCATTCAAAGCTGTCGAGGCCGGCTGAAACCATTTTTCCTTGATCAACATCACCTCGCCGGGATTGGAAATATTTACGCCAATGAAATCCTGTTCCGCGCCAGAATTCACCCACAGGCTCACGGCTATCGGCTGGGAGCCCCATCCTGTCAACGGCTCTATCGCATCATGCACACGGTTTTACGGGAAGCCATTGCAGCCGGAGGCTCTTCCATCAGAGACTTTCGTGCTCCGGATGGATCGCAAGGGCACTTCCAGGAAGTCCATCAGGTGTACCAGAAGGCAGGATTGCCGTGCTCGCATGGGTGCCCAACCCTGATCAAACGCATGCAGAGTGAGCGCAGCTCGTTTTATTGTTCGGCCTGCCAAAAGAAACGGTAGCCTCCCATTTCGTTCCTTGAGCCTCGCTGAAACCTTTGTTAGAATAAATATACCTTGAACCACAATTAACAGGAGGGTCACTCGAATCCTACGTGCGAAAAATTAAACTACGAGAAGGGGTCGATTTAGCCAATCTTTTCGGCCCGCACGATCTGCACCTTAAAATGATCGAGGGTGAACTCCAGGTCAGGATGGCGGCCCGGGGCGATGAAATCACTCTCCAGGGTCAACCTGAGTCGGTTCTGCGGGCCGAACATATTTTGCAGGAATTAGCCGATTGGACCCGGACTTATTACGAATTGAAACCTGATGATATCTCACGAGCCATTCGGGCCACAGAAGAAAAGGCCGACGTTCCACTCAAACCCTTCACCTTTTCGGCGAGCGCTCTTCCGACAAAAAAAGGAAACATCAATCCTAAAACTCCCAATCAACAGGCCTATCTCGAAGCCATAAACCAATCGGATCTGGTCATTGCCATTGGACCGGCCGGGACAGGAAAAACCTATCTGGCCATGGCCATGGCGCTCGCAGCCCTCACGCATAAACAAGTCAGTCGCATCATTCTCGCACGGCCTGCAGTGGAAGCCGGCGAACATCTTGGCTTTCTTCCAGGAGATTTATTTGCCAAAGTGCATCCCTACTTGCGCCCCTTATACGATGCGTTGTACACCATGATGGACATTGAACGGGCCAATCGGCTCATTGAACGTGGCGAAATTGAAATCGCTCCCCTGGCGTTCATGAGGGGGCGAACGCTCGACGATGCGTTTGTCATTCTAGATGAAGCACAAAACGCGACCGCTGAACAAATGAAAATGTTTTTGACCAGGCTCGGACTCAATTCCAAAGCGATTGTGACCGGAGATATCACCCAAATCGATTTACCCGATTCGAAGAAATCCGGATTAGCGCAGATTGCTGAAATTCTCCTCAATATCGACGGGATACAATTTGTGTATTTTTCCGAACAAGATGTCGTCCGGCATCGGTTGGTCAAAGCCATTATTAAAGCGTATGATCGTTTTGAACAGCAACCACCGAACAGCCCGCACAAGACATCATCCGACCCTTCGACCGCATCTCTCAATTATCGTTCGGGATCGAATACCAATGGCCAGGGGCCGATGCTGTAATGCCCGATGGCCGTTTGGCTCCGTACTCACCTCCGGCAAACGTCCGTTCGACCCACGACCTTGCGCCGCGTGACACAATCCGTGTTACAACAGGCAGAACATCCATCCGCCAGCCTGAGTCTGACCTTGGTCGGCAAGACTCGCATGCAGAGGCTCAACCGAACATTTCGACAGCGTGACTATGCGACCGATGTGCTGGCCTTCCCAATGCAGGATGCCTCACAATCGTCCCTGGCATTCGTGGGAGATGTGGTGATTTGTGTTCCCGTGGCGCTCTCCCAAGCCTCAAGGTTTGGCAACACCCCCGATGAGGAAATCCTGCGTTTACTCATCCATGGAACCCTTCATCTTCTGGGATATGACCATGAAACGACCGAACAGGAGGCCAAACGGATGACGCGAAAAGAGCAAGCGATCTTTCGCCGCTTGACGCCTGTCCCTCATCTTCTCGCATAAGATGGCCACCGTGCTCTGATTTCGCAATTGTCTTCGGATGACTAAACTATGAGCTGGATTCAACGTCTTCAAGATGGATTAGCAAAAACACGCCAGACCGTGCAAAGTTCATTGCGTCGTCTGGTGGGATCCCGCCTGGACCCCGCCGCACTGGAAGACGTCGAAGCCAGTCTCCTGCAAGCGGATGTCGGCGTGCGCACCGTCGAGCGATTTCTTCAGATGGTCAAAAATCAAACAGGCGTGTTCAATGCCACTGATCCGGTTGCCGTCCTCCATACCCTCCTCATGGACATTCTTCGTAAGGGAGAGACCGAACCGCTGGAACAACTCATTCGGCGCGGCCCTCGTCCCTTTATTCTCTTGACGGTAGGTATCAACGGCGTCGGGAAAACCACGACCGTCGCCAAACTCGGACATCGGTTGAGTCAACATGGGTTAAAAACACTCTTTGTCGCCGGCGATACCTTTCGGGCGGCTGCGATTGAACAATTAGAGATTTGGGGGAACCGAACGGGCATTGAGGTGATTAAGCATA
Source organism: Nitrospirales bacterium (assembly GCA_009377845.1). Taxonomy (GTDB): domain Bacteria; phylum Nitrospirota; class Nitrospiria; order Nitrospirales; family UBA8639; genus Nitrospira_E. Next base: position 28,016 of record WHTE01000024.1, on the reverse strand, counting down.
AGCAGGGCTCCGATCCTGCCGCAGTAGTGTTTGATGGCATTGTGGCCGCCAAAGCCCGCAAAGTCGATGCGGTGCTCATCGACACCGCTGGACGGCTCCATACCAAAATCAATTTGATGGATGAACTCCGGAAGATCAAACGGATCATTCACCGGGAAATGCCCGGTGCCCCCCACGAAATCCTACTCGTCCTGGATGGCACTCTGGGGCAGAATGCCATTGCGCAAGCCCGGCAATTTCATGAGGCACTCGGCGTCACGGGATTAGCTCTGACCAAACTGGATGGCACAGCCAGAGGCGGAGTCGTGGTCGCCATCGTAGACGAACTGAATCTTCCCATTCGTCTGATTGGTGTGGGGGAAGGAGAAGCTGATTTGCAGGATTTCAATGCTTCTGCTTTTGTGGAGGCATTATTACCCACAACAGATCCACCGGCCTAACGCGGCACCGCCGCTTAACCCTCCTTTAACGCTAACATCTGACGAACAAGAAACCATATCCGGTAATGGCATAAGGAAATTATACTGTGGGTTTTGTTCACCATGTCCTGGCTCCACTCAGGCGGTTTCCACAATTCGCTCTCTGGATGGCACTGCTGTGCGTGGCGATGGCGAATCCGCTCGAAGCCAGCACTTCTCCTCCCATTCACCATCAATTACACATTGATCTGGACCCCGACACCCATGTCATAAGCGGATTGGATCGAATCCATCTTCCACAGCACCATCGCGCCGGCTCATCCATCTCATTTGTCCTGCATCCTCAACTCACCATCGATCGAGTGGAATTCAACAGCCAATCGCTTCCGGTGCCCACCCCCTCTGCATCCCCAACCCCGGAGCCTCCTTCAACCCGGCGGGTTGTCGAAATTCCCTTGCCGCCCCTTGACCATCCAGATCAAACGGCGGTCCTGACTCTTGCGTACCACGGGCTGATTGATGATTCGCCAAAAGCTTCGGGTGGCCTTCGCTTTGTGAGACCGGATGACACCAACGGACATATAGGACCAAACGGGATCTATTTGACGTATGAAACATTCTGGTATCCCACCTGGGAACATGCCCTCTCGACATTCGATCTCACCGTCAGTCTCCCTTCAGACTGGGAAGCGATCACCCAAGGCCGAGAAGTCGCTCAAACCCTCACCGACGGCCGCCGAACCACCCAATGGGCGATTACTCTGCCAAGTGAAGCCCTGACTCTGGCAGCCAATCATTTTGTGGTGCACAAGCAGGAATGGAAGGGCATTCAGCTTGCCACCTACCTCTTCCCCGAAGAAGCGCATTTGGCCGCCCAATACGTAGAAGCAACCATCCGCTATCTTCAGATGTATACCAACCTTTTGGGTCCCTACCCGTTTACAAAATTTGCCGTGGTGGAAAACTTTTTCCCGAGCGGCCTTGGACTTCCTTCGTTCACCCTTTTAGGCCAAGGGGTGGTAAAGCGCGGATATACCCAACCCTATTCCCTTGGCCATGAAATCGTGCATTCCTGGTTCGGAAACTCCGTCTTCAATGACTTTGCCAAAGGCAATTGGGTGGAAGGCCTCACCACCTATCTTGCCAATTACTATTATGACGAAGCCACGGGTAATCAGGAGGAGGCATTCAACACCCGCCGCCGGATGATCCACGAATATAATCTGTATGCGGTGCCGGACAAGGAATATCCGGTCCGGGACTTTCACCACAAAGAAACCCGCATGGATAATGCTATTGGATACCAAAAAACAGCCCTGGCGTTTCACATGCTCCGCCAGGAAATAGGAGACATGGCATTTTTCAACGGAATTCGCCGGATAATTCACGAAGGGACGGGCACCTATCTGGAGTGGAACGATCTTCTACAGATCTTTTCGAAGGCGGCTGGAAGAGACCTCGGCTGGTTTTTCCAACAATGGATCGATCGACCGGGCGCACCAAGCTTGAATATCCAGGATATCCTGGTCCAGAAAGATCCGATGCAACAGGGCCAGTTCACGATGACCGGACGTATCCTGCAGGCCGAACCCCCATTCACCATTCGTCTTCCCGTCCACGTCGATCTGGAGGGAGGACTCACCCATGACACCATTCTCAACGTGGATCGGCCCGCACAACCATTTACGCTTCATATCCCGGCGATTCCGACCCACATCGCCCTCGATCCCAAGCACCATCTTCTGCTCCGCCTTCAACGTGACCAACTCCCGCCCATGTTGAATAAGTGGGAAACCGATGCCCGTCGAATTCTGATCCGACCCAAAACCATGACGAAGGAGGAGGAACACGGCTTGGAGGCTTTGTTTCAACGTCTGGATGGGCAACCCGGTATCGAGACGATCCAAACCGATGATCCGGTTATTTCCGAACCGGCTTCGTACCTGGTCATCGGACCTTCTGCCCGTCGTCTTTTGGAATCCGGTTCCTTCAAGAATTGCGAACAGCACATAGACATACAGTCGGGGCACGTCTCCATCAAGGATCAGACATTCGAGGGCCCGGAGATGGCCTTCCTGATTTCCTGTCCTCATCCTCGTGCTGCAGAACATACCGTGACGTTCTTTTTCGGATGGTCTCCGGAAGCGGTCAGGCCCGTTTCACGACTGTTGTTTTTTTACGGGTGGGATAGTTATCTGGTGTTCAAGCAAGGGAAAGTGATTGCCCGCGGGATGTTTCAGCCAGTACACTCTGCACGCGAGATTATTCTCAATTCACCGTGAGGTTCATGAATGCGTCTTACCTGCTCTGTTCAACTATCCAAGGCATCGATAACATACTTCCTCCTGTTGAGCCTGCTGTCCTCATCCCTGGCGTGGAATCCGGCCTGGGCTGTTGAACCACCCGCGAACCGGGATCAACTGGAACCCCATTTGGCCAATATCCGGCAGTTAACGTTTGCAGGGAAAAATGCGGAAGCCTATTTTTCGTTCGAGGGGAACCGGTTGGTATATCAATCGACCCTGGAACCTGATGGCAAGACGCTCCGGTCCTGCTATCAAATCTACATTATGGACCTTGATGGCTCGAATGTTCGCCGAGTCAGCACCGGCACAGGCGGCACCACCTGTGGATATTTTTTCCCCGGGGGCCGGCGTGTCCTGTTTTCCTCTACCCATCTCATCAGCCCCTATTGTCCACCTGTCCCTGAACGGACCGAACGCTACCGGTGGGCCCTCGATCATTATGACATCTTATCCATGAACATCGGCGGACGGGATCTTCAACGCCTGACGGCCAACCCGGGCTACGATGCCGAAGCCACCGTCTCACCGGATGGGAAAAGTATTGTCTTCACCTCCTTGCGAGAGGGAGATTTAGATGTGTACTCCATGGATATCGACGGGAAAAATCTGAAGCGGCTGACACAAGAAGTCGGGTATGATGGCGGAGCCTTCTTTTCACCAGACGGCAAACGGATTGTCTACCGGGCTCACCATCCCAAAACCGACGAAGACCTGACGGCCTATCGTACCCTGCTCGCTCAAAACCTTGTGGAACCGTCAAATCTGGAAATCTTCATCATGAATGCCGATGGCTCGAACCACACTCAGGTGACGAACAACGGGCGATCGAATTTTGCACCCTTCTTTCTTCCTGATGGCAAAGGAATCATCTATTCCTCAAACTTGTCCACACCGGCCGATCATCAGGGGCGTCCGTCTTTTCACTTGCATGTCATCAATAAGGATGGCACTCGGCCCGAACAAATTACTTTCAATGGACACTTCAATAGTTTTCCGATGTTCTCACCTGACGGAAAACAATTGGTGTGGTCATCCGATCGGAATGCGGCCAACCCGCACGAATTCAACATCTTTCTCGCAGACTGGGTGCCGTAATTCCTCACATGATATTGGCCTGTTGATTCAAGCAAATACGATTCCCCTCGCCCCTTTTTCCAAAGGGGCGAGGGAAGGGTGAGGGGCTTCATCATGGTCCAAATGCACGAAAGTGCTTTCCCTTTTAGTCAAGTGTCGGGGGCAAGGAGAACACGGATCCATCTTATCCGTCATTCGAATAAAACTTGCCCACTCGGAAGCAGGGAACAGAGCTTCATCTTATCCGGCATTCCCGTGGGAACGGGAATCCATCCTGGTTTCCCTTTTGGATACTCACCCCTGCCAAAAACCTGTGAGGCAGACTTACACCCTCTTGGAATCGCGCAAAGCAACGAAAACCAAACCCGACCACTCCTACTCCTAAGATGTTGTGACTGACCATCCCCCCTCACCTCCATCCGCCTCTCCACATCTTCCGCGTTATCTGTTCACTTATACCCCCTTTTGGATTGCAGGAATGTCGACAGGCCTCTTTCTCGGCTTGTTCTATTACCTTTCCCAGTTGGATATGCCGACCCTCCAGATCGTTCGAACTTTCACTCATCCGGTCATTGACCACATTGGCAATGCGGGAAATAGGTTAGGAGACGGGCTCATCCTGGTGCTCATTTCATTGGGAATCGGTGCCGTCGGCTTTGCGCTGAGTCGGCCTTCCTGGAAATCTGCCGGTCTTCACACCTTGCTCGCTCACGGGGTGGCCGGACTCTTCACGCAAACATTGAAACATACCATCGGCCGCCCTCGCCCCAGACTCATGCATGGCCAGGACTGGAAAATGGCCCCTTCAGTGGAAAGTGGATTCGACTCCTTCCCATCAGGTCATACCACCGCATCATTTGCCGTGGCCACCGTCCTTGCGCACTATTTTCCAAAAGGCAAAATGGTGTGGTTCGGATTGGCCGCATTTATTGGAATCTGCCGTGTCATCAAAGGGTCCCATTTTCCTACAGATGTTCTTGGCGGTTTGCTGTTAGGGATCGTCACAGGACTTGCTATCGTCCATCGTCCTCACAAGTGGAAGGATGTCTTACTGCAAACCCTCGCTCATGGTCTCCCCTGGCTGGTCACGGCTTTTGGGCTGGTATGGATTCTCGTTCCACACCCCGGCATTGAATTGGAGCCGTCCCTCTCACTCTTCCTCGGAATGATAGCTATTGTGGTTGGATTGGGACTCAGACTCTGGTGGATTCGAGAGCTGTCTAAGGGAGGAACCTCATCTCAAAGGCTTTCGCCCCCTCAATGGCCACGCCTCCTCGTGGGCCTTGGCTTAGCAACCACGACGGGCAGTGCCGTGATTCTTGGAGCAAGTCTGCTGGCAGGAATAGTCTGGTGGACGGGGAATCCACTCTATCACTCTCATCAAGATAGCGTAGGCTCAGACCATTGGCTTTGTCCGAATCCCATTTGGGCCGAAGCGGCCTTAGGAGTCGCCATGGTCCTCATGGCTCTCCTGACTTTCGCCATCCGCTCCGTTTAACTTGCAATTTCCCGTTGTTTACCACAAGGCGTCCATTGAGATTCCCCCTTTGACAAAGGGGGTGAGGGGGATTTGAATTCTTCCTTTTCCTCTAATGAACAGGCAGTTTTGACAACTTCATTTACCATGTATTACATCTGTAATATGCAATAAAGCCTGGAGGAAATATGGGAACAAAAACCATTCGTTTGGACGATGAGACTGAACAAATCTTGCAGCAGATTATTCGCTCCACGGGCTTATCCATATCCGTGGCGTTAAAGAAAGGCCTGTTCCTCCTACACCGCGAAAAATCGACCAGCATACCCATCGGGCTCCGTATGACGTGTATCGAGAATTGGACCTTGGACCAGGTGGCTATGCAATTGCTTCTTCGACACAGACACGCCAGGGTGTCCCAAAAGCCCTACAGAAAAAACACCAACAATGAATCCTGGTCGATACCGGCCCCTTCGTCGCACTATGTGATCCCAAGAACGCCCAACATGATCTCTGTAAAGAAATCCTAAAAAAAATTCGGTCTCCTCTCACCACGACAATCCCGGTTCTCACGGAAACGTTTCATATGCTTTCCCCCGAAAATTACGGCTCGGATCGCCTAAGGTGACTTTGTCCTACATAGCGGGGAATCGATTTACTATCTCGATTTGGCGGGAATAGAACGAGGCTTTGAGTTGATGGAGCAATATGCCGATCATCCCATGGATTTAGCGGACGCTTCGTTGATTGTGGCCGCTGAGTTGTTACATTCGAACAACATCTTCACGCTCGACTGGCATGATTTCGAGACCTACCGGATTCGGCGAGGACATCGCCACATAAAATTTGAGGTGATTTCCTAGGCGGCCATGGGCCTGTAAAGCCTCCCTTGTAACCTGTCAGGCTTTTCTTTTCCCAAAGCTGCGACAATCACCAACAATACGAGCCTGGTCAGTTCTTGTTCCTTCGGTAAACGCCTCATCGGTGGAGAAGAACGATTGACCCCAGACCTGACAGCCTTCTCAGCCGCCATTTTTCATCGAACCGGTCCAATACTCATCCCAACACTTCAAAAGGAATTGAATCCCACATATAACCCCATAGAAAATATTCAGCTTTGTTGCCGCATTCATACATAGGAACCGATGACTTTGGTCTCTGATACTATGAGCTAGCATAATTTTGGGATGAGTTTCTTTAAGCATGTTTTCTATCTGCTGACCATATGGATATAGAAATAAATTGTAAAAACTTAGATATCCGTTGACGGACAGTGTTAGATAACAATGAGCATGTGGGCGAAGCCGAAAACATCCCAGTCGTCATCCCCGCATGAGTTAGCGGGGTTCCATCCGAAACGAAACTAAGAGAGATTCCCGATAAACAATGTCGGGAATGACGAGGAAGAGAGAGCCCGGTTTGCCGGATGGCCTTCCGTTTTCAACACGCAACCCGTTCACCATTGACCCGACACTGTCTGACACATGAAGTTCAGATTTTTATAAATAAATACTGCTGATGGATGAAAGGAAATACCAAAAATTGAAACCTAAGCCACCAAAGCGGTAAGAAATAGCTGCCGCACCAAGTAATACCCCCAAGAGAGAAACGGCAAAGTTCCTCACCCTCAGGCAAAGATCATTAAAGTGCATCTGTACATCAATCACCTTCTCCCAAATACCAATGGATTTTGCAGTGGATGATTTTTCGTTAGACACATCTTCGCCATTACAACTAATAGAGTCCACAGCTCAGTGCTAGACAGAAGATCCCTCGCTTTCGGTCACTCGACAAAAAATATATTGATCTGATGGAATCGTGGAAAAGATTTGGCTAAATGCCCTTGCTAAGTATTTTCACCAGTGTGGGCCACATCGGATATTCGGTAAATATACGCGTCATCGATGAAGCGTCCATTGATGACATTTCCAGTAAATCGAATGCCTGATAACGTCGGGGCAGTTGTAATCGCCACACGAAGCAACTCTAATAGTGGGTCCTCTGAACCAGTGACAGTAATGTCGCTGAGCATAATTGTTCCCCCGGCAGCTGGAGTCTCTGCTAAAGCAGACTGAACCGTTTCGTAGGACTTTCTCGGACCGTCTAATTGCACCCGAGGAGATGCGAGCAGAAGCTTCCACTGATTTCCTTCGGAAATGAACACCCACAGAGAGGCATGGACAGGCCAGCGTCCTTCATCCAAGTTCTTGGTAAGTTCCGCACCCGCCTGAATCATCCCGTCGGTCAGCAACTCTTTCACCACACTGTCTTGAGCCATGTCAAAACCCCATTTGTTCCATCAGTCACAGCATTTAGGAGGTCCCTAGTTTTTCACTTCTGAAACATTATTGTCATATGGCGACCCTTCAGGCCAGTCTTTGACAATATTCCAATTAACTTCGAAGGACTGATGTGTTTTTATAAGGGAGTCGAACATGAGCTTCACACCAGAAATCCGCAACAACTTTTCGAGATTGTGAGTATAACTATCGAGAACAAGTTGCTTATCGGGAATGTCATGTTCCTTGATCTGTTTCGCGATGCAATCCTTCAAGGCACACTCAACGGCGTATCCCACCAAATAATAGGCCCCAGAAAAGTGTCTGCCATCTAGGAGTATCTTCGCATCAACGATACGAAGATCAGTTAGAATTTTGAGATCCCTTCTATTCACCCTCGTTCAAACTTGCCCTAAAAAAAATGCACATAGATCGACGAGTCAACCAAGTCTACGACTACTGAGTGGCGGCCCCCATCCACTATTCTTTGTCGATCGCCAAAATACGTCAAAGTAAAATCAGCCTTCTTGGTCTTGACGTTGTTGAGGGTTGGACTCTCATGAGAAAACGGGCGTCGGGTTTAAAAAAGAAAGTCAGTAGTCGAGCCGGGTTCAGAAATGCCTAGCTAGGGTTTTGAAGGTGAAGCAGACGCGGAGAGTCGTCTCGCCTTTTTGGAACGCATGACGCGACCACTCGACTGTGCCTTCTTCCGGGATTGGCTGGGTCCCGGGATGGCTCCATCGTCCACAGCCTCCTGCAGCCGGCGCACCTCGTTGGAAAGAACAAAAGGGGAGCCCCTTCTATTCTCTCCAAGGAGTTGCTGGGAAGGGTGACACACCCCTACGCAGTTAATAGTTGATAGAGATTCGTCACACCGTTTGCTCCAATCTTGTCATTCGTATCCGCAGGCGACCAGTTGCGATTGGCGCCCAGAAAAGAGCGTGAATCAAGTTCGAGCAGCCCAATGATAACCTCCCCAACCAAACGAGCGCCGACCGGACCCAATCCCTCCCCCTTCACGAACTTCTTTTGACCTTGAGTATTTTCATCCATGCGTCCGATCGCCTTGCCTTCAGCGAGCAGGTAAATCCAAAGGGGAGTAGCCTTGGGGAATCCAAGCTTATCACCCTCTTCTCGAACTGTTTCAATCATCGCGGTAGTGATTTCAGTGGCTCCGGCAGCCATTATCGCCCCGGCCACCTGTTCCCCTGATGGAATCAGGAAACTTTGAGCTCGCAGAAGGTTTCGCACGGCGAGAGATCTTTCAAACGCGGGAACCGTCGGAGGCATGAATGGGAGATCGAGAAGCACTTTGGCAAGCTTCGTATCCAATGCGCCAGCCCGCTCAAATTGCCCATTGCCGCTATCCAGCAGCGCAGCCCAATCAACAACTTCGTCAAGACTGGTGACTGGCTGGAATCCTTCTCCAAGGGTTGCGCCGAATACATCATGTTTAGGCCCACCCGGTTTAACGCTGAACTTCTGCGGAATCATGGTGTGGCCGAACCGATAGGCAGCCGTGGCGAATTCGATCGGTATGAAGGGTTCATTGTCCCCCAGACACTCCGGGCGGTATACCTTCCTACCATTGGCAAGGATGTCGTCAACAATCCAGTTTCCGCATAGTGTCCGCAAGAAATTATGACGACGACCCATTGGTAGTGCCACGTCACAATACGCCGCGCCTCCGCAAAGAGCTGAGCGCCGGTCGGCGCGTTCGGTTTCGCGGCAACCGTGTCCACGACTGTATTGTGGAAACGCAAGAACCCGAGCTGCATCTGCGAAATGATTCGATTCTCATCATTTCGAGGATCGCCGATGATCGCTCGGAATTTACCTTTCATCGAAGACCGCGGAAGGTCGTGATTCCTGAGGTCAGCCGGATTGGGTGGATCAACGTAATCTGTGCCTGTAAGTAACTTCCCAGCATCGACATCGTAAAGATAAGGGTGCGCTCCGGGGCCGTCCCCGTAAACGCAATCAAGGTCAAGCGTGGGTGTGCGCACGTTTTCTGTGCTCTGCGGATCGTTGCTCGCAGTGAGCGATGAACTGTCGTCGAGCGTGATATCGTGGTCGATAAACTGCCCGAAGAAAATCTGACCGGCAGGTACTTTGTTGGTCAGACTTGGGGCTCCTTTATCCTCCATCTTGCCGCCTGCCTTGCCAACTTCATGAAGAACCAGCGGGTCGACATACAACGGCGGCAAATCTGCGAAGAGACGCGCAAAGCGTCCGGGCCGAAACGGGCTTAGCGTACATAAATGCTCGATTCCTTTGAACGGAACCAGACCGTGATGATTGTTCGCCATGTCAATCTCCTTTGATGAATTAAAACATCAGAATGAAACCCAACCTTTCTCTAGTATTAGAAACACATCTTCTCTTGCCGACACGACGGGCCGTTTTTCTCGACGATATACTCACCGCCCAATAGCGCCCTTCAACAACCGAAGGGGAGAGAGCCGATCAGCCTCCAAGGACCATCTATTCGTCTCGTTGCGGCACGACTTATTGAATGCAGAAGCAAGCTGCACGCCAGCCTGCATCCGGTGTTACTACCACCACGGTTTATTTCTGTTAGGCGTTGGTTTTGTGAGGAAAAGCACTAGCAACGCACGGGCCCGTCTGAACGCATGTTCCGCCCACTCGCAGAAGTTTGTATCCGAACACATACATTTTGAAGGGACTAGATACAGCCCAGGTTAACCTTGCGAAGTAAAAAAGTAGAGGAGCCAATAAAGCAAACGAAGAGGCTGTGCTGCCAACATGCTTCCGGCAACGACAGAAGCTAACAGGTGCAAGCCATGAAATCTCCAAGCCACTGGCAATGAGGTTTCTCACCACAACAAAATTCAGGTTGGCCTCATAACCGAATTAAGAAGCCAACCGAGCGTAGGCTTTGTATCCGGTCGAGTTCCAATCAACTTCGGAAACCCCTACAGAATGCTGGCAGCCAAATGTGACGAACGCTTCGCCGTCATAATCGCAAATTGCTTTTTCTTCGGAATCACAAATGGCGCATAATAGAGCCCGTGGGTCAGTAACGAATGAAGGACCATCCCTCTATATTTGAACCGCGAGTTCGGCCGCCGGAGCCGGGTCTTGAGCGGCCCCCGTCGCGGACTCGGTTCATCCGCCCGCTCATCCACATCCGTCGATATCCCTTCCAGAGTACGATGTGCGCTTCAGAAATATTCCTGCCCCCTTCGCAGCCTAAGGGCAGCTGAATGCTCAACTTGAGGGATGTGCCGATTTAGAGACGTGCACCGCTCGAATCCAGAATTAGGCTTGATGCTTGTTTACAAGACCTGACCCTAAATTGACTTGCACAAGAAACGCGTTCCGAAAGAAGAAGCGGCGGTTTGCAGTACCTTGCCCCTGATGCCTGTTGGGTGATCCTTCTGTTAACCCGAAATCTATCAAAGCTTCCGCCTCAGAAGCGCCAGGTTGGACACAGATAAAGATGTGGTCAAGAACCATAGTTGACATCGTAAGGCGAGGGTGAACGTCAGAAAGAACTAGACAGCAACATGCGCAAGTTTCAGATGATCCGGTTGCTCGATATACCAGGAACCTGTCGGATTTGGGGAATTGCCCTTGTTAGGGAGCTTCATCCATAGGGGCTACGTCAGATATTCGGTAAATGTATGCATCCTCGATAAAGTGTCCATTGATGACATTTCCAGTAAACCGAATACCTGATACTGTGGGACCAGTTGTAATAGCCACACGAAGCAGTCCTAGTAGTGGGTTCTCTGGCTCAGTGACAGCAATGTCACTGAGCATAATTATTCCTTCGGCAGCTGAAGTCTCTGCTAAAGTAGACTGAACCGTTTCGTAGGATTTTTTCGGACCGTCTAAGTTCACGCGTGGAGATGCGAGCAAAAGCTTCCATTGATTTCCTTCAGAAATGAACTGCCATAGAGAGGCATGGACAGGCCAACGTCGCTCATCCAATTTCTTGGTAAGTTCCGCACCCGCCTGGATCATCCGGTCGGTCAGCAATTCTTTCACCACACTGTCTTGAGCTATGTCAAAACTCCATTTGTTTCATCAGTCACGGCGTTTAGAAGGTCCCGAGCTTTCAATTCTGGAATATTATTGTCGTATCGGGAGCCTTCAGTCCAGTCTTTGACAATGTTCCAATAAACTGCGAAAGACTGATTTATTTTTATGTGAGAGTCGAATTTGTGCTTCACTCCAGAGATCCGCAATAACTTTTCGAGATCGTGAGTATAGCTATCCTGAACAAGTTGCTTATCTGGAAAATCATGTTCCATGATCTGTTTTGCGATACAAGCTTTCAAGGCGCACTCAATTGTATAGCCAAGCAAATAATAGGCTGCAGAAAATCGGCCGAAATCTAGCAGTATCTTCGCATCCACGATTCGAAGATCAGCTAGAAGTTGTAGATCCCTTCTATTCACACTCGTTCAAACTTGCAAAAAATGTACATGTAAATCAAGGAGCCTACAAATCCTAAGGCTGAGTAACGGCCTATTTGCCATTCTTTGCCAAATGAGGAAATATGTCAATGGAAAAAGGTTTCGTCACGCTGACTTGTACGGAAATGAAATTGCCAAGGAGAAGCATGATCGACCCCTGGTACTAATGAACAGGATTTTTACCGTTTCGTCTCATTATCCACAAGTACACTTTCTCCCCTCGATTCAAGGCAAGATTCACCAGAAAAAATACAGGGTATAAGTATAGTGGATTCTAAAAATTCCCCGATCCTCATTTTCGAAATAGAAAAAATCAAAGGACACAGAAAATTGGGACTCTCACCGATGAATGCCGAATCCTTCCAATTCTCCAATTCCCGATTTACGGTGGAATACCACCTCCGCGGCTCAGAGTCTGAAGCCCGTGCGAAAGCCGAGGCACTGTGTTTTGATCAAACGGTTGAACTTCCCGGAGCCCTGGTCGAACCGGGACCTATTCGAGACCATCTCATTGGTCGAGTCGAATACTTTGAAGAACTGGCAGATAATACCTTTTCAACGAAGGTGAGTTTTTCCTGTGACTTGGTTGGCAAAGAATTCACGCAACTTTTGAATGTTGTCTTTGGCATTGCCAGTCTCAGGGCGGGTATCCGCGTCGCGCGTCTCGACCTGCCGGAATCGTTTGTCCGACAATGGCCGGGACCTCGATTCGGGCGGACCGGTCTCCGTCACCTGCTCGGCATTCCACAGCGCCCACTCGTGTGTGGCGTTTTAAAGCCGGTCGGGTTGTCCCCGTCAATCCTGGCGGAACGGGCCTATCGCATGGCTCTGGGTGGATTGGATTTCATCAAAGATGACCAGGGACTGGTGGATCAAGCATTTTGCCCCTTTGATGAACGGGTCTCACAGTGTGCGGAGGCGGTGGCGCAAGCCAATCGGGAAACAGGACGGACGTGTCTGTACATTCCACATGTGACAGGATCGGCCAAGGGCATATATAAACGCTCCCTCTTCGCCAAACAGGCCGGCGCTGGAGGTGTCTTAATCTGTCCCGGATTGGCGGGGTTTGAAGCGGTGAAGATCGTGGGAGAGGATGAGACATTGGGGTTGCCCGTCATGACGCACCCCACGTTCTTAGGCAGTCTGTACATGCATCCCGACCACGGGATGGCTCCGGCCGTGGTGTTCGGGCAATTGCCACGATTGGCCGGCGCCGATGTGAGTATCTATCCCTCCTCTGATAGCCATTACTCTCTATCGAGGGAAAACTGCCGGCACATTGCCTCGGAAACCGCCGTGCCCTGGGGACACGTGCGACCGATTTTTCCCACCGCCGCCGGGAGAATCAGCGGAGACCGGATCAAAGAGGTCGTGGAGCTGTATGGGAAGGACCTGGTGATCATCGTCGGCGTAGGACTTCTTGCAACAGATCAAGACATGATAGCCACCTGTCACGCATTCATGAGACAGGTTGAACACGTTCATTGAGATTCACTCTCTGGCATTGGGGGAATAATCAGGCAAAGAGGGTTGAATAATTTAAAAATTTCTTAATTGCGGGCTACCCCTGACACCTATCCTCACATGACAGTTGGAGGAGGGACTGTTCAAAAAAAAAAGGCCGTCCAGCCGTGTCCTGAGGCCCTCCAAGTAAAGGCCGCAAGCCACGAGGAGGGCGAGGCTTACACAGGGGCACGTTGAGCCCTCCGAGCAATGAGAACGCCGCTGGCCTGCCTGCCGAGCCTACTCCGCCGAAGTAGCTTCGGCTACGAAGGCCGGGAGCATCGGCGCAGGCACGGCGACATTTTTCAACACCCTCAATGAGGAACGAACCGCTTACGAGTGTTCCTTTAGCAGGGGTTCGCTGGAGAGGAGGGAGAAGCCGTTATGGTCCAGGACCACCGTCCAATCGGACATCGACTCCGGGAGTTCACGGCGAAGGGGCGTTTGGAGGATAATCATTTTCCGACCAGGGGCAGAGAGATGCTGCGACCATTCTTCATCCCCCGGTCCAAGAAAATACACTTTGCGTTGTGCGTAGAAACTGAGTGATGGGCGCTTTCGACCAACTTGAATGAGCCGGTCTTCCGTCCCGAGGTTATACCGCGCAATCCCGGCCAATTCCTGAGGCGGACCGATGAAGTATTCTTGATACATTGGAAGCCCAACCCGCACCACCAGACACGCAAAGACGACCATCATCACGCCAGCTACCCACACCCCAAGATATCGCGTTGATTCCGATGCCATGCACTGGCGAAGTCCCATCGTTCCAATAATGATGACCAACCCCATCATCATGGGCAGCCAGCCTAATTCGAGTTGAACGGCTCCGGGAAATTCTTTGATGATCTGTTTGATGAAGAAATGAAAGACCGCCGGCGCAAACATCAACGCAAACCCTACGAGATATCCCACCCCGATGAGTATCCGGGTCGAAGCGGTGAATCCGGCTGGGGATTCTCCTTTCAGAAACCGCTTCCACCAGAGGGCGACCAGGACCGCTGATGCCGGAAAGGCCGGATAGATGTAATGCGGCAGCCGCGTGGCCGAGAGGGTAAAGAACAGCAGCAACCCCACCACCCACACGCTCAGAAAAAACTCCAGATGTTGTTCCTGTGACGCAAACCCCTGTCCCTGCCAGTACGCTTTCCATCGTTTTAACGCGTGATACAACACGAAAGGGAGAAAGGCACTCCATGGGAAAAATCCCACCAACACCACCGGCACATAAAAGAAGAGCGTCCCCCCATGACCTTCCATGGGATTCATGAACCGGCCGGTGGTATTCGCCTGTGCCGCAGCCCAATAGGCTTCCCCATGAATCTGGAACATCATGACATACCAGGGAGCCGCGACCGCGGCGACCAGAACGAGGCCGACCAGCGGGAACCCTTTTTGCCAAAAGGTTCCCCATTGGCGCATGAGGGTCACATACGGAATGACGCCCACTAAGGGAATAATGATGCCCACCGGCCCCTTGACCAACATGCCGAACCCCATGGCGAGGTAAAAGGCCGCAAACCACCAGTGTCGCCCTTGTTCGTGTTGCAGTGCCTGCCAGAAGCTATATCCGGTCAGCGTGGTGAAGACGACCAACACCGGATCGGTCAGCACCATCCGATTGATGCCTAAAAATTCCATGTTGAGCAACAGCATCAAGGAGGCCATCCACGCCACAGGGGCTCCAAACCACCTGTGCACAAAGGCATATTGCACGAGCATCAGACAGAGGCCGGAGAGGGCTGACGGGAAGCGCGCGGCAAATTCATTGATTCCCCACAGGGTGTACGAGCCGCTGATGAGCCAGTACACAAAGGCCGGTTTGGCATAGCGCGGCTCATAATTGAGTGTCGGAGAAATCCAATCTCCAGTTTCGAGCATTTCTCTGGCCGCTTCCGCATTACTCCCTTCATCCCGATCGGTCAGACCTAACCCGCCGAGATCCAGTCCGAACATCCATCCGCCTTCCAAGCCAAAAAGCCAGATGCCCAGCACAAGGAGGAGAGCCAGATGAAGGGGAGCCGATTGGAAAAAGGAAGAGTGAGGTGAAGAGAACGCCGTCGGGGAGGACAGATTATCCACTTGCCACTCGCTTTTTGGCACGGTGGAGCAGAATGAGGTTGCGAACGTACACCACCGTCCCTAGGCCTTGCCCCGTGATAAACACAGGGTCGATTTTATGAATCGCATAGGCCAACACGATGACACTGCCGATTAAACTCATATACCAGAACGACACGGGAATTTGGCTTTCGGCTTTTCGCTCCGACACAAACCATTGCAGTAACCAGCGTGAAAAAAACAGGCTTTGCCCCACAAAGCCGATGCCGACCCACATCATTTCATAGTTGGACATAGACGAAGATTCCTGAATACCAAATCGTCTTGATTTTCATACGTTGGTTTTTGGCGGGAAAAATAGTGGAAGTGATAACTGCGTCGGTACCGCTATTGATCCGATGGGCCTGGAGGACGGAACTCTTTCATGGTGTAGTTCAAACAGCGCTTCTGCATCCATCGAACCGCGAAGAGATCATACAGGCCTGCAAACAACCGGTTGCTCACTCCATATTTGGACACCCCATGGGCTCTCGGAAAATGCTGGACGGGCACTTCGGTCACCCTAAAACCATACATCTGCGCCAATGCCGGGAAAAACCGATGCATGTTCTTAAATGGGGGAAGACGCTCCACCACGGTTTTCTTGAACACCTTCAAAGAACAGCCCGTATCCGACATGCCGTCACGCACTACCCAATTGCGAACCCGATTGGCGATTGTCGACGACCATCGACGGACCACATTGTCATGCCTGGCCTGTCGTCGCCCACACACCAAATCATAGCTTTCCACGAATGGGAGGAGTTTGGCAAAATCATTCGGGTCATACTGCAGATCACCGTCCATCGTGGCAATTAGCTCCCCACCGGCCTGCCGAAAGCCCGCATCGAATGCCGCCGTTTGCCCATGGTTCCGGTCTAAATGAAGGACCCGTATGGCAGAAGACTGGAACGCTAACTGGTCCAGCAAAAACCCGCTGCCGTCCGAACTCCCATCATCCACAAACACCAGTTCAAACGAGGCCGATTCACTTTCAGGCCTGGACTCAAAAAACTTGAGTAATTGGCCGGCTAGCAACGGGATGTTATCACGCTCATCTTTGATGGGAATAACAACAGAAATCCAAGGAGACGGGTGGAGACTCATAAATAGTGGGGACTAAGCTACAGGTTTCCAAATTGTGGTGAGACAGACACACGCTGCGGATTCTCCAACCCGCAGAGCATTTTACTGAATACCTGAAAAATCGGTCAAACACCCCTTCATCGCGAGACTCTCTCCCTGACCTTCTCCGCTCTCCCTAGCATCCATGCACACAATCAGGAAAAGTTGACCCTGGGACCATCCTTTTGTAAGGTGAGGAACATTATAAAGGAGGAACATTCATGCAAGAAGATATTGTGCAAGCCTATTTGGAAATAGAGCAGGCGATGCAACGCTATTCTCTGTTATTAGAGCAATACGTCAGCGAACTACAAACACAGCCCGATGAAGAATCCAAAAACCGATTCACCAGAATGAAGGCTGGTTCAAAGGCCATGAGAGATAGCAGTCAGATTTATCTCTCCTATGCAAAATATGTAGCGTATGGCATGCCGGAGGGTGAGGAGCTGGCTGAAGAGGAGGACCTACAAGCCTAGCCAGCCTTCGTACGGCCCAACATCCGTTCTCCTCTGAACATATAATAATAAAGGAGGGAATTGACCCGTCTTGCTCGCTGAAAAAAATGGTCGGGGCGAGCCGATTTGAACGGCCGACCTCTCGCACCCCAAGCGAGTGCGCTACCGGGCTGCGCTACGCCCCGACACTGTCTTGACCTATCTCATTTCCCATCTTTATCAGCCAAATACCTAGGTCGTCTCTCGATCAAGTATCTTCAAAATTCCCTGCAGTTCCGCCTTGGCTTTTTCGACACGGTCCTTGGGGACCTGAACAGCTTTCCCTGGCCGTTTTTTTCGATACCAATACCGCTTCAGACCCGCAATCGTATACCCTTCATCATAGAGCATGCGTTTAATTTCAAATACGGTGTCAATGTCAGCTTTCGAATACACCCGGTGTTTGCCCTGGCTTTTCTTCGGTTTGAGAAAGATAAATTCTGACTCCCAAAACCGTAGGACATACGCGGGAAGGTTCGTTAAGTCGGCGACTTCCCCAATTTTATAAAAGGCCTTCTCCTCGTGTTTGCTTCCAACCCCCATACCTGCAATCACCCCATGGTGCGTCTAGCCAGAGATTGAACGGGACCGATAGCGGGGTTCTTGCCCGTCAAGAATTAACATACTTCTTAAAAAGTTGGCTTGGTCGGAAGGTCACCACCCGCCTGGGCGTGATGGCAATTTCTTCTCCAGTTCTCGGATTTCTGCCTTTGCGCTCTCCCTTGTTCCGGACAACAAAGTTCCCAAATCCCGCGATTTTGACGACTTCCCCTTGTTGAAGCATGAACTTGATCAAATCCAACACCTGCTCCACCATTTCCATGGAGTCGGACTTTTGAATCCCCGCCGTCTCCGTAATGATTTCGGCGATGTCAGCCTTTCGCATAATCAGTACCCCCTCGCCAATGGTCTAGAAAGCCGTGAAACCGGAATGTATGTCGCCACTTCTGCCCGTTGTTGCTGGCAGCAACGTAACGGGCATCGCATGTGATGTCAAGAACAGAAGCCCCTCCAGATGCTTCCCGTCTCCGGCTTGGAGGGTGGGCGACCGCATTTGCTTCTACTGCTTCTCCCTCATGAGCTTATATTCAATACTATCGGCCAGGGCCTGCCAACTGGCTTCAATGATGTTCTCGGACACCCCGACCGTTCCCCATTTTTCTTTTTGATCACCCGACTCAATTAAGACCCGCACGCGGGACCCGGTTCCATGTCGTCCGGTTAAGACCCGGACCTTATAGTCCAGAAGCTTGACGTCCTGTAACTGCGGATAGAAATGCTCCAACGCTTTGCGAAGAGCATGATCGAGGGCATTCACAGGCCCATCCCCGACGGCCGCGGTATGTTCGACGACCTCCCCGACTTTGACCATAATCGTGGCTTCGGAAATAGGGTCCTCATTCGTTTTCCGTTTCTCAACAATGATGCGGCACCCCAGGAGTTCAAATGAGGGAGCATAAGTCCCCATGGCTTTCCGAACTAACAATTCAAAGGACCCTTCCGCTCCCTCAAATTGATAGCCTTCATATTCCAGCGTTTTCAGGGAATCCAGTAATTCCTGCACCTTGGAATTATCCTGAGGAAGATCCAGCCCGAAGGTTTCCATTTTTCCAAACACAGCACTTCGCCCGCTGCTGTCGGAAATCAACACCCGGCGATGGTTTCCGACCACATCAGGATTCACGTGTTCATAGGTGAGCGGATTTTTTTGCACCGCATGAATATGCACACCCCCTTTATGGGCAAATGCGGTATCTCCCACATAGGGCTGCCGTTTATTAGGAGTCAAATTGGCCATCTCCGCCACATAATGGGAAATGGTGCGGAGGTGTGCTAATCGTCCATCTCCCAAGGCTGTTCGCCCCATTTTTAATTCTAAATTGGCCATGATGGAACACAAATTGGCATTTCCGCACCGTTCTCCAATGCCATTGATCGTCCCCTGGACCTGGATCGCTCCGGCTTGCACGGCCACCAACGAATTGGCGACGCCCATCTCCGCATCATTATGCGCGTGAATGCCTAACGACACGGAACAGTTCTTACGGACCAACGCAAAGATCTCACCAATATCCCAGGGCATCGTCCCGCCATTGGTATCACACAACACGATCCGTTCCGCTCCGGCTTCTGCCGCAGCCTGAATGGTTTTCATGGCATAGTCGGGATCCGTTTTATACCCGTCGAAAAAGTGTTCGGCATCGTAAAAAACCTGCCGCCTCCTGGACCTGAGAAACGCAATGGAATCGGCAATCAGCTCCAAATTGATGGCCAACGTGGTCTCCAACGCTTCGGTCACATGCAGTGTCCAACTTTTCCCGAAGATGGTGACTATGTCCGTTTCCGCGGATAACAGCGCTTCCAACGTGGGGTCGGCCTTTGCGGTATTTTTGGCTTTTCGCGTCGAACCAAATGCCACCATTTTGGCGTACTGCAAAGGGGTCGATTTCATGATCTGGAAGAACTCAATGTCTTTGGGGTTGGCCCCCGGCCACCCCCCTTCAATGAAATGGACCCCCAGTTCATCCAATTTGACGGCGATACGGACCTTATCCTCGACCGAGAAACTGACATCTTCAGCCTGAGCCCCATCTCGTAGGGTCGTATCGTAGATTTCGATGACAGGAAGCTTAGGATTCATGGCACTTTTGCGGATCATCTTTGAGTACGGACATCTCCTGACTAGGATTTCTTGGCTCCCGGAGGCGCCTCTAATCCAAATTCCTGGTGCAATGCCCGAACAGCCAGCTCCATATATTTTTCTTCCACCACACAGGAAATTTTAATTTCCGAGGTACTGATCATCATGATATTAATGCCCTCGCGTGAGAGCGTCTGAAACATTCGGGCGGCCACACCGGAATGCGAACGCATCCCCACTCCCACTAACGACACCTTAGCAATCGCTTCGTTCACTTCTACCGAGCGGGCTCCCACCGATTTGGCAATATCTCTGACGAGGCTCATCCCCCGAGTGAGATCGGCCCTCGGCACCGTAAAGGAAATGTCTGTCAGAGACTCCTGACCCACATTTTGAATAATCATATCCACATTGATGGAGGCATCGGCAATGGAGCTAAACAATTTGGCCGCAATCCCGGGTTGATCCGGCACCCCTACCACCGTGACTTTGGCTTGATTCCGATCGCCCGTGACCCCGGAGACTAAGACTTGTTCCATATCTGAATCCTCTTTTACCACGCGGGTTCCAGGCCCGTCTTGAAAACTTGATCGCACTTCCACCGACACTTGGTATTTTGCGGCTAACTCCACGGAACGCGTTTGTAAGACTTTGGCGCCCAGGCTTGCTAACTCTAACATTTCCTCATAAGAGATTTTGTCCAACCGCCTCGCGCCCGGCACAATGTTGGGATCGGCAGTGTACACACCGTCCACATCGGTGTAGATAAAGCAGTTATCGGCCTTGAGCGCCGCCGCCAACACCACGGCCGTCAAATCGGATCCCCCACGTCCTAACGTCGTCACATCGGACGCGGCGTTCATACCCTGAAAGCCGGCCACGATGGGAACAATCCCATCACGCAAGGCTCCCAAGACCCGGTCCGTATCGACCCGGGAGACCCGGGCTTTCGTATGCGCGCTATCGGTCACAATTCCAACCTGGCGTCCCGTAAAGGATTGCGCCTTGATCCCAAGACTTTTGAGGGTCATCGCCATCAGCGCAATCGTGACCCGTTCTCCTGAAGAAAGCAACACATCGAGTTCCCGATCATCCGGATCGACGCTCAAGGTCTTGGCCATGTTCATCAGACGATCCGTCTCCCCGCTCATGGCAGACAACACCACGACCACTTGATGCCCGGCCCGGTAGGTATGTGCAATAAGCCGAGCCACGTTTTGGATACGTTCCAGGCTCCCCACTGACGTCCCGCCAAACTTTTGGATGTAACGCGCCATAGCTCTTAGTTGTTGACTGCAAACCGCTCAAACAGTTTCGTGGCGTCACGGAGCGGACGGTTGGCCACCTGTCGTTCATTCAATGTCAAAGGAGGATGTTCCGAATTGACCTTTTGCCCTTCAAACACCAGATATGGAGATATGGCCGACGCTCCATCATCCTGCTGATGCGGAAAAGGTGTACACACCACCACAATCCGGTGGGAGTCATTCGTCGCAAAAGACTGTTGTAACGCCCCGATCATATGTTCATCCACACGCTGAAGATATTCAACCAATGTTGACGGTGGCGTGCCCTTTCCATCCTTCACTAACCACGCGTAAAAGGGAACGTGAAGACAGACCAGATCTTGCGTTTTAAGAACTGTGGAAGTCATTGTAGCCAATGCCTGCAACCAGGCGATATCTCCCTCTCCCACGTCTTCGACCTTGACCGTCTGGAGTCCGGCGGCAGTTCCGACACCGACATATGGCCCATCGGGAGAAATGACCGTCCCCTTGACTGGCCACCGTTCCTTCAGATGAGGCAATTCCACAGGCTTGCCAGGCCCCCACAACCATAAACAATTGGCCGGCCTCAAACCGGCATCGAGTCGCTCTTGATTCACAGGATGATGGCAAAGAATCAACCTGGAGGCCTCCATGAGTTCACGCACAATTTGAGCCCCGTCGCCAATTGGCAGATACGCGTCGATCGGCTGCCCCAGCGCCTCTTGTGGATTGCGACAGACCACTTTGCCACTTCCCCCTACCCATACCATGAGATGCCGGTGATGGCGGCCCAGATAAAATTGAATATTTTCCGATACTAATTGTTCGTTAATGGCATCGATGAGTTCTCTGGCGTCTTCGGTCTCCACTCCCCCTCCAAAGGGATCCGCCATGAACAACTGAGGCCCCAGTTTTTTCCCATCCCCCCATCCATCCTGTCCGCGGAGGGTGACCAAATGGCAGAGATACGCGACATCATGTGCGTCCAGCACAACCTCTAAGCTCACCCCTTCCAATGGACCAGGACCGGTGTACCATTTGTGGGGATCGTATCCTAACAACGCGAGAAGTGCCATTTCCCCGGAAAATCGCCGGAGTTCCCTGGGAACCCCTAAACGCCCCAATTCTCCATAACAAGCCAAATGATCCAGATAGGGCGTCCGAGCTGATTGTAATAATGTCTGGTTTCCTAATTCTGGAAAAGAATGTCCCGTCAATCCATCGACGTGAACCACGATCGTTTTCCGCACGATCTTCGCCTCACTATTTCGGGTTAGTGGATGAATGAAACGCCTGAATATTCAGATCGTCACGAGGGATTACAGATTTGTTAATTGCGCTCTGACTGCTTCATGTGTCGCGGGAACGGTCACCGGACGGTACGACACCGATATGGCCGTATCAGGATCTTTCAACCCATGCCCGGTTAAAGTACACACAATGGCCCCCTCTTGCGGCAATAAACCCGCGTGGTTCATTTTTGCAATCCCTGCGAGAGACGCAGCGGAAGCGGGCTCACAAAAGACCCCTTCATCTCGCGCGACCATTTGGTAGGCCTTGAGAATCTCTTCATCTGAAACCATGTCCAGGTATCCATGTGATTCCTCCACCGCTTGCAGGGCAAAACACCAACTGGCAGGATTGCCTATTCGGATGGCTGAGGCAATGGTTTTCGGCGAGTCCACGACATATCCTCTGACCAGTGGAGCTGCTCCTTCCGCTTGGAACCCGAACATACGAGGCAACCCTTGAGTTTGTCCGGCTTGGTAATATTCCCGATACCCTCGCCAATACGCGGTAATATTCCCGGCATTCCCCACTGGCAGGGCATGAATGACCGGGGCATATCCCAACTGTTCACAGATTTCCATGGCCGCCGTTTTTTGGCCTTCCAAACGAAACGGATTAATCGAATTGACTAACTCAATAGCCGTTTCTTGACACAAATCTTTCACGATGGTTAAGGCCTGATCAAAGTTCCCTTCAATCTGAATGACTCGCGCTCCATGCATGAGAGCCTGAGTCAATTTGCCCAACGCGATATTCCCTGCCGGCACCACGACATATACCGGCAGCCCCGCCTTCGCCCCATAGGCTGCTGCCGAAGCGGAGGTATTGCCGGTCGAGGCGCACATGAGCCCCTTGGCCTTGCTTTCCACGGCTTTGGAAACCGCCATGGTCATACCCCGATCTTTAAAGGAACCGGTTGGATTAGCCCCTTCCACCTTCAAATACAGATCCAGTCCCGGACAGACTTTCTCGGCTAAGCGCTTCGCGGGGATAAGGGGCGTATTCCCCTCCTGAAGAGTCACAATCGGGGTCTGATCTCCCACAGGGAGAAATTTCCGGTATTCCTCGATAATTCCACGCCAAGGAATCATAATGGCCTGTCACCCTTTGTGAAGCTATTTGGCTTCATTGTTATTCCACCCCTTCCATACGAAGTAACGTCGTCGGCTCTGAAACCATGGGAAGCGCATTGATTTCCTGAAGTGCCGATTGAACCGCTCGCTCCAACGATCGATGCGTCAAGATAACCAAAGGCACTGTTTGTCCTTCCTTTCGCCCTTTTTGGAGAACAGACGAGATGCTGATTCCTCGCTGACCGAGGATCCCCGATATGCTCGATAAGACCCTGGGTTGATCCTTCACCATGCACCGCAAATAATACATGCTTTCAATGTCGGCCATAGGCTTAATGGCAATCGGCATACGCGACTCCCACTGAAACGAGGTCGCGGGAACCCGGCTGGCAACCCCTGCGATGCGATTTCGCGCCAGATCGATAATATCGCCCACGACGGCACTGGCCGTTGGAAGCGACCCGGCCCCTTTGCCATACAGGACAATGTCACCAACGGCATCACCAATCAGGTGAATGGCATTGTAGACCCCGTTCACCTGTGCAATGGGAGATCCGGCCGGCACCAGGGCGGGATGC
Organism: Nitrospirales bacterium; assembly: GCA_009377845.1. Classification (GTDB taxonomy): domain Bacteria; phylum Nitrospirota; class Nitrospiria; order Nitrospirales; family UBA8639; genus Nitrospira_E. The sequence continues at coordinate 3,944 of WHTE01000024.1, read as the reverse complement.
ACCCGTGCCTCAATGGCACTTTCTTGTAGTTTGGCGATTCCCAGTAATTTAATCGTAAACCCGAGTTCACGGGCAAACTCCATATCCACGGTCGAAATACGGGAAATCCCTTCAGTAAAGATGGCACTCATGGGCACAGGAGTCCCATACGCGAGATTCACCATGATGGCCAATTTGTGAGCTGCATCAACGCCCTCGACATCCAGTGACGGATCGGCTTCGGCATACCCTTCCCTTTTGGCTTCCTGTAAAATCTCGTCAAAATCACGGTGCTCATTCGTCATCCGGGTCAAAATATAATTGGACGTGCCATTCATAATGCCTGTAATGGACAAAATCCGGTTCGCGGCCAACCCTTCGGTCAGAGATCGGATGATGGGTATTCCTCCCCCCACGCTCGCTTCAAAACCGAGATCAACTCCCGCCTTGAATGCCGCCTCAAATACTTCTTCGCCATGATCGGCCAACAAGGCTTTATTCGCCGTCACCACGCATTTCTTGCGTTCAAGAGCCTGAAGAATAAACCGTTTGGCGGGTTCATGCCCGCCAATTAATTCCACCACGATATCAATAGCAGGATCATCCAGGATGTCCCGGACATCCGTCGTCAACACCCCTCTGGGAACCGATACTCCGCGATCCGTGGTGACATCCAAATCCACAATCCGAGCGAGCGACACCTGGGCCCCAACCCGTTTCGTCATGAGGTCGGCATTTCCTTGAAGGATCTTCACGACCCCTGTTCCCACGGTGCCAAACCCGATCAGCCCAACCTGGATAGCTTTTCTCATTACAGATCCCCGCCCAATTTTAAGGCCTGACGGATTCCTCGAACCGCCTGGAAAATGCGGTGTTCATTTTCGACTAACGCGAAGCGTACATAGTCATTGCCGCCTTCGCCAAATCCTATGCCGGGTGACACCGCAACTTTGGCGTCTCGCAACAGTAACTTGGAAAACTCCAATGACCCCATTCCGAGATAGGGTTGCGGGATTTTTGCCCAGGCAAACATGGTGGCGCGAGGGTAGTCGATCGGCCAACCAATGCGGTTGAGTCCACGGACAAGGGCATTGCGCCGTCGCTCATAGCGTCCCACAATTTCTTTCACGCAATCCTGCGGGCCGTTCAAGGCGATAATACTGGCAATTTGAATGGGCTGAAACATTCCATAATCCAGGTAACTTTTGATCTTGGTCAATGCGCCAATGACTTCACGATTCCCGACACAAAATCCCACCCGCCAACCCGGCATGTTATAACTCTTCGAGAGGGAATAAAATTCCACGCCGATGTGTTTGGCCTCTGGTATTTGCAGAAGGCTGGGAGCCCGGTATCCATCGAAGACGATATCAGCATACGCCAAATCATGAATGACCCAGACTTGGTGTTCCAGGGCAAATTCCACCACCTTTTTAAAAAACTCCAGATCGACAACGCGCGTGGTGGGATTGTGGGGAAAACTGATGATCAACGCCCGAGGAGCCGGTTGCGTTTGCTTAAAGGCCTTCGTGAGGTTCTCAAAAAAATCAGAATCTGGGCCTAATTCAACTCCGCGCACCTCGCCACCCGCAATGATCACACTGTACATATGAATTGGATAGGTGGGGGTCGGCGCCAGGACCACATCGCCCGGTCCCACCATGGCCAGGGCCAAATGCGCCAACCCTTCTTTCACCCCCAAGGTCACAATGGCTTCCGTTTCCGGATCTAAATCGACCTGATAATTTCGTTGATACCAATCGCAGATCGCATGGCGTAATTTGGTAATACCACGTGAAGCCGAATAGCGATGATTCCGCCCGAGTCGCGCTGTCTCAATCAATTTGTCCACGATGTGACGGGGTGTGGGCTGATCGGGATTGCCCATGCCTAAATCAATAATATCTTCTCCTCGCTTCCGGGCTTGGAGTTTTAACTCCTGGACCTGAGAGAAGACGTATCCTGGCAGTCGTTGAATTCGGTAAAAAGGTTCCATTGTTAGTGCAAAATGACGAAACGTCCTTGATGGTTGGGGAAGGGAATGAATAGAAAATCGTACGATTTAATAGAGATTTTATTCTAGATGAGGGGACGTGACCAGTCAATTTCGGGACGCGGGATTTTTCAAAAAAGCCTCCACCGCTCTTCAACCTCTAGCCAGGATTTCCGATTATTGCAGGGAGATTTTCCCTTTTGCCATAATGGGCACTCGTAGGTTTATTCTTTCCTCATCAGTCCCGAAAGGAACCAAATGGCACGGCTAGGCGTCAATATCGACCATGTGGCGACACTTCGCCAAGCTCGTGGCGGACATGAACCAAACCCCGTGATGGCGGCCTCTTTGGTTCTCCTCGCCGGGGCCGATGGAATTGTGGTGCACCTCCGGGAAGACCGGCGGCATATTCAGGATCGGGATCTGACCATTTTGCGCGAAACCGTACAGACTCATCTCAATTTAGAAATGGCAGCGGAAGATTCAGTGGCCAAAATTGCCCTGAACGTTAAACCCGACCTGGTCACCCTCGTACCGGAACGCCGGCAGGAACTCACCACAGAGGGTGGACTGGGAGTGACCGAGCACCGGGACCGTATCCAGGCCATGGTACAAATATTCCATGATGGAGGAATTCCCGTCAGCCTGTTCATTGATCCTGATGTCAATCAAATTCGCGCCGCCCACAAGGTCCAAGCCGACTACGTGGAACTCCATACCGGCCGGTACGCCAATACCCGTCGTCAAAAAGAGGAAGATGCCGAGTTTGACGCTCTTGTTCAAGCGGCCAGACTTGCGGCTAAATTAGGATTGCGCGTGAGTGCGGGACATGGGCTGAATTACCGGAATGCTAAACGGCTGACCGGCATTCCCGAAATTGAAGAATTCAACATTGGCCATAGTATTATCGCTCATGCGGTATTTGTCGGACTTGAACGGGCGGTCCGGGACATGAAAAATCTTCTAGCCTAACGTCAAAGAGAAGAGGCCATTATCTCATCAATTTGCCCAAGTGGTTATCCAGACAAGCTCACGACTCAATCCGAGGACATTTCAGTACACGAATTCATTCCCGGCACGTCATACGAATCGCTTATACACCTTTCATTCTTTAACCAACCGTTTTGCTTCTTTCGTCTGATCCGCTTATGTGGGTAGTCACCGCTGCACAGATGCAAACGCTTGATCGACGCACGATCCAAGAAGCCAAGGTTCCTGGCACGACCTTGATGGAACGGGCTGGAACCGGTGTGGTGACGCACCTCATACAGGCATGGGGAGTCCCTAAGGGGAAAAATGTCGTCATCCTCTGTGGCAAAGGCAATAATGGCGGAGATGGCCTGGTCGTTGCCCGGCTCTTAAAGAAAAAGGGAGCAAGGCTGAAGGTGGTCCTGATGGCTCCATTCAACGAACTGAGTCCTGATGCGAAGATCATGTATCGGCGACTCAGCAAGGTCATCCGGCCATCCCTTTTCACGGTCAACCCCTCGGAGGAAACACTGCGCTCTTTCACGCAAGACGCCGATCTCCTTGTCGATGCACTCCTGGGTACCGGACTGTCTTCCTCCGTGCGCGCTCCCTACACATTCGCCATTGAAGCCATGAATGACTCACAGGCTTTTACCGTGGCTATTGATATCCCTTCCGGATTGGATAGCAATACCGGAGCCACACTGGGAGTCGCTGTCCAGGCCAATCTGACCGTGACGTTCGGATATCCGAAGCTCGGCCTATATCTGGGTTCGGCCATCGACAAAGTCGGAAACATCGAAGTGGTCGATATTGGCATTCCCCCGGACTTTGTGGCGGATGTGAATCCCCACATTCATCTTCTTTCTCAAGAGATAGTGCGATCCCTCATCCCGCCTCGCCCGCCGTCCTCGCATAAGGGGACCTTTGGGCATGCTGGGATTGTTGCCGGGTCGCCTGGGAAAACAGGGGCTCCCGCGATGGCTGCCCTAGCGGCACTTCG
>WHTE01000023.1 GCA_009377845.1 Nitrospirales bacterium | reverse complement strand
AAGAAAACCGGGACAAAAGATAACATGTGAGAAACTATTTTTTCGACTTTTTCGATGGTGCAGGCAGGTCGCTCCTTGGCCGTGCTCACGTACTCCTCCGTACTACGCTCCGTTCGTCCAAGCAGTTGCGGCCTTTCCTTTGAGGGCCTCAGTGCAGGACGGACGGACATTTTTGAACACTCTTAAGAGGAAAGGTTGGAGGCTATCTGGCATCATCCATCATGATCGACACTAATTTTCGACAGGTGTAGTGCCCTGCAGGTCAGTTCATCCGGATGGTGGTTCATTTAATTCCTGCGCGGTGCCCGGCTCCCCCAGGTTGTCTGATTGCTTCTTGTGCCAGGGCATCTCCGCCTTCAAGATGACTGCCACGACTAACCGTTTTTTACGAGTTGGTCCAAGGAAAACGCGGCAATGGTTGTCCACCTTCGAGGAGATCCTTATAATGATCGGCAGTATTCAAAGAATCATTTTTACCTGGAACCCGGCATGACAGTAAAAGGAGTCTGACTCATGGAAATGTATACGCGAGAAAAACAAAGCACCGACGTGCAGGATGATCCAAAAGCCCGTGACCTTCTACAAGCCGCCTTCGCCAAAACCGCCAGGTGGCAACCCGACTTCAAGGGTTTTCAAGCGGACCTCCGCATTAATGTGAACGGTAAGGAAACCAAAGGCACCGTCACTGTGAAAGGACCACGGGATGTGACTGTCGCTATTGATGATACGGAACTTCAAACCTGGGCTCAAAACCAAATTGGGATGATTGCCGTGCATCGGGGCCCCAGAAATTTCCAGGAATCCGACGGAAAATACACCCTCACCTTAGGCGGCGAAGAGCACCATCCACTCGGACAACGGATCATCATTCATGGGGATGGCATGGGTTCCTGGTACCGTGTGAAAGACAACCGCATCACACAAATCAACCGAAACATGCCCCAGGCTGCCTTTACCATCAACGTGGAAGACAGCACGGTCACCCAGGATCAACAACATCTCACCACCCGGTACACAGTCTATTATTTTTCACCCAAAGACCGATCACTTAAAAACGTGGATAGTTTTTCTGATACGCACATCAGGGTGGGTGCCTCGGACCTCCCCGCCACCCGTCGCATTATTTCCTATGAAAATGGGGAAATCATCGTGCGAACGTTAACGTTTGAAAATCATAAGATGTTGTCTTAAACCATATCCCCGGGCCGGCATGTGGTCGGCTTGGGGAATCCGGTTCAATCCTTCCCGCCATGGACCTTCGCACGACTTCGTGGCGAAATCCCAAAGAAACCCTCTTAGGATACGTGCATCTACCCCGCATGATTGATAAATGCCGGGCCTTTCACCATAGAACATTGGGCAATTACATCTATCCGTGTCCGTTAGAGCAAAGTTTCTTGGAATGTGCGGGATTGACCTCCCAGGTGTTTCTGGAAGGCGTAAAAGAAAAATCCGATTGGGAGTGTAAGCGTTGGATTCGCCAAATAGCCACACCTCGCACCCGGCGGAGATGGAAGACTGGAATCAACGATTTTTGGCGAAAAGACCGGAAACGGAAGAGCCACAGAAATATTTTCACACTATTCGTGATGGGATTGACCCCACCCGGACCGATATCACGACCTGGGTTGATTTGCTGGATATGGAAGAAGGGCGAGACGTGCCGAAACATTCAAGCCAATTACCATCGAGCGCCCCTTCAACGTAATCCCTGCCCCCCTGTTCCTCCGCCGAATCCGCCAAAGTTTCCACCAAATCCCCCTTGGCCTGTTCCCCAATATTCGCCCTTTTTCCAACGAGGAAACGGATGCCGACGTTCAGGACGGGTGAATCTCCATAAGGCGTAGAGCATCAGAAACACCACTCCCAGATTCATCCAAAAACCGGCTGATCGCTTAGGCTTTTGAGCTTCATTTTGCATAGGAACCTGCCCGGCCACCGTGGCGAGAGATACGGCTGACCGGTACACATTCACCCCATATTGTCCAGAACGAAACATGGGACGCAAAAATTTGAGGGAAATCTCATCCAATTGTTTTGGAGTCAGCACCGCCAAGAGGGATTTCCCGACGACCACCGCCGCTTGACGTTCTTTGACAGCCACCAGCAACAGGATGCCACGCTCCTGTTGAGCGGTACCAATCCGCCAGGCTTCATAGAGGCGAGAAGCATACTCCTGGACATGGGGAAGAGAGCTAATGGTGGGGAGCGTCACCACCAGCATTTCAATACCAGAAGTGGTTTCAAGATCTTTGCACACCGACCGTATTTGTTTGTGCCATCCCTCATCAAGCAGGTTGGCATAGTCACTCACGTAGCCTAACGGGGTTGGGAGATTTTGTTCTTTGGGAGTCATTCCCACCGAAGATGCAGAAACGGCCATCACGATCACGAGAATGAGTTGACCCGCTAGCGCCTTTGGCCAGATAGTCATAAACGGCCCTCCTGACGAACGGTCTGGACTCGTTTGCACAAGAACTCCAGATTCTGAAGATACCGTTCATACACCTTTGTCCATTCTAGCGAACCGGGGCTACTCATCCCCCTCTTCATATGAAGCATCTCTAACAAGACGGTTGATTCGAACTGCAGTGCTTGGGGAAGACGTTCGAGAATCTGCACATCTCTTCCCTTTGACGTCTGGCCCAAGACCCGAAGAAGGCCTCGCAAACAGGGCAGGACGGCGGTAATTGACAGAATGAGCAATGCCTGGATGGCTTCCGCTCGTCCTTCTCCTTCCACAAACCGTTGCCGCAGCCTGAGGAGATTGGCCATGAGTTCCTGTTCACATTGCCACCCTAACTGTCTGTCCTCGATTGGCCATGTGGCAAAAGGGTCCCGACCTACCAAGAGCGCGTGGTGGTCCTGCATTTGAAGATATTCCAGCGGAAAGAGATGACACGACCGGTGCAATTCTTCCTCCGTCATCATTAATGGCGCCACGATTTGGTGTTTTCCCCATTGGCGATGCAGTCGCCCGGCACACTGAAGCACATCGACCGGGAGGTGGCGCACAATCACCAGGAAATTTATATTCGATCGGCCTGAAATGAAATCTCCCCTGGCGGCGCTGCCAAAGAGGAGAACACTTTCCAGATCAGCGTGCCAATCTTTCTTGAGCTGTGTCAGGTATTTTTCAAGTGTTTCCCGCACATCTTCGGGAAGATCTAGTGAATGCAGCGTGAGTGTTGACATAGCTTGGAAACCAAATATTGGTAAATTTTGAGGAAGAAATTGGAATTCCGTGGTTAATTAAGCAGGCTGCGCATGGCCAGGGACTTGATGGGCGCGGGGATCCGGTAACAGCCCCGCAGCTTGAAACCGATCCATCCATCCAAAGGGTGATGTCGTCCGTAACCCTGCCGTGGCCGAAAGCACTTGATATTGCAAACGCGGATTTTTATCCATGGTGGAAAAGACACGGTCTCGTAACATCCCTAAGAGAGGATTCCCGGTATTCCAGAAAAAGACTTCTTCATCGGCTAAGCGCTGCAGCATGGTGACGTGAGGTCGCCGCTGTATTTCAAACGTTTTCAGAGCGGTAGCCGACCAATTCCCTGTCCGTTGGCAGGCTTCGAGGACTTGAGCCAAGGTGACGGCATCAACCATGGCTTGCATCCGTCCCTGTGAGGCATGGGGGTTCATGCCATGTGCGGCATCGCCCATCACGACCGCCCCGTCGTGCACCCAGGTTTTTGCCCGAACCCTCCCTGTTCCCATATAGGCTGTCTGATTCCAATCCACGAACGAATCAAAGAGGGGGCCGAGATCGGGAGCAATGGTTTTCCATGTTTTCCGAAGGGCCGGCACCCCATCGGCCTTGAGTTGTGTCAAGTAGTCCGACGAGACCATATAAAAGGCATAGACTTTTTGGCCAGCGGCGGGAAAGATTCCCAGAATAGTTTTTTGTCCCACGTAGTACTGAGCTTCCTCAAGTTGTCCGGGGGATTCCAGCATCACAATGAGGTAACTGTCTTTGTACCGGTGTAGAGCTGTCGGAATGCCCAGGGCTCCACGAACCTGCGAAAAAGGACCGTCCGCGCCCACCACCACGTGAGCTCCTATTTTGATTGAGGCTCCTCCTATGTCGGCTTCCACACCAACGATGGCCTGGTCTTTCCGTAACAGAGACCGAAAGGTTACCCCATAACGAAGTCCCTTCGGATTTTCTTTGCCAAGGCAGTCGAGAATAGTGTGATGAACCACATGAGGCCACATGACCAAGGCTCGATTGAAAGGGGGCGGCAACATCGCATAATCAATGGTACACAGACGCCTTCCTCCGCTTCGACGAAAATGAAAATATCTGACGGGGTTGTAGGCTTGGATGGGTAGCTGTTCTAATACGCCAAGATCATGGAGGATTTTCTGCCCATTGGGCTGAAGAATTTCACCACGCAATCCTTGTGGGGGGCCCGAAGCCTGTTCCAGGACGATACTGGAAATCCCTTTTCGGGCTAAGATCAGTCCCAGGACGGCTCCCCCGCCACCAGCGCCGATTATCAGGATATCCGTTTGCAGATCCATCAGCCAACGCCGTACCTAGAATATTTCTACTTCACACAACACAGTCAACACGGTATGTTTACCAAGCGGCAGATTTCCCATCATCACACGACCCGACCGCAATCCTAAATGGTTGGAATTTCACTATTCGGAGAAAATGGCTTGAAAGTGGTCTGCAGCCTCTTCCCAGGCTGGAGGATAGGTATTCGATAACCATTGACGGAGGTACGCTTTTTGTTCCGAGGACAACATGTTTTTTATTTGGTGGGTGCGTCCTTGAAGCGGCTGAAGAAATCCAACACCTTTTTCGGGATCTAACGTTGCTGTTCGAACATACACATTCGTGTAGGTCAGAGGTCTGGTTTCATCGCCATCCCCTTGAAGCCAGACGGAGATATACTTATCCATCTGTAACCCCGAACTATCCAACGCCGGATCCGTGTCATGAAATAACTCGTTTTCGGTCTGCTCAAGAGGCACGGCCTCCCCGGCTCGAAACAAAAAATTGCGCTTCCACATGAAGAAATTCCTTTGGATAAACAGTCAAACCAGGTGTGATAGTCTCAAGGGATTTACGACAAAGTCAAGACATGTGGCTTCATCATCCGAAGTAAGCCTTTGGGCCATCGCCATTCATTTTCATTTCTGCACTGAAAGATGAAATAGGGACTAGATAAAATTCTGCATTTTCATTATTCTTGCACGGCAGAGTCGGATGATGCCTATACTGTGCCCTTTCATCTCAATCGGAATCCCCCTCCGGTCACGGCATAGATTTCATTTGGCATTCACTTCCTGTACATGGAGGAGCAACGTGTGAACACACAAGTCAACTGGTCAATGATGGTGTTGATAGCCAGCATAGGGTTCGTTGGATGCCAGGGAACCGGGCAAACAATTAATTTTGATCCCCATGCCTCCCCTTCTTCTCTGAAGGCCGAAGCCTACCATGATGATAGTCTCACCATTCTCGTTGAACCGTTTCGGGATAACCGACCTCAGAAAAATCGAATTGGTTCCCGTACCCATTTCTGGGGAGGAGCGACTCACTTTAATGTCTGGAATGGGAATGTCAGCGAAGGGATGGCCAATCTCGCATTGGAATACCTTCAACAGCGAAAGTGGCAAGCTTCCCGGGCCACAACATCTGAACCCGGCGCTGTCGGTTCCCCCGCCGATGTCATTCTGACAGGTGATATTTTATCTTTGGAGGCCAACGCCAAAAGTGGCTTTGGCTTTACTGATATTGCTGTCCGGATACAAGTGGGCTTTGAAGCCAAAAATGCGGTGGATGGCAGCACCGTCAGGATGGTGCTGGGCGCAAATGGAACCGACACCGTCGCCACGTTCGATCCGAAAGACGTGGAACAGCTCACCAATCTGGTGGCCAAAGACTTGTTCAATCAATTATTTCAAGATCTGACAGTCCAAAATAAAGCCTTCCAATTAAAATCGGATAAATCATAAATGGCTTTTCGCCGGCCAGTGTGCCAGAATCTTGCACCCTTCTGGATTTGCATAAGATTCAATTGTTTGAGCCAGGAGGTGAATAGCCGCTAAAAATTACCGTGTCCTTGACAGAGAGCGAGATGTCTCCGACTTCATCCAGAAGCGCATGCTGAATCTCTCATTGAATGATTCTTTATTTTTTACTGTCTTCATGAGGCGCTTTCATTGGAAAAGGAGTCGTTGATGGATACTACTGTTACCGGATCCTCTGTCCCTCAAGCCAATATTTTAATTGTTGAGGACGAGGAAGGCCCCCGTGAGGCCTTAAAGCTTATTCTTTCTCCCTATTTCAATCTGTTTACCGTCGATCGAGCCGAAGTCGCTCATCAAATCCTCAAGACGCACCCCATTGATCTGGTGACCCTCGATTTAAAACTGCCTGAGCAGTCAGGGACCGATCTCCTTTCTCAGATCCGGAAAGACGGCAAAGATGTCGATATCGTGATCATTACCGGATACGGCACACTCCAATCTGCAATCGAAGCTATCCGACACGGTGTGGCCGCCTATATCCTCAAACCCTTTGACGTTTCAGATTTGTTGGAAGTCATTAAAAAGACCCTCGAGCGCCGTCGCCGGTTTTCCTCTCTTCAAGGGGCTCTTCAGGCCTTTGGGAACCTTTGGGTCTCCGGGATGGATATGCAGTCCGCTCTGTCCAATATTAAAACACTGTTGGAAGCCAAACATCCCGAACTGGTTCAACATGCCAGCCGTGTCAATTTTTATGCCTCTCTGCTCATTGAGCATCTTCATTTAGCTCAGGAGGAGCGGGAGGCCATACAACTCGGGGCCTATCTGCATGACATAGGGAAAATCGGGATTCATGATCATCTCATTTCCGGCCACTATTCCCCCACGGATCAGGATCAAGAACTCCTGAAATGCCATCCCACCATCGGAGCCCAAATGATGAGGGACCTCCCATTTCATCCATCCGTCGAACAGATCATTCACCATCACCATGAAAAATTCGATGGGTCTGGATTCCCGGATGGACTGACCGGCGAACAGATTCCATTTCCTGCGCGCATCGTCGGCCTGGCCAACATCTTCGACCATTTCGTGACCGGCCATGGACCACAAACCGCGATGCCCGTTCCTGAAGCTCGAGAAAAAATTCGCCAGGAAGCGGGAAAAAGTTTAGATCCCAAACTGGCCGATCTGTTTGCGAAAGTGGTGTGGTAGGATAACGTTCGTAGACGCTGAACGTGTGAGCTATTTATGGCGCTGTTGAATATTTATAAAATATTGACTTTTTATTAGCATATGAGTGCCCAAGATCCACCAGAGGAAAAAGAGGGAGTGTTCAAAAATGGCGGCCAGTCCTGTCCTGAGGGCTCTCGAAGAAAAGGCCACAGCCGCTTGGACGGGCAGAGCGTACAGAGGAGTACGTGAGCACGGCCAAGAGGCGAACTACCTGCGCGCTTGCGCGTCGAAGCGCTTCAGCGCGTAGACGCGAAGCCGCTCCGACGAAGGCAGGGAACGCCGCTGGCCTGCCTGCCGAGCCTACTCCGCCGAAGTAGCTTCGGCTACGAAGGCCGGGAGCTCTGGCGCAGGCACGGCGGCATTTTTCAACACTCCCATTATCACCGATCGCCCCATAGACACCATGCAGAAAAATAGTCAAGAAACCACCCAATTGATTCATGTGCATTCCGCGGAGAAATGGGAACAGGCCTTTGACGCCTTGACGGATCATGTCATGATCTTAGACCGCTCAGGGACTATTGCCTGGGCCAATCGCGCGATCCGTGATCAGATCGAGCCGCAAACCGGTCCGTTAGTGGGCCATCATTACCGCACACCCTATTATGGAACGACTATCCCCAAAAGCCCTCCTCCATGGGAAACCGTTTTAGCCGGCGCACTGTCCGCCGTGGTGGAAATACGGTTTCCATCCATCCCGGGGGATTTCCTCGTTTCTTGTTTTCCCCTCTTTGACTCCCACGGAATTCAATGGGGAGCCATTTCCGTGGTGAAAGATATTACGGATCGCAAACGGATTGAAGAAGCGCTGAGAAAAATTGCCCAAAGCGATCATGCCCCAGGAAGCATTGCGTTTTTGCGATTTTTGATCAGAGATCTGTGCCAGGCATTGAATGTGCCTTATGCGATTCTGGCTGAGTTGGAAACCCCGGCTCAACCACACACTCAAACCGTGGCCATTTGGGCCAATGGGACCTTTGTAGAAAACACGGCTTGGACTCCGCCTCCTCCTGTCTTTGAGGAACTCCTGAAGGTGAAAGGTTGCAGTTGGAATAATTCGGCTTCCACGCTCTTTTCTCAGAACTCGCTTCCCGTTTCATGGCCGGTCAGCAGTTATTTGGGCAGTGCCCTCCGCGGACGGGCAGGACAAATCATCGGGCTCCTTCTCGTGTTCAGTCCAGAGGCAATCGGCAATATTCATGTGGCGCAATCCATCGTCCAACTCTTTGCTGCTAGAGCCGCCAGTGAACTCCAACGCAAAAAAGCTGAAGATGCGTTGCGGGATAGTGAGCAGCGCTATCGAGCGATCGTGGAACACGCCTATGATTTGATCATTGAAACCACCGCCAAAGGTGAATGCCAGTACGTGACCCCCAATTGTCATCAGGTCTTGGGGTATGGTGCTCTCGACATGCTAGGAAAAAGTTTTTTTGATTTTGTGCATCCCGAAGAACGGATATCCTTGTCTGAGTCTTTTCATTCCCATGTCCAGGCCCTTCAGGAAATCGATATGGTGTGCCGGTTGCAAACGAAACAGTCCGAGTGGCGATGGTTTGAAAGCCACATCCATCCCTTTCGAACCAGCGTCGGCACTGTGGTGGGCGTGATCGTGACACGAGACATCACGGAACGGAAACGCTCGGAGGAAGAACGGGTGCGTGCCGTCAAACTGGAGTCTGTCGGATTACTGGCCGGAGGCATTGCGCATGATTTTAATAATATTCTCACTTCCGTATTTGCCAACATCGGGCTGGCCAAAATGGTGACCGCCAAGCATGCGTTACCCGAGGGAGAGAAGGTGATTGAACGTTTGGCGGCTGGGGAAAAAGCCTGTCTTCGGGCACGGGATCTCACCAAACAACTGTTGACCTTTGCCAAAGGTGGAGCCCCGGTCAAAAGCACCACCTCCATGGCCTCCATTATTACCGACACGGTTCAATTTGCCTTGCGTGGTTCAGATGTGCGCTGCACAATGCATTTCTCCGATGACCTCTGGCCGGTAGAAGCCGATGAAGGCCAAATGAGTCAGGTGCTGCAAAATCTCGTCATCAATGGCGATCAAGCCATGCCGGAAGGGGGAACGATTGGCGTGGAAGCTGAAAATTGTGCTGTTGTCTCTGAGATGAGCCTTCCTCTGAAACCCGGCAATTATATTCGTGTATCCGTCACAGACCAGGGTATCGGCATTCCCCAGGATCATCTACCCAAAATCTTCGACCCGTATTTTACCACCAAACAAAAAGGCAGCGGACTGGGCTTAGCCACGACCTATTCCATCATCAAACGGCATGAAGGTCACATTGCCGTTTCATCCTCGCTTGGAAAAGGCACACGTTTTACCTTCTATCTCCCCGCTTCAGCGACCATGCCGGCGCGAAACGATGAAACATCGGAAGGCCTGCTCCAGGGAACCGGGCGAATTTTGGTGATGGATGATGAGGAAGAAATCCAAGATGTGTTAGGGACAATGCTCCAGCACCTTGGATTCGACGTTGATCTCGCGAGCGATGGGCAGCAAGCTGTCGCGCTCTATACACGTGCCATTCACGACGGCACGCCTTATGTCGCCGCGATTCTTGATCTCACGATACCCGGAGGGATGGGAGGCAAGGAAACCTTCCGCCGAATCAAAGACCATCATCCGGATGCCAAAGTGATTGTTTCGAGCGGCTATTCCAACGACCCGGTCATGGCTCATGCCAGCCAATTCGGTTTTTCCGGTTTTATTGCCAAACCGTATAATCTCGTCGATCTTTCCAAAGTATTAAGTCGGATCATATAAAGGATAACCATCCACACGTGATTCTAAGAAAAATGTCCCTTCAATTCCTGAGGAGAAAAAATACCGCGTTCGGTGATAATCCCCGTGATCAATGCTGCCGGGGTGACGTCAAAAGCCGGATTCCAGACATCAATATCCTGAGGAGCAATTCTCCGCTCACTATACAAACAGGTCACTTCGGACGGGCTGCGTTCTTCAATTGGAATGTCTTCTCCGTCCAATGTCAGCATATCAATGGTGGACGAGGGAGCCGCTACATAAAAAGGAATACCATGGGCGTTGGCTAACACCGCCACGGAATAAGTCCCGATCTTATTGGCCACATCGCCATTGGCCGCGATCCTGTCAGCACCCACCACGCAACATTGGATCCTGCGCTGTTTCATGAGCGCCCCCGCCGCATTATCCGTAATCAACGTCACCGGAATTCCATCCTGCTGAAGCTCCCATGCAGTGAGACGTGCACCTTGGAGGACGGGACGCGTTTCGTCCGCATAGACCCGAATCTGTTTGCCTTGCTCCCAAGCCGCTCTGACCACTCCCAACGCCGTCCCATATCCGGCCGTAGCCAGGGCTCCGGCGTTACAATGCGTGAGAATATGGTCTCCATCCCGAATGATCGCTGAACCAAACTTTCCAATGGCCCGGTTCACCAGAAGATCTTCATCAAGAATCGCCAGCGCTTCTTCCTGTAATCGTTTTTGCACATCTTGAATGGTAGAAATGGAGGCACTCGTCATCACTCGTTGCATCCGATCAACTGCCCAGAATAAATTCACCGCTGTTGGACGCGTGGAGGCAAGAGTATGACAAACCTCCTCCATATGCAAGAGAAACTCCTGGATGTGAGCCCCGGCATATTGCCGGGCCCCTAAGGCAATGCCCAGGGCAGCAGTGACTCCAATAGCAGGAGCTCCTCTCACGTTCAAATTCCGAATCGCTTCAGCGACCTCCTGGTATTTCTCACAATCAAGAAACCGCACGTCTTCAGGGAGCGCACGTTGATCCAAAATCACGACACGATTATTTTTCCATTCAACAGTTGGAATCATCTGGGCATCCTTTCACGACATTTTTTAGCTGACTCAACTTTTTCCCGGCTCTGAACGTGCTCCTCGCTCCCCCTATTCTTTGATCGGGTCGACAGATCGTACACCCGCAACATGAGCCGCCCCGGCCAACGCTCTCTCAGTCAGAAAAATACCAAGAGGAGTATATGGTGAAACCACGCCGCCTTCCCACTTCCGATGGATGCCTCCTTGACAGGGGGTGACAAAGGAAACCAGCTTATTTTTGACTCTCCGTTGCGAATGGTTCTGACTCTGAGGGAGCCAAAGAGGGATCACTGTTCGCCTCTTTCAATAAATCATAGGGCAACGTTAGCGTATTTTTCAAAATATCAATAGCCAATTGGGCCAAACCTGTCAATCCGGTTTTCAAGGATTCCATGGGCATATATTCGACCTTCGGATCGCCTAAAGGTCCCGCAACCGAAAACATCGCCGTCGCGATCCCTTTCCGATCACCGAAAAAGATTCGTCCAAAGAGCGGGATATTTTTCAACAGATCCGAATAGGCGCCGAATGGGCTGACGGCGGCGATCCCCTCAAGCCGGTCACTTTGTAAGTCATACATTCCCGCAGCAGAGACCTTCATAATTGAACTGTTGAGAAAAAAGTTCTTTGTAGAAAAGTTTCCTTCTTCGATCTTGACCTTGCTGCTCACTTTTTTAAACGGAAATCCCGTCTCTTCAAGATCAACTTTTCCACGAAGGACATTGGGAAGATTGAGGAGAGCTAAGATTCGCGGAAGAATGGTTCCCTTTCGCACATATCCATCTCGAAGAGAAAATTCCACGCTTCCATTGAGCGTAGGAACGACCCCTTTCCTGTCTCGCCCATGGCCTTGAATCATGCCTCGAACACTCATGTTCCCGGTGATCAATCGTTGCTCATCGCCTAACATATTCAAAATCTTCTCGAATGGCAGGTCGTTCGCTTGAAAGGTGGCACGCATGGCCGCCGGCTTGCCTTGCGGGAGATGAACAAAAAACCGCCCTCCCAACGTTCCATGTTCCTCGACCATCGTTTGAACTTTATCCACCGATACCAGGTTGTCATGAATTTTCAGCACAGCCGATAATTTTTTTCCGGAAAGATGTTTATACGTCGGACGTTCTATATGCATGGAACCCTCCAGGGTGCCATGGGCTGCCAACCACTCGATCCCATCCCGTATCGCCGAGCGCTCCGCCTTAGGAATTAGCAAATCGATGTCGAATTGCGGCGATTCCAACATGACACTGACGACCGGAGTTGTCTTCCAGTTCTTCATAAATCCTGTAATTACGGCCTCACTGTCTTTCAGACGGAACTCCATCCGTTTCAAATCCAACTGATCCCGATCCACTTTGAGTCGCACAAAAAGATTGGAAATGGGATCCGGCACCCCGCGAATCGCCACGACTCCTTCGGTCAGCGCCACCCATCCTTGAGTATTCCACCGGGTCCAATCCGTTCCCCGGCCGCTTCCTTTCAATTGAATTTCCAGGATTCCCGACTGAATCACGTCTCCCAGCAAGTGAATTCCCTCAGGCAGCATGCCAAAATACACGGGTCCGGAATCAAGCCGGGCTTCCCATGTGATATCAGGACGGTATCGTAGCGCCCCTTGACCGCGAAGACGCAGAGGCAACATCATCAGTTCGACCCTTTCAAATCGGACGATTCCACCTTGATGAAATTGGGCATCAAACTCTAATGTCGCCTCTTGTTCAGCCTGCTTCTTCAACACAGAAGGCACATCAATGGAGGCCCCTTCCCCATCTATCCAACCCTTGATCTTCGGGTGACGGGTTGGACCAGTGAGGGTTAACGAGGCCTTGAGGGGACCGGTGACATGCACGCCCGATCCATTCGTGAGGGTAGAGAAAGCAGGCAACACATCCTGGCCCTCAAAACTGGCGTTGATTTTGAGCGGTTCAAATCGAGATTCTTCCTGGTAGGTAATGGTTCCACTCAAGGCTAACGGGTAGGCCCCCACCTCCCCTTGTATCCCTTCTAAGACGGTACTGTCACGGGAAAAGGTAATTTTCCCATGGCCATGAGAAAACGGGTGCGGGAAGCCGGGAATGTGAAGGACCAGATCTTGGGGTTGATATTCTCCATACTGGAATTTGAGTCCCGGGGAATCAAAAAGATTACCGGCAAATCGGAGGCGAAGCCATCCACTGCCCTCTGACACCTTCCACGATTTCAACATATCGAAGTCAGATCGCGCTCCCAATTGCGTCACCGTCCGGAGCACTTTTTCCGCGGGAACAGGACCTTGAATTTCCACATCTCCCCAGGGTCCGGAATCCTTAAACAAGAAGATCCCTTCCGTCACTTCGACCGGAATGCCATCATAGACACCATGCACTTCGGACAATTTAATCCGATCGGGTTCCACGACCACCGTTCCCCGAATGTGTTCCGTTTTTGGCCAATCGGGAATGGCCACATAGCCATTGTTTAATCGAAACATTCCGGTGACCGAGGTCCCGACATCCTCACGCGTGGAGCCAGTGACCCGTGCTTCGGCAATGTCAAGTTCTCCTCCCCATTGCCCTTTTTCCCATATGGGCACGATGCCATCCGGAATCCACGCTTTGGGCACATAGTGTCGAACTGTTTCGAGATCGACCGTTGAGGAGCGCATGGAGAAGCCCATCATCTGATGTCCGTCCTCTAATACGTCAAAATTTGCCGCACCACCTAGCGTAATGAATGAACTGGATACGCCGATATTGGTGAGATAGAGTTGGGAACTGTTTACATTCTGGACCCATTTCACCTGAGATTCCACATTGAGCGTGCCAGGAAACACCGATAGAGATTCCCCATTGGGCAGATACTCTCCAAGTTGATTGACCTCCACCTGTTCGGCCTTCACCTGGCCGGAGAACGTCACCTGATCAAATATAACCGGACGACTGCCGATTGAAGGCACCGATGCACTCAGCACGGCTTCAAGCTGTCCTTGGATGTGAAATGGCGCGAACCCATGAGCCTGCCGAAGTTTTCCTGACAGCTCAAAGGTGGAGGACATCGATGAATCCTGCTGCGACGTTTTAGATAAGCAGGCCACGTCTTCTATGACAAAACCTCGCACGATTTCTCGAGGAGACTCATCAATAATGATGATTTTGCCTCCTGTGACGACAAATTTTCCCGTCACGAGAAATTTCGCCAAAGAAGCAATTGGAGAGTCGTCGCTGGAATGACTTAGGAAACGCCATTCTCCTGTTGGATCACGCCGAAGTTCAATTTCCGGATGATCCACCAGGAATTCCCGCACCACAATCTTCTTCACCAGCAGTTGGCCGATCCCAAGCTCCAAACTCATCGATTGCGCCCGAAACACCGCATGAGACTCAGGCCGTTCCTTGACCACGATGTCCGAAACCAGAAAATGCGGATGGGGAAATAACGCGAAGGAGGTCTTCCCCACACTCACGTGAGAGCCAAACGTTCGTTGAATTTGTTGCAGGGCAAGCGTCTTGAGATAGTCCGGGTTTAAAAACCATGGAAGAATGATTAAAACGCCCATCAAACCTAGAGCAGCCAGTCCTCCCCACCAGAGTATCTGTTTGACCGAAAATCGCAACTACCTCATCCTCCCTGGATCGGCGGTTAACTGAACCCATTGTATGTCTGTTGTTATGAGATGGGAACCATGAAAGTCTGCCATTTTATACCGAAATTCTTTGGAAATGTAAGAATATTTCCTCAATTCTACACGGTTTCCCCTCATTGACCATTGCCAACCATACACGGAGGGGCAAATCCCAAGTGACGAATCTCCGACTCAATCGTAGACAGCGAATAGGTTTGACAAGACCCTCATGTTTTTCCAATTTTGAGATTGTTGAATAATTGAAGTATTTTGCCTGTTGATCCGTATGTGGGAAACCGAGAGCCATACAAAAAGCATACGGGAGTGTTCAAAAAGGCGCGTCCTGTCCTGAGGCCGCTCGAAGGGAAGGCCGCAGCCACTTGGACGGGCGGAGTGTACGAAGGAGTACGTGAGCACGGCCAAGGAGCAACCTGCCTGCACGCTTGCGCGGCGAAGCGCTTCAGCGCGTAGACGCGAAGCCGCTCCGGCGAAGGCAGGGAACGCCACCGGCCTGCCTGCCGAGCCTACTCCGCCGAAGTAGCTTCGGCTACGAAGACCGGGAGCTCCAGCGCAGGCACGGCGGCCCCTTCGGCCAGGCTCAGGGCATGCTTTTGCAACACTCCTATCTGGAAACTCAATCGATTTCTTGACACCTCTCAAGGGCTAAGATATTCTGCCCCACTGTAAAGATTGCCATGGCCTTCAGGCCCTTCGAGACACGGATCTCCACCATTCTAGCCGTTTCTCCCCAACCAATTTTGAAACTCACCCACACGGTCCTCACCCGGACTCAAGTCGCCTCTCTCCTGGAATTGTACGACCGACCTCATCCAACTCATCCCCATCGCACGATTCGAGGATATGATAAAGCGCACGCGCTTCGTACGGCCAGAATGTGTGTCGCAGTCGCAGCAACCCTGGGGCATGCGCTCCCCCGGCTTCGTCAATTTGAGGCTGCGTGTCTGCTTCACGATATGGGCCGGGCCGGGCTTGACCCGGTGCTTTTCGGAAAAATTTGGTCATGGGCCAGAGAACAGGGTATTCCGACAAGGCCACGGGAATGGCGGGCACTCTATCCCCAAACCGCCTATGGGCGGGAAACTCAGGCATTCATCAGGCAATATGGAAACGCGTTACAAGAACGCGGACTGAATCTCACCCCTCAGGTCAAGGATCATATCGAGATGCGATTGGGATTTGCTCGACGCCTCAAGGAGCATCTCCATCCCGTGAAATCACGCATACAGGCGTTAGACATTCCCTGGGCGCCCTGGATGGAGAAAATCATGTTGTACTATTATTATCCCGAAAAACTCGAGGGTGCGGCCTTCTGGATGCATCAACTTGCGGAAATATTAGTCGCCTGCGAACAACTCGAGGCCTATAGTAATCACAGGCGAGGGAAAGATTATTATGCCCGCTCAGGAGAAAGTTTCAATGCGGCCTTCGCCTATCTCCGGAGGCTCACCTCCCGGCAGATCGTGAGCCAACAGGTATTTGACCGTATTTGCCGGCTTACCAGGGAAGGGTGCTTTACCACGATTTTACGCCAAGCCCGCGGGGGAAGACTGTCACCCGCCGAGGAACAATTTTTACAAACTTTGCCTATCTGAGAAACTTTATGTCCGTTCTGACCCACTTCATGCAAATTTCCATGAACGGAGATTCGCACATTGAAAATCTGACCCAGCGCATTCAACGAACTCTTACTGATTCCGGATTGCAGAATGGCATTCTGACCCTGTTTGTGAAACATACCACCGCGTCGGTCATGATCATCGAAGATGAACCCGGCATTCGCTCGGATACGCGAACTTTTTGGAATCAGGCAATTCCCGCCAATCCGCAATGGGAACATAATACGCGCAACCCCGGCGAAGATAATGGCCACTCTCACCTTCGGGGGCAATTGCAGGGGCCTTCGCTGACCATTCCATTCGTGAAGGGAACTCTGACCCTGGGCACATGGCAACAACTCGTCTTGATCGATTTTGATACGCGGCCCAGAACACGGGAATTGGTCATTCAGCTATTAGGTGAGTAACCCGAAGTGAAAACTGCCCATGCTTCTTCAAGGCAAAAAGTCTCAAGTTCCTCCTGACCATCCAGAAGAAATCCATCACAAAAAAAGCCCCGTCGTGGGATGGCCTGGGTTAAGCCTCTTGATGGCATTGGGAATTTTCCTCTTGACGCAACCGGCAACGGGAGCAGGATTCCTTGCTCCCCGGTCATTTGCCGTTCCCTCACCACCTTCTTCCTCGCACCTCATCGCCAATCAATCCCTCAGCCCCGAAGAACTGAACACCATCGCGATCTTTGAACAAGCCGCTCAGTCGGTGGTCTATATCACGAATACGGCGGTCCGCCGGGATCTCTGGTCACTCAATACCTTTGAAGTGCCTCAAGGGTCCGGCTCCGGATTCATTTGGAACCGCAAAGGGCATATTGTGACCAATTATCATGTCATCTATGGAGCCGATTCGATACAGGTGGTGCTGGACGATCAATCCACCCATGACGCTCACATCATTGGAGTCGATCCTGATCACGATTTAGCCGTGCTGCAGATTACAGGGGCCACAAACACACTCCGCCCGTTAGACGTCGGAAGTTCCCGAGACCTTCGGGTTGGCCAACGGGTCCTGGCCATCGGCAATCCCTTCGGACTGGATCATACCCTCACCACCGGCGTCGTCAGCGCCCTGGGACGCTCCATCAAATCTATCACCGGCCGCACGATTGAAGGGGTCATTCAAACCGATGCGGCCATTAACCCCGGCAATTCCGGGGGGCCCCTCTTAAACAGTGCCGGGCACCTGATTGGCGTGAACACCCAGATTGTCAGTCCCAGCGGAGCCTTTGCCGGAATAGGCTTTGCGGTGCCGGTCGACATAGTCAAACGTGTCATCCCTCAACTCATTCAATACGGAAAAGTCATACGTCCCGGCCTGGGCATTTCCCTCATACCGGATTTGATCGCCATTCGCTGGGGCGTGAAAGGCGTGGTGATTGCGAAAGTGCATCCGGATAGCATGGCGGCCCAAGCCGGCCTGCAAGGCTTAGAAGAATCGCAAGCAGGACGGATTCGATTGGGTGATGTGATTATTTCCATCGACGGAGAGGCGGTGCGAACCTATGACGACCTGGCTCGAATCTTAGACCGGCATAATGTGGGAGATCGTATTTCCTTGAAGGTCCGTCGAAATGGAAAAGAACGCACACTCCCCGTCCAACTTCAGGCCGTTCAATAACAGGTCCCGTCTTCGTCATCCAACTCCACCCTCTCTCCGTCATCCCCGCAGGTAGTTGGCGGGGATCTCTGTGCAATCGTCCCGGCAGTTTCTGTCGTGGGCTCCTTCCCCGTCATCCCTGAAAGTCATTGACAGGGATCTCCCTTTCATCGATCCAGCCACGTTCGAGAAAATCTCTCTTTCTCTGTCGTTCACGCCGGTAATCATCGGGCATCCATTTTTCTCTTTATTGGTCAATACGTGAACTCCATCAGTCAGACAATGTCCGATACATGCTGAGCGATGAACACATGGCGCAAGACCTGGAAGCCGTTGTCATCCTGAGAGAAACAAAGGATCTAGCCCGGCCATAGGCCATTTCAACCCGGGCACAGATCCTTCACCCTAGCCTCAACCTCTCCCGTCATGCCGACATCCTTCATCGGGAATCCATCTTCTCTTCTCCGTCATTCCTGCGGTCTCTGGCAGGAATCTCTCCCGCCCTCCGTCATTCCTGCAATGCCATTCCCCACTTTGGCAAAGGGGGCCAGGGGGGATTTTTAATTCTCTCTCCATTAAAACCCCGCAAACAATGAGCCGGAACCCATCGTCGAGTCATGCACCCTCAGCACCCCACACCCTGAAAGACCCCACGACAAAAAAAATCCTTGTAGTTATTCATCGATCGGGGTATGTTTAACGGGCGGCAGATCCACTGGGAAGGTGGAAATGCGCTATACAGAACCTCGGGAGCCCGTGTCCGCATGCCGCGCAACGATCAAATCATCCGGCAATGGCATCTCCTTCAGGAACTCGAACGTTCAAAGGGCAAAACCCTCAGAGAGCTGGTCAACGCTCTTCCTCGCGATGCCCCCCGACATGAACGCACCGTGCGCCGGGACCTCGAAGCTCTGGAAGCCTCAGGTGTCCCCCTCATCACGGAAAGAGTTCACGGGCAGGTCCGGTGGCGATTCATGGATGGGTATCGCAACACACTCGCCCTTGGATCTTCTCCAAGCGAAATCATCGCCCTCCGCCTCACGCGCCAATTGTTGGCCCCCTTAGAAGGCACGGGCCTTCAAGAGTCAATGCAATCCGCCTTAGCCAAAGCCGAAGCCGGCGTCCCAAATCTGGAGGGGCAAACACCCCACCAACTCCCCGCCATCTTTTCGTTCAACGTCGGTTCCCATAAATCCTACAAAGCCCATCACGAAACCATCACCACCCTGACGAAAGCCACCGCCAAACTCAACACCGTGCAAATGCGGTACTTCTCCGCGGCCCGCAATCACCTCACCCGACGGGAAGTCAGCCCTTACCGTCTGTGGTACACCAACGGCGCTCTGTATCTCATTGGCTATTGCCATCTCAGAAAAGACGTGCGCATGTTCGCGGTGGAACGCATTAAAATCGGTCACCCTCACCGATCATCCTTTCCAAATCCCCTTGGAGTTCGACATCGAGGACTATGTCAAAGATGCCATCGGCATCATGCGCGGCCAACCCATCAGGGTTGAACTCCGGTTCAACAAAGCCACCGATGCCGGGGTTAAAGACCGCATCTGGCACCCCACACAAACCTTGACGCCGCTCAAAAGCGGAGAACTCACCCATGACGCCCACCGTGGCGGATAATCGTGAACTCGTGGGGTGGATCTTAAGCTTTGGCAGCGGCGTGCGGGTCATTCAACCATCCTCACTCCGGGAAGCCTCCGTCAGGAAGCCAAAGCCATTACCGAACAACCGGAAGAGATCAAAGGCCAACTCTTGGATGTTTCGTCGAAAAGAAAACGGTACGTGTGACCCCAGATGGCAAGGGAGAAACGAGTCATACAAAAAGATGGAACCAAAGTCATGAAAACCAATGAGTTTCCAAGATCAAAAATATTTTTCCACAATGACCTGATCCGTCAAAGTATCAGTGTATGCTAATCCGAAAAAAATCAAGAACCATGGCATTCTGGACACAACAAGACATGTCGCCCCAAATGAAAACATCTCCGGCATTCCAATCGAACCCGTTGTTGTCATGCCGAACGCCACCACGATTGTCATTCCGAACGCAGTGAGGAATCTCGCCTTGGACCACACAACGACCAACAAAACACGAACGAGCCTTTCACGCATGGATCCAACACGGCATCGGGAAAAACTCCAGGCACAAACAGGTCCATAAGCAGTGAACAATTCTATAAAAAACTAATCTCTGCTCCGGCTTGGAGAAATTGGGGTGCGGGCAAAGGGCAGGTGTGAGATATTCTAACGAGGATGAGGAAAACCATAGTAGAAGTGTCGAGGCGGAGGCGGTACAGACAGATTAGGTCAACACCGTAAGACCGACCCCACGAAAGTCTTCGTCGAAGGCCAAACAAGGCATGTGATCCAGGAGGGTCGTGACAATGATAAAAGAAATCGCATCACAAAAGGACAGGCAATGATCCCGTCCGTATTGCCGAAAAACGTGCTCGGCCTCTGCCCGGACCTGATCGCCGTAACTGACAATTCGCAGCCCTGGCTTGATGTCATCGAGAAATATCAACGCAGTTCGAAAATTGCGACGATAACGAAGCAAGGTGACAGTTTCGCTAACGATATCCCAGGTCGGGCAAAATCCAGTCCCGAACAAGGCAGCTTCGGTGACCATGGCCTGGGCGCGGACGTGATTCACGTCTTTAGAATCAAAGCAGGTGTAGAAGAAAGACGTATCGCAAAAAACCTCCGCCGGGAGGGCCATCAGGGTGTCACGCTCCCGTTTCCATACAAGTGGGCTTTGATATGCGACGAAACATGCGTTTGGGGACCACGGGGTTTGGGCAACCGCTTCATTAACTGCAAAAGCTTCTTGGCGACGGCACCGGGTTCGGGTTCAGTCTGGACCGCGCGCAGTTCGGCGACAACCTCGTCTTGCACGGTAATCAGCACACTGGCACCAGCGTCTTGCTGGACCTGACGAACCAACGCCGGTAGCTGTTTGCGCACTTCGCTGATAGAGAGTTTCATCGTAGCCTCCATGGAATTTTGTACAGAATTGTACAACCTCGTACAATCGGAATCAAAAGGCGGCTGCTTTCATTTCCTAAAGGGACAAAGAACATGGGTAAGGAGGAAGCGAACGCGAAGTGGACATGTTCCCCGCGAGCGCAGGGATGAACCTCAACAGCCCCCTTATTGCATCCGGGGCTGGTTTCCCATTTTCACCGATTTATTCCCAAATTTGTCCATTGTAACGAACACCTCCGACCCGCAAAAATGGAAAAAAAGCTGCCAATGAGACGCAGAGGGAAGAACTGAAAATGGGAATCAATTCATTTCTATGACATCAGAAAGGAGAACCCATGAGTACCGCAACAGCAAAAAAATGTGCTCATCCTTCTTGTACATGTGAAGCAAAGCCCGGAAAGGAATTCTGTTCAGATACTTGCAGGTCTCTCCAACCTTTGAAGGCTGGTGAATGCAGCTGCGGGCATCCAGGCTGTGGAAAGTCATCCTAAAAAAAATATGGTTGACCTGACTCAAGATGCCAGAAGGTGGATTTCTAACATCAGGTTTCATGTATGAGAATGCACACTTTGGAAAAAAACGAAAAATATCAACAAGCGCTCCTGCGCTCCACTGTACCGTCAATACTATTTGCTACACGTGAGGGAAGGAGAAATTGGTTTGTACTGAAAATTCTCCCACTCCCCATCACTGCAAAAGTAAAAGGAGCACACATTATGCTTAGCTGGGCAGTCACATTCTTAGTTATTGCACTAATTGCAGGGGTAGTCGGTCTATCAGGCGTGGCGGGGACGGCAACCAATATAGCCTGGGTGTTATTTGTCCTGTTTTTGATTATTTTTGCCGTCAGTTTTATAACCGGCCGAAATTCCCGTATATAAGAGAAGTGAATCCTGGATTGCCCAATTAGTCCGCCCCGATCTGGGAGAGGCCTACTTTGGTTTTTAAAAATGCCAAAATGATTTTCTCCAAAAATGGATTTAAAAAATAAAACTCCTTCATAAGTCCGATGGAGGACCTCTCCCGGTAACTGTTCACTCCTTTACCCTTCTCCATGTTCCGTTTACCTACCACACATGTTTTTCCTCTGAAGTCGAAGAAATGGACAGCGTGCTTGAGAACTCCAAACAAATGTCCATTTATTAATACTCATTTGCATGATAGAGAACATGCTTATACTAAAGTGAAATGTAACCAACTGATGGATGTTGGAATTGTGAAGAGAACAGATGAGGCTTCTTCAAAAGAGTTCATGCAGCGGTGTTGGATGATGATTTTCGGTTCCCTTGTTCTGGGTGTGTCGTTTACAGCCATCTCCTTATGCTCTCAATAAAAACAGTAGAAGTGGATTATTATTGGGCACAACCCTTTCCCCTTGTGCTTGCAAAAGCGGTATCTCGGTATGAACATTCGACATGCCGTTTCAGCCTGCACCACGTTAATTTATTCATTTCAACCCTGGGGTGGGGCCGTATCTGAGACAACAAAACGTGTGTTACACCCTAAGATGGGTGAGCATCCCGTCCTCGGCCGTTGGGAGAACTGCCCTGATCATCGAAAGAGAGGAGGTCTTTGCAGGAGGATACGAGAGATAGTAGATCTCAATTTCCGGATAGTTATGTAATAAGATGAAAGTCTGCTTTCAAAAGGAGCAGGTCATGAGTGAGAAGAAATTCAAGATCTTCAGTAGTCCGTTCAAGGCCGTAACATTCCCTCCCAACCCCAGTGGAAAAACTTATGCCAGTTGAAGGTCTTGAGAAAAGCGTTGCGGAGTTCTTTCGGACGGCAAGACTTTTGAGCCATCCACAAACCTCCCAAGCGTCCCCTCTTCTTTCAGCGAATGGGGAGAAATATGAAAGTTTAACGTGAATTCTGGATTGAGGAGGAATGCGTTCCCAAACTTGGCAATGGCATTCATGCAGGAAAGACATAAAGGTATATGCCACATCCGGTAATCGAACCCATACCCCTCACTGAACATCTCATACCATGTCTTGTCTTCCAAACAAGCGTAATAGGAAGGATCGCTTTTTCGATAAAACGGCAATAATGTCTCCAGATGATCCCGGACTTGCTCATTGAAGCATTCAGGGTTATAGACCTTCTTCTCTTCTAAAGATTGCAATTCTTTGGCGGTCAATCCGATCTCTTCAACCGCCTGGTACCATCCCTTTTGGCGCCACCGGGCAAAGTTTTTATAGATTCGTTGCGTTTGCCCTTCTTCTAATCCCAAGAGGAATCCGACTTCCACCGGCTTCATGCTATAAAAATGATAAAAGAGACAGATCAAGGCGTCCCGGCTCAGAACAGCTCGATTGAGCAGTCCATCGAGGAATCGATAGAGTATGGGATTGGAAGCCAAGGAGGCTTTTGATGCCTGTGGCCTTCCAAAGAAATCGAAGATAAATCCATCCAGCAGCAATGCGGGCCGACAGGGGAGCTGGGATGGACAATACTCGATAAACCGTTCAACCAGATCGAAAGACCGTCGAAGAAGCAATTTTTCATGTGCTGTATTATCCGCCCATTGTCCCATGTCTTGTAAAATACGCCGAATGAGGCCGGATGAACGTTCCAGGAGATAGGAGAAGTTTGCTGGAACGAATTGTTTAAATTCTTTGGGGCTATGAATCACACAATTGATTGAAGGGGTAAGCGTTTTCACGGTCGTCCTCCTTGCCGGGGGGAATAAAGGGGAAAAAGTTCGATTTTGAGCATCATGTCGCAATCGGATCGGTTAATGGACAAATTAAAGAAATTTACACAGAATCTGTACTGTTAAAATCCCTTGATTGTCCCCGGAAAAACCCTGGCTAGAGCGGTTTCAAGTTCCAGGTGCAACGGGTAAAGATGACGGCATTGTGTGAACATCATGTAAACATCTGCACTTCAATATCTGAACTTCATTTATCAGGCAATGCTTGAAGAATTCTGAGCCATTAGCGCCCGCTCTTTCGCCATCCATGCAAGTCGCCAGCGGGGATCCATCCGAAAGAAACCGCCTCACGCCTCTCGGGTCTTTTCCCCTCATTCACTCGATCAAAAATCCCCCTCTATCCCCCCTTGCCAAAGGGGAAGAAGAGCAACATCAGCATTTCACCCCACGCCTGAGGTCTCCCGCTTCATTACCTCTTACTCCTTACTCCTTACTCCTACTCCTCCCGCTTAACGTCTTTTCCAGATGGATTCCCGATAACACATGTCGGGAATATCCGCGAAGGGGTGGATTCTTGATACAAGTCCTCCTAAGAGAAACGAAGGATCTCGCTAAGCCTTGGGGCTTTTCGACCTGGCACTAAACTAATCCTAAGCCGGTGCCTCGGGAGGATAACCCTGTTGAGGACTACGGCAGTCACTATGTGTCGTCTACTGCCTGAATGGTGAAATCGTATGTTATTACCTGTGGCAAAGGTTGAAGAGGGCAAGCAACACTGACCCGATCCGTCGAACAGATCTTCCACCTCGTGATTGCCGAGCAACAGTCCTTTGAAGCGGGAGCTTCTTCCGTTGATAATCGATTGCACGTGGGGAAACCTCAACCGTTATCGAAATTTGAAGCCCGAACGAATCAGAACGTCCTGGTTCGATGGAAACTTACATTGGCGGTTATCACCGGCAGAAGTTATCACTACCAGATAAACACTAGGCATTTCAACTCAAGGGTTTCAAACAGTAGTCCGGCTAATAAAAAATCTTTAAGAATAGGACGGAAATCTTATCAATTTTCATATCCATAACTGGATTATCGGACCTTCACATTATGGAGGATGGAGGCTATTCAACATGATGTACAAATTTAGTTCTTTTCGCGAAAAGATCATATTGACTGTCACTCCGAACATTCGTATCAATTCTCCAAATCTGTATCGAACCGATTTATTATCGAACCAAGCGGTGTCGCCCTCAATTTCATCGATAATATTTGATTTGGTTTCCTTGTCGTCCTTGAATTTCATAGGGAGCTGGACCATTTTCCAGGTGGCGTTTAAAGCCAAGGAACATGGGAAATGTGTGTTTCTTTACAATGTGCAGCCCTCCATACAAGAGACCCTGGTTAATGCAGGAATATTGAACCTCGCCAGCTTCATACACACGAAAGAGGAGTTCGATACGGTGTTACGGGGGAATCACCCATCCTCCGCACCGACAGTCTCATTCAGATTCACAGAGGAAATGAAGAGCGCTCTTGCGGAACGATATGCGGATTCTACTGAACTCACGGCGTGAACAGTGAATCCGCTCTCAAAAATTCCCTTGCCAGGATAAAAAAGACCCGGCAATTTTTTTAAACCCACTTTAAAATTGCCGGGCTTTTCAAAATTCTTCGTCAAATATACAAGGGGGTTAAATCCCGGAATTCAGAATGTGGCGATGTCCGTGGTTCTCTTATCCGCATCACATCAGGTTTTGAACGTTCGGAAGGAAAAAGATTGATCCTCATAGCCCACTTTATTTTCACGCTCTTCTTGTCCTTCTCTACTTTTATGGGATATCATCATCTTCTTCTGATTTGCTGTATCATCATTCCAAGCCGATCAGGTATCTTCTTGAGGATTCTTTTGTGACTTCCCAAAAAAAGAAACCCTCCAAGGTCCGATCTCCCTCATCCGGTTCTTCAGCGCCGAATTCCAACCCCGCCAAAAAGCGTCGAAGTGTTTCACAGACGCCAAAAGTTTCTGCCCCTCCACCATCTCGCTCTGCCCATGATGAAAAGACGAGGGTTGACGCGCCTCGCAACCGATTTCCCATAGTGGGGATAGGCGCGTCAGCCGGCGGGCTTGAGGCGTTTACTCGTTTTTTTTCGGCTCTTTCAGGAAACTGCGGGATGGGTTTTGTGCTGGTCCAGCATTTGGCCCCCGATCACGAGAGTCTGATGCCCGAAATTTTAGCCAAGCACACAGCAATGCTCATTCAAACCGTCACGAATGAAACTCCCGTCGAATCCAATCAGCTCTACATCATTCCCCCCAATGCCAGTCTGACGATTGAGGATGGAATTTTACGAGTAGCCCTCTCCTCTCAGGCTTATGGCCATCGAACGCAGATTGACCATTTTTTTCGCTCTTTGGCCGAAGATCAGGGCCCGTATGCCATTGGTATTATTTTTTCCGGTGCAGGTTCGGACGGCACCATCGGGCTTAGGGCGGTCAAAGAACAAGGTGGGATGTCCATTGTCCAATCGGTGGAAACCGCCGCATTCGATAGTATGCCCAGGAGTGCGATTCTGGCCGGCGTCGTGGATCATATTTTGACAGTCGATCAAATGCCCGGGGTGCTCATGGCCTATGCCCAATATTTACATGCTCTGGCAGAGGGAAAGGGGTTAGACACCCTTGGAAAGGAAACGTTGAATTGTGTGGAGACGATCTGTTCTCATCTCAAGCGTCAAACCGGCCATGATTTTCATCAATATAAACCGAACACCCTTAGCCGCCGGGTTCAGCGGCGTATGCAGATTCTCCACATTAACTCAGCCTCGAAATACGTGGATCGAATCCGGGAAGATCCGGATGAAATCGATCAGCTGTTTAAGGACCTGCTGAGCGGAGTCACTCAATTTTTTAGGGATCCAGAGACATTTTCTGTCCTCTCCCGTGATATTTTTCCCAAAATCATCAAAACCAAAAAGCCTGGGGAACCCATCAGAATATGGGTTCCAGGTTGTTCCACGGGAGAAGAAGCCTATTCCATCGCCATGTTGTTGTATGAAAATCTCAATCGGGGAACATTCAACGTTTCGGTGCAAATTTTTGCCACGGATATCGATGAAGAGGCGTTGAGCATTGCCCGCTCCGGACGCTACCCGGAGAAAATAGCCGACCATGTGACAGCCAACCGGCTTTCCCATTTCTTTGAAAGGGACGCGTCCTTCTATCGTGTCGTCAAGGCCATTCGCAATATGTGCAATTTTTCTCTTCATAATCTCATCAGCGATCCTCCGTTTTCCCGAATGGATGTCATCTCCTGCCGGAATCTTTTAATTTACAAGGATACCACGCTCCACCACCAAATTTTCTCTCTGTTTCATTATTCCCTCCAGGGAAAAGGTTACCTGTTTCTTGGTTCTTCCGAGCATGCGGCGGGGAGCTCTCATTTATTTCGTTCCGTTAATAAACGGCATCGGATTTTCCAGGCTAAGGGGGAGTTAAGCCCGGTTTCTCAGAGTTTTCCATTGAGAAGGCGGCTCCAGGACCCCACGCAAGGTCAGAAAGTAACACCATCTCACCGGCCTCAGGAAAATTTCGGCCAATATTTTGATCGTGTGGTCAGACAGGATTACGGGCCCGCCGCGGTGCTGATCGATAGAGATGGCAATGTTCAATACATATCCGGGCAGACCCGGAAATATCTGCAGCTTCCTTCGGGATGTCTAAATGTGAATTTGCTGAATATGGTCACTCCGGATTTGCGCATGAGTTTGCGCTCCGGCATTGTTCAGACGCTGAATACCGGGAAAGAGGTCATCCAGGAAAATATCCAGCTTTCCGATGACCACGGCATTCAACATTTGGACGTCATTGTCCGACCCCTCGTCCATACCAGGGATGAAACAGAGTTGCTCATGGTCGTTTTTCGTGAGCAAGGCCGGATTCCGTCGAGGCGGAACGTATCGAGACTCCAGAAGACGCAATAGAAGGACGACAATGGCGTCATCCGGGATTTGGAACATGAAATCAAAACGCTCACGCAACATTTGGAGTCGACCGTGGAAGAACTGGAGATGTCAAACCAAGATTTGATATCTTCGAATGAAGAACTGCTCTCTGTGAACGAGGAATTGCAGTCCACCAACGAAGAGCTTCAAACGTCCACGGAGGAATTGCAGTCTGTCAATGAGGAATTAGGAACGGTCAACACCCAATTGGAGACGAAAGTGGAGGAACTGGACCGGTCCAATGCCGACGTTGAAAACCTCTTCCGGTCTACGGACATCGCCACCTTGTTTCTGGATAAGAACTTCCGTATCAAGAAGTTCACCCCCGCAGCTCAAACACTTTCCAGGTTTCTGGAAATCGATGTCGGCCGGCCCATTTCTGATTTGGCCTCCTTCTTCCAGGATAGCACTTTGCGCGCAGATATCGAGGAAGTGCTTCGAACCTCACATCCCAAGGAAAAGGAACGCCTGTTTCCCCATGGCTCCCTGACGTATTTGTCGCGGATTATTCCCTACAGAACGCCTGAGAATCAGGTCGAGGGAGTCGTGCTGACCTTTATCGATATCACCCGTCTCCGCCAAGTGGAAAACCAAGTGCTCCAGTTCTCACGTCAACAGGCGGTCATCGGGGCGTTTGGACAATTTTCCCTTCAGGAATATGATCTGCAAAAGGTCATGGACGAGTGTGTCCGTCAAATCGGTTCGGCATTACCGGTCGAATACATCAAAGTCCTGGAATTACGCCCCGATGGACAATCCTTCCTCTTTCGTGCCGGGGTAGGATGGAAAGAGGGCCTGGTCGGTCACGCTGTGGTTGGTGGAGAGCGGAATTCTCAAGCCGGCTATACGCTGTCGGTCAACGATCCGGTTATCGTCACGGATCTCTCAAAGGAGACTCGGTTTTCGGGACCTTCCTTATTGATTGATCATCAGGTGGTGAGTGGCATGAGTTGTATTATCCGTGATCATGAGGGGAACCCTCACGGAGTCCTGGGTGTGCATTCTTCCTCGAAAAGGGAATTTTCCGGGGACGACGTACAGTTCCTTCAAACCATGGCAAATATCCTCGCCTCTGCCATTCACCGGAAAGGTGTCGAGAACCAACTCCAATCCATGAAAGATTCTCTGGAAGACCGTGTGAAGGACAGGACGACCGCGCTTGTTCAACATCAACAACGTGTTCGGCATCTTTCTTCACAGCTGATGCTGACCGAACAACGTGAACGCCGCCGCATCGCCAAGGAATTGCACGATTATTTAGGCCAGTTGCTCGTCGTCGGAAAAATACAGCTGAGCCAACTCGGGCATGCCGGTCTTTCGGAATCCAATTCCAGGATCGTGAGAGAACTCGATGAAAGCCTGGATAGCGCTCTGACATACACGCGTGATCTCATTTCACAGATCAGTCCTCCCGTGCTGTATGAATTCGGACTCATGAGGGCCATTCCATGGCTGGCGGAAAAAATGAGCCGGTATAATCTGCACGTCACGGTGACCTCTCATCTTGATGACCAATCCTTTCTCCTTCTCGAACCCGTGTCGGTTATTGTGTATCAGGTTTTGAGGGAACTGTTGTTTAATGTGGTCAAGCATGGACAGACTCACGAAGCCTGCATTGAGATCACCCGGCTTTCCACTGAGTTGATTGGCTTTGAGGTCACGGACCGGGGATGTGGCTTCGATCTGCAGCCTTTACTTGAAACCATTGCCCACTCGCAGAAATTCGGCCTTCTGAACGTCCAGGAGCGCATTGAAACGATTGGCGGCCAAGTTAAGATTCATTCAAAAAAGGGAGAGGGTACGCGGGTACATATCACTGTACCCTTTTCCCCAGAGGAGGCATCTATCGAAACGAGCCCGCTCCCTGCTCCTGTCGTTCTTAGCCCGCTCGTTCAGAAAGAGAAGGGAGTCACCCGGGTCCTCATTGCGGACGATCACGCCATGTTCCGCGAAGGAATGCGCACGCTCTTGGAAAGCTGTCCCGATATCCATGTGGTCGGAGAAGCGGAAAACGGAGAACAGGCAATCAGCCTCGCTCAGTCCCTCCAACCCGATGTGGTGGTGATGGATATCAATATGCCGGTGATGAACGGTATTGAGGCGACCCGTCGTATAAAATTGGGCCTGCCGAGAGTCCATGTCATCGGGTTGTCCATGCATTCGGACGAGGTTGTGAAGAATGCCTTTGCTGAAGCCGGAGGAGACCAATACGTCACCAAAGGAGATTCTTTCAATTCCTTTACGGATATTATTCGGTCCAGTCAAAAGGACTCGGGATTGACGGAATGACCAAGCTCTCCATGCCACCTCGCCTCCTCTGCTGTTCCGCCTTTAAAATTGCAGCGAGCATGCCATAGCCTTCCTCTCCTTCAGCCCCTGGGTTCTCTGGTATACGGAGTGTCGAAAAAGCATGCCCTGACTCTGGCCGAAGGGGCTGCCGTGCCTGCGCCAGAGCTCCCGGCCTTCGTAGCCGAAGCTACTTCGGCGGAGTAGGCTCGGCAGGCAGGCCAGCAGCGTTCTCCGAACCAGTGTAAAGTACAGAGGCGAGAGAAAGACAGTCTGAACGTGTTGACTCCTGTCATTTTACTCCTTACTCCATACTCCTCATTCTTTACGATCTTTAGACGGGCATTTTCCAACACTTTCTCAAGGGTTCTTCCAGGCAAGACCAAGGGTTTTCAGTAGTAGTCCCATCCAGGGGTAGACACTACAGTCATAATCATCCTGGTGAAATGCCATAAATTCCATGCAGAAAAGGAGGCTGTATGCAAACAATATCATTACGAGCCATGCGAACTCAGTATCCCGATGCTTTCCCTCGCATCCTCAGGGAAATGAATCAACACCACTGTTCCCGGTGTGGAGGGATGATGGTCGGAGAAACGTGCATGGATATGCTCTCCGATTATGCGGATTTTCAATTTCAGGCACAGCACTGTATTCAATGTGGGGAATTGATCGATCCATTTATTCTGCTCAACCGGATGAAAGCCCAAAACGGGGATGCACTCAAGGAACTGACGAGTTCGCACAGGAACCGGCGGAAGTGAAATC
The DNA here is from genome assembly GCA_009377845.1 of Nitrospirales bacterium. GTDB lineage: Bacteria > Nitrospirota > Nitrospiria > Nitrospirales > UBA8639 > Nitrospira_E. The sequence continues at coordinate 734 of WHTE01000023.1, read as the reverse complement.
CGGGTGGAGACCGTTCCGATCGAATAATCCAAAGGAGATGGTGAACCCGATGACGACGGGGGAAAGCCAAATTGTTGCCGCAAGGTGTTTTCTGGACCGTTCCAGTACCAGTAATGGATGAGCAAGAGGAGAAGAGTACAATGAAAGGGAAGACGCCTGGCATTCATGTCCATGTCATAGTTGGATTCCTATGAAGCCTGGGGATGGGAGGAAGCGGAATTGCCGGGATCTGCCGAAAGAATCTGGAGAAGATCTCGTTCATGAGGTGTCACTAGCATTGGGGGCCTCTATAGCCTGGACTATTCGCTTAATCAGGACGGGGTATAGTAGTTTAACTTTTCATTAGTATATGGGGAAAATGGAATCGATGGCCTTCCCCAGCGATTGGTGAGGCCTTTTTTGATGTTTCCTCAAGCGGGCTTTGAGGATCGCCCATTGTGGTCAATGGGGTTCAGATCGGGCAAGTACGTTGGTAGATATTTCAGGAGACATCCTTGGCTTTCACTCGGGCTTTGGTGGTCGGGGATTTATGGAAGGACGCATTGTCCATCAGCACGGTCTGCCCCGGACGCAGCTCGGGCAAGAGAGCGTGTTCCAACCAAGCAGTGAACACCCCCGTGTCACCATAGCCTTCAAAACGCATGGAGGCCAGCAGTTGAGACGCGTTGAGGGCGGCAATGAGACTGCTCCGCTGAGTGTTGGTGCCCGAGATCTCGCCGAACACTTTCGTGCCG
>WHTE01000022.1 GCA_009377845.1 Nitrospirales bacterium | reverse complement strand
CGGGAATCCATCTACACCCCTCCGTCATTCCTGCGGTCGTTGGCAGGAATCTCTCCTCTGTGTGTCATCCCAGCAGGTAGGTAGCTGGCATCCAGCTTCATTCTCTCAACCAATCGAGACTAGAGAAAACCAAAAAGAAGAAATCCCTCCCGATTCAACCAGATCCCGGCCAATAGAAACAGGGAAAGGAAGAAGATCCCTGGAACTACAAAAACAAGGCACTAAAGATGTGGTATTGGAAGACCTGACCCCAAGATACTGACCCCAAGATAACTCTTAACGTGCGAGGGAATAAACAAACGGGCATGTTATGGCAGGATTCTTCTTATAGAAACGATTCCCGACCCCTTATTTTCCTTCCAGTTTTTCTATAGAAACAATTCCCGATCCCTTAATTTTTCCCCGCGCAAGTCGGATTTCGTCTGACTGACGGAACAGTTTTTATTGTATTTAAGAAACCATTCCTAAGATGCGTAGTGAGAGGCCAATTATATAAAATCTCCCGCTTTGGCTTTATACTAATACCCCTCAGATCGCATAGTTGAAAGCCTTCGGAGGGCGCACAGGTTAACTAGCATCACCTTCTAACCATACATTGATAGCTCGAAGTCCACCCAGGGAAAAGCCGAGATTGAATCCAACTCTTCTCTCGCTTGCAAGATCAGGCCAAACATCCGCTGGTACATCATGCTGGTGAAAGAAAACCCAATCACCGCTATTATCAAGCTTGACAAACCCATGGGTTGATTCAACACGCGCCACTGTTCCAAAAAAATCAAACCAGCGTTCTGCGGTTCGAATGATATCTCGTATTTCTATGCGCTCGCTATGGGGCACTGGCGCTTCGCGAAGATGGCGGAATACTTCCTTCGACTCCGCCTTTGAATCATTAGTGCCTAATTCCCAAGCGTAGCGAGCGAACCAAAACTGTGATTCATAATTGGAGTCCCAGCGAGTAAAAGCGCGCCGATAGTGATTGACTAGCTCCGCAATGTCGGGTTTAGATGTATGCCTTCTTTCGATTTCAGCATACATATGGTTCAGCCTCTTATCACCTTTATTACTGCGAAGAGCTTCGGATACCACCGTTTTGGCTTTATCGATCTCTTGGCGATTAATGAGAATCGTGGCAAGTCGGCTAGCGATGAAAGGGTCTCGCGGATTGGCCCGTCTGGCTTTCTCTAACGCGGTGAACGTCCGCTGGTCGTCCTCAAGAACTCGGCCTAACTCCGCCTCCAATGCTGCAATATGCGAATCGCCAGGGTATCTCTGGCGTGCCCCTTCAATTTCCTTCTCTGCTTCGCGGACTGCCTCATCTATGTCCCTTTCTGTCGTACTTGCCTCCCTAAGTATATCCGCGACGGAGTCGATAGCAATTTTGGCGCGTGTACTAACTGCGAATTTAGCTGATGGTCCCTCTGCGCCGATGCGCTGTAGGAGAGCCTTTGCCTCCGTGCGGTACCGTCTTCGCTCGAGTGCCTCAGGCGAATTATCCGCGCGCTTTCGCATTACTTCTGCAAGGGTGTGAATAACAGTTTCATCTCTTGGATCTAAGTGCCTTGCCTTCATTAATAAAGATGTGGCAGTTTGAAGGTTTCCATTTGGCCGAATGCGTTCATAGTTTGCCCGCTGATGAAGCAAATATACGTCGTCTTCCCCCATGACTTCCACAGCAGCTTGGTATAACTCTGCTGCGTCCTCGTAAGATGGAAACAGGTCGTCCACGTGCCGAGCACGTAGTAGTCCCCTAAGAGCGAGTGAGTCCGTGGAGTACATGGGGTTTAAGGCGCGCAATATACGAACTATTTCGTTGTAGCGATCAGTCGGTTCAACTAGTACGCGACGAAAAACAATCTCTGCAATTTCTGCATGGCGCGTACGATATGCCATATCTCCCCAGGGAAGCAGGACTGAATGAACAACGTGCTCAAGTGGCTTGAAGAGTCTTTTTTTGAAATCTTCAAATGGAATATTGTGGACTCGTGAGATTACACCTGCACGCACAAATACTTTCAAACGATTGAGAACACAGACGGTCAGATAGAGCCGCTGCGCCTCTTGTGGCAGTATTCTGCGATATTCATCAAGTAGGATATCTTCGAACGGCTTTCCTTGCGTCGCGACATGTAGTGCCACTAGTAACTGCCGTCCGGCCTGCTTTACAAATTCTTCTATACGTTCATCGCGATTAAGTCGTTCCAGTCTGACACCGAGAGCGTGATGTTTTTCAAGTAGATCCACTAAGGCACCAATTTCGCTTTCATCCAAGGAATGAAGAATATGCTCTCCCGATAGGTAATCCTCTAGAGCCTCGCAGCGAACGTTCCATTCATTGACACGCTCTGCGGTGATAAACGTCACCCGAATTTTCCTTTTGCGAACCTCAGCAAGAAGTCGCGCTAGGCCGACGAGATTATTTGCAGGATTCTCAATGAAAACAAAAATTCTTTGTCCTGTTGAACCAGCGACTTCTTCAACAACTCCCGGTTCTGGCAAACGACCTGAACGTACGTACAATACCAAAGCGCCTCCATGAATTGCGGCCTCCCACGCTGTACGGCGTAATGTAACTGACTTTCCTGCGCCCGCCTCAGCCTTTACTAAATATAATTCAACTATAGTAGGGCGATCTTCCTCAGAGCGGAGAAATACATCATCAATCAGCTGAGAACTGAGACGGCGACGGACATCAAGCTCGGCCTGGATCGGATACCATCCCAAGCTGAAACCGGAATAGAATTGTTTTGGATCTCCCTGTTCAATAGCTAATCCAGCATGAACATATTCCCAGTCATACTGAAGGGATTCAATAAGTGTGCGACTTGGCGGGGCTTGGGTCGTGAAGTGTTTACGAATTGGGTGGTCTGCCTCGAGTCTTTTCAATAACGGCCTTAATTGAGAAGGAATAGCTCCGTCAAGTTTGCGCAGGAACTCATCATATGCAAGTCCGATGACCGTTATGGCTTTCTTAGCCCAGAAATCTCGTTCAAGATCATCAACCCCAGGGCGAACCATATAAAATTGTGGATGGCTACCCAGTTGACCGACAAGATCGATTAGGAATTTTCTTAAATCAACGTCTTGTAATGAATGGCCGATAAATACTAGCGTGTTCTCTGCGGCCCACTCCTCAAGCATTTGAAACACACGTTTGCGGTTCTTTCGATGAGTAACATACTGATCTACCGTGAGAATGAGAGGAAGTTTTTCATCATGTGTTCGGGTTACACATCCGTGCAACTTAAGCAGGCCAACACACGAGGGATCTCGCAACTTCGAATCTACCTTATCCTCATCAGAGAGAAATGGAATAACTTGCTGTATTTTGCTAGGAACCTTTTCGTAGCTACGTTCAACAACTCGGTCATAGTTTGTTGTTGCAATACCACGCCACCTAAAACTTGGCAGAAGAAGGTGATGTTGTGCAGGTTGAGGGTCTGAGAACTGGTCAGCAATGAAATCCTGAACTGTTGCGAAACTTGAGGTTGAGATTGCCAATTCTGAAATCCAGGCAAGATTATCTTTGAGGGACGATTTTTCAAGAAAATGGTCAGAAAGTAGCCGCGTTAGGTCCTCTGTCGATGGGAAAAATTTGCCATCACCCCTCTTTGCACCAATTGAAGCACCTGCTCCTAGTACAAGCACAACGCGCCCTTCGCGGACTTCATTAACGAGGTGTTTAGGGATGTTACTGGTTCCCACGGGGATTCCTTTGCCAGATCCAAAAAAATTCTAATGAAGATTCTTCTAGAGTTCTGACCACTTTACCTTCTAAACTTCGTGAATTACTGGTTCTCCTGGGGAGAGAGGAATCAAAACAAGTTCATAGATGCTACACGTCATCAAAACCTCATCCTCGGTTCCAGACATGTTCCTTGGCTGGAGTCTGAGCAGGCTTGAGTTCTTCAGCTAGTCGATCTTTTAGCCCATGCTTCAACTCAGTGTATCCAATGAAATCTAAGGCTTTTCGAACCAAAGGCTTGGAAGTTTTTTAATTTCTCGCATAATTTATTCTGCCGTTGACATAGTTTTGCTCCTTTTTTACGCCATATGGGTGCGGAGTAGGAGAAATGTACCCAACTCATTGCCTAAAGTACAGAAATATTGTTGATAAAAATTGTATCGGAGGAGCATGGTGGTTCGAATTGATGAATGGATTGAAAAAGAAAGGAGAAGATGGTTTTCCGATCGAACATTTTGAGAAAGACTCTTTTAGGAGAAGATCGATTCGCAATGACTGAGGTCGCGAAAAAGGGATTTGAGAGAAGATTGATGCCCGAGGACCGATGTCGGGCATAATGGAGAAGGTTTGGGGTAACAGCAATGGGTCTATGTCCGAGTTAAGGAAGGCTATGGCTTGGCAAGATCCCTCGGTGTCCTCAGTATGTCAACGGTTCCCTGGAGGTAGGACAATTGTTCATCGCTCAGTCCTCTTTGAACAATGTCTGTCTGATGGTGTTCAGGTGATGGTTCATGGGAATAGGCTGTTCAGCCGGTCGGCGTCATTTTTTTCGGCATGGTTTCAAACCGAAAATCCATCAGATTGACTGGATGGGGGCGCTTGGAAAGATAGAGCACTTCAATGCCGACCACTTGATTAGAGGCGTCATAGTCCACAATCACGCCAGGGGCGACTTCCTCCGATTCCTCTACGGGTACGTCAACCAGTTCTAAATGCAGCGCATCGGCTTCTTCATCGATTTTTAATTTCATAGCTGCCTCCTCACCTTACGATAAAATAACTCGTGATGACCCTCATCGGTTTTGAAGTTTTCTTGACGATAACACGTAGCACACGCTCCTCAGATTCTGGAATACGTTTCATACGATGTTCGTCATTCAATCGTCCGCTTCGGTCGTTGGGTTTCGGCACAGGACCGAGAGGAAAATGCCGTACTGGCATGAGCCTAAAGTGAGATGGTTGGCCTCTATTCACGTTTGATGCGCTCACAAAAAATTCAAGCTGAATACTACGATTCTCAGTGATTGCTTGATTGGCTAAAGAATTATTTGAGAAGTCAATCTCTTTTATGGACGGACAGAGAGATTAGCTAAAAATATATCAATAATTCAGGAAATTACGTAAAATGGCCCAATGGAATTCCCAAAGCCAAAACAATTCATTAACAAAATATCATTTACGGGCATCATTATGGCCATAATGGTACCGCTTAACAATATCTTGGGCATTGCTGGACATATTGATTTAGCATTAAGCCACAGAAGTGAGTTGAGTGCTGCATTTAATTCATTTTTGTCTTGGAGCGAGCATCATACAAGTGAAATACAGTTATTTATTATTATCTCTGGTGTTCTTCTTTTTTTATTAGGACCCACCATTTCAAACAGAATAAAAACAGCTTCACCCTTCCTAATTGAATTCAACCCCATGGACTCTGTATTTTCCAATTCAATCCCCAATGAGCATTTTATCGAACAGGTAAAACGAATTAGAGTCAAAAACACCTATAAAGATCGTTCTATTGGTGCAGTCAAAGTGACTCTAAATAATGTGACTCCAGAACCAAATCTTATGTATGCCTTTCCCGTTCCTCTTCGTTTCACAAATGACCAAAAGCCACCCTATGACCAATTTCGGTTTCTTAATGAAGGGGAAGGGGTTTTTGTGGATGTCATTTCGTATAAACATTCTTCTGAATTGCCAATAGGGAAAGCACAACTTCATGTAGAACATTCCAAGTCAGATCAAAGTCAGATGATTCCGAATGGAGATTTTGAATTTGAGATTAAAGCTGAGGGCAGTGGAGTTCATGAAAAAACAGCTCACTTCAATATCCAAATGAAAAAGCAGTGTATCTTAATGACAAAAATCAAGGAGGAGAATGTAGTTCGTTCCTTATGGTGGAAGCTATGCGAAAAGTTTGGTCAATTAAAGAGGAAATTACCGTTACATTCAGCGAGAAAGGCTAAGTTGTGGGCCATGCGCACCGAAGGGGTGGCCTTGAGAAATGAGCTTGTGGATCATTGGAGCTATCCAGAATGGAAAGAGAGGTTTGAGGAGTGGCATAAAGAATTATTATTAGAAGCAGAAAAGATTTCTGGTGGTCTTCGTTCATACCTAGGAACACTCGATCAATGCACTCAGCCAGATTTAGGGATTCCAGCCAACAGGGAGCACGAGCATGATTTAAAAATCCTATCTGAGGTTTTGTTTAGACTACAGAAATTCCTAGAAGGTGGAATCTTGAAACTTTGATGTATTTCAGGATGCAACCCTCTTCTTGGATTTCTTTTTGGCAGACGATTGGAATCCCTGTTTAATGGCCTTCTTAAACTTCTCAATGTCGGAGTGTTCGAGTTCTTTTCGCAGGCGCTCGTCGTCGGCTTTGGTGCGCGGGGTGGTAGCCACCCGCATATTGTAACGATGTTACCTTTATCCGTCTACTTGCCGTACGTCGTTAGTAAATCCTGAAAGACCTGCGGTTCTTCCGGTTTAGGTGAAATTCTCTCATATTTTCTGCTGGCCGCTATCTCCCGTCTCTTATATCAGTAGTAAAGATGGATGCCCGATTGAACAGGTCGGGCATGATGGCAAAGGTTGGGAGAAAGTTTATACAGCGGTTGCTCTACTTAGCAGCTCGTCATCAAGCTTTGCTCCGCCTTTGAATTGTATTTTTCTGTGAACTCTTTGTTCGGGTCTTTGTCCTTGATCTTTTTGCTTGGAGGTCTGCCACAATATCGACAATTTTGCCATCTCGATAGACATACACTGGTGTGTTTGTTTCAAACCCCAATTTCCTCGCGTTGGCAGCCGCACGTTCTAATGCGACTCCTACTTTGGCAAGATCCGGATCTTTTATTTTCATCTTTTTATTGTCCATGCATTCCTCCTTTCGCGTCTATATATTCCGGCTTTTCTAAGGCATTATCATAGAGAATCCTTGCGGCCACAAGGGGTCGGTATATCTGTTGGAAATTTCGCCAACCTGCTTCGAATCGTCTTCGGATGACTGCTTCTACGATCGCATGTCCGCCTTGGGCCACACGGGCAGCCACGCGAGCTATGCCCATTTCTGGGTTAGGCAGTTTCAGGAAGATAAGTTTGACGATATCCTTTCTTCCTCCATTGAGGGATCAGACGAGCATACCGAAGCCCGCTCAAGGTGGTTTCAAATGCAAAACTTTCTCCACGGCGTACACATGCAGCAATCTCTTGGACCATGAGACGACCTGCCCGAAATGTCGCGACTTCGGGTACGAATGGAGAGAGTCCCGCCGCAATAAGGTCTACGTTAAGGAAGCGTGAGCATGCGGCTTCATTGGGAAGAAAATTCTCGAGCAAAAGTTGTTTTCCCCGCACCATTGGGACCGGCGAGGATTACGATTTTTTTCTTTTGTTCGTTTGACATTGTCACTGAGTATACAGAGGGATGAAAACACCATGCTATCCCAAATTAGACAAAAGTACAGAATTTTTGTTGAGGAAGTTTTGTTGGTGGGGAGGGTGTGTTCGGAAGATTTGGTGGGGGATAGAGCTGGGTTTCGGCCCGGCAGCCGGGATTCCTTCGACTTGGCTCAGGACAGGCCTTTTCTTTCGGGAAAAGGACCCAAAACCATTTCCACCCATGTCAGCCACATTCAATCGTGCTGACGCAAGCCCACGGAGGGCGGACCAACTCGCAGGGCTCAGACAAGGTCCGCCTGTTGATTTGCGCGTCAGCCCGGTTGGCCGACCTAAAGTGGTGAATAGGAGGACCATCCTCATATTTTTATACTGGCCGATGTCTCTCTTTCCATCTACCAGAAAGATACGAATGGGTTCTGCAACGACCGCAGGAATGACGGAGTTAGGATGGATGTCGGATGACTACGAAGGAAAGTAATTGACAGCCTGCGAGGATGGCCGCTGTATGGTCCAGTGCGGGATTCCTCACTTCGTTTGGAATGACAAAAAGGGTCGTTCGGATTGAGAACAAAGCAGTCGGAACATTATGGGTCTTTTTTTGAGGACTGTTCCATGGCGAGCAGAATTCGCTCACGCGTTGCCGCATCAAAGTCATTGCCATAGAAGCGAAGGAAGAGCGCCTGCCGTAGAGTGGCTGGGGAGATTTGCGGCGTTTGGGCCTGCACCGACGCGCGCACGATTTCCTGCGCACATGTATGCATGGAGCAGCCCATCTTCAGCCGCTCTTCCCTCGGGCGGGCCAGCAGCATTGCTCTAAACCGTTTTTCTATTTCTGGTGACGTGTCGTTCATCCACCGACCTCCCGGTACAACGATTCGAGACCTAACCGGCTTGCCCACCGTGTCAGATACTTCCGGTCAAGCCCCTCCACACCAGTCAGAAGGTTTCGAACATCCGCAAGCTGCACTTCGGAACGCGTGTTCTTTGCCCATTCGAGTTTGGAAAGGATCAGGTCTTCCGGTGCCACGATGAACATCTCGTGACCTTCCACTGATATTCGTTTTCTCCGTGAAAATTCCTCGAATCGATACTCGCTTTCCTTCCGAATCACGACGTCGACCTTGATCACAAAGGCATTGTGGATGATATTGAACATGGTCCTCTCTCGGAGCGCCGTCTCCACCGCCTCCCGCTCGATATAAAAATCATCCTGGAATAACTCGATGACTCGATCTACATCAGGCCCGGATAACTCCACGACGAGGTCAATATCCCGCGTCATGCGCGGGACGGCGTAGTAATTGGCGGCCATCGATCCTGTGATCATGTATGGAAAGTCAGCCGCCTCCAGCCGGCCCGTGACGGTCTTGAGCACCTCAAGTTCTTCGCTCATGTCATCGTTTCATCTATCAGTTTACATTTCACTCCCAAGCTCACCGGTTTGTCCTCTTCTGCAGTCATTCTCTCTCCATATGGCCGAGGGAGATGCGGCGCATACAAAAAAGGAACTTTTCAGGTTTGTGTGATGGACTTTCTTTTCTTCATGATCCTGACGCGCATGCAAGATAACCGGATTCAGGATTTACTACAAGATTTTTTATGGAGCATCTTTTTAGGTGCCGGGGAACAATTCGAAGGCACCTTTTCTCCCATAATGCCTGAGGGGGGAATTTGTTTGAAAGAAAGAGGGCGAATGCTTTCCGATTCATAATGGGGGTGATGTGAGGGTTTGATAGATGCCGGGTTTCGGCCCGGCAGCCAAGGTCCTTTTCTTTCGGGAAAAGTACCCAAAACCATTTTCACCCAGGTCAGCCACATTGAATCGTGCCGACGTCGGTCCACGGAGGGCGGCCCAACTCGCAGGGCTCAGACACGGTCCGCCTGTTGATTGGAGCGTCAGCCCGGTTGGCCGACCTGTAGGTGATGGGTAGGAGGATTAAAATCTAAGACTTCTCGAGCTAAAGGCTCGGGAAGCTTCTGAATTTCCCGCATGATTTGTTCTGCCGTTGACATGGATTGCTCCTTTGTTTTGCGTCCTAAGAAACGCGTGGTAAGAGGAATGGTATCCAACCCATTACAGAAAGTACAGAATATTTGTTTATGGATTTTTGTTGGTGGGGGGATTGGGGGAGAAAGATGGATTTCTGCTTACGACTGGGGGAAGGAGAGATTCCTGCCAGAGACCGCAGGAATGACGGAGGGAAAGATGGATGCCTGATACCGACCGGCGGGCATGACAGAGGGAAACGATGGATGCCCGATTGAACATGTCGGGCATGACACCATTTATCGGCATCCCCGCAAGTAGTAAGCGGGGATCTCTCTGAACGAAGAGGGATGTCTGATTTCGGATGCTGTCATCCTGAGCCGGAGGCGAATGATCTGTGCCCAGGTTGAGGGTGTCATGGCTGGGCAAGATCCTTCGGGTGCCCTTGTCCTGAGCGAAATCGAATGGATGAGGATGACAATGTCTCTCCAATTTTACTTCATGTGCCCATTGCTTAGTTTCCATCGAACAACGGCTGCGTGATGGAGTTCACGTTTTGGCAAATGACTGAACGATGGCGTGGCCGATGGTTTTTAGAAATTCCTTAGTGAAATTTTCTTCGTCAGGTTGCTTCGATGTGGACATGCGCTGAATAGCCTAATCGATTCAGCAATTGTTCGCAGTCTTCCCAAGTCAGGCCAAAGGCGCGTACATCAGCCACCCCCAGCCTTGCCACAACGTCTCGAATTTCGCCGAAATGGTTGCGTTCAAATTCACCCTCCATGATGGCGGTTTCTGCCCACGTGACGAGAGTGAGAAGTGATAGCTCATGTTGTAAATAGGCAGCGAGCTTATCGACGACTGTTTGGCGGGTAATGACTTCCATCATTCTTCAACCTTTTGATGGCCCTGATCAATTGGATATTTGTGGTGGATTTCGACGAAGTTTTCCATTTCGTCAAATATTTCTTGATAAAATCGCACTGTGACCTCGTTGGCGTCAACCTCCTTCACATAGCGGGCTTTCCAGCCTAGGCGACCCCGGACATCAAGCCAATATTTTCTTCCTCCAGTTTCGAGAATTTCCCAATTTGGGAATTTTCGCTCATTTTGTTCACGGATGCTCACATCGTTCTCATAGGAGGAGGGGACCTTCTCTTTGTTTGAAATAGCTTTATAGCATGTTTGTGATCATTTCATCATCAATTCTGACATGCAGTATGACTAAAAGCTGAGATGGATTCCGGCTTGTTGCTGGCGTACATGACGGAGGGGGGTAGGGGCTAGGGGAAGGATCTGTACTCAGGCTGACGATGCCATGGCTGGGCGAGATCCTTCGGGTGCCCTTGTCCTGAGCGAAATCGAATGGATGAGGATGACAATGTGAGGGGAGAGCCCTGCCAACAGTTTATGGGATGACGAAGTGGAAGATGGATGCCCGATGACGAATGGTGGGTGTGACGGAGGGGCGTAGCCTTTCGATGCGCGGGGTTTGGCTGGGCACAGATCCTTCACTGCTGCTCAGGATGACAACGGTTCCCAGGAGGTAGAACTATTGTTCATCGCTCAGCATTCTTTGAACAATGTCTGACTGATGGCATTCAGGTGATGGTTCATAGGAATAGGCTGCTCAGCCGGCCGGCGTCATTTTTTTCGGCATGGTTTCAAACTGAAAATCCATCAGATTGACTGGATGGGGGCGCTTGGAAAGGTAGAGCACCTCAATACCGACCACTTGGTTGGAGGCGTCATAGTCTACAATCACGCTAGGGGCGACTTCCTCCGATTCCTCTACGGGCACGACAACCAGTTCTAAATGCAGCGCATCGGCTTCTTCATCGATTTTTAATTTCATAGCTGCCTCCTCATCTTACGATCAAAATAACACGTGGACCTGACAGCCAATGATTACTCGTGGACTTGAAGATGGAGTTTGATTGCGGCTTTTTGAAGGGGACCATTAGCGGTCCACAAACCGCAACCTGTCAACTGAGCAGAGGTTAGGAGATTGATATCTACCCATCCAAGTCCTGCTCCATATAATTTTTGAGACTCAAGCAGGTGCAGGACCTCGTCATCGTCAGCTATTCGCGCCTTGGGAAGCGCCTGGAGCAGGGCTAAGATTTCGGAACGATTTTTTAACATTCCGCACGCCAGTTCTCCAATGACATAAGAATGGGTGAGGACCAAACTTTCTTGGAGGAAGGTTGCGAGGCGTGAGCTTCCTCTTCTGAGATGGTTGACCCAGACGGATGTGTCGACAAGCGTCATGACTTGGGAATCGACCGCCGTCGCGGAGGCAATTGAAGTAGCCTTTCTGATCCTCCAAGTTGAGCCAGGCGACGTGCAGCTTCCTTGGAAATGAGGGCCTCAAGCCCGAGACGGACTAAGGAGGTTTTTTCTTCAATGCCGGTCAATTTGGCGGCTTTTTCCAGAAGGGCATCATCAATATTTAACGTCGTTCTCATATGCATGAATATGCGCTATTTATGCATATAAGTCAATAGCATTTTGGGGTGTCGAAGAGAGGGAAACGCCTGCCTGATAATGGATGGCGGTGAGGACTGGGAAGATTGAGCCGGAGGCGAAGGATCTGTGCTTAAGTTGAGGGTGTCATGGCTGGGCGAGATCCTTCGGGTGCCTTAGGATGACAATGCCTTTCGGTTTTTGTTCCATGTGATCGTCGCGCAGCGTACATTGAATATTGGTGAATTAAAAACGGCGATTGAAAATCCCCCTGGCCCCCCTTTGTCAAAGTGGGGAGTTCGGAGAAGCATGCGTTATGGAGAGAGATTCCTCCCATAGGCTGTAGGAATGACGGAGAGGGAGAAAATGAATGCCCGATGATGAATGTCGGGCATGACGGAGCGGGGAAGCGAATGGCAAAGAACGGGTTAAGGCACGTTCATGGTGGAACGATGGCGCCAGCTTACTAAGGAAGGCCTTCTCTAAACCGGCCACATTTTCATGATGGAAACGGACGATGAACAGCCGAGGCGGGAAGCACCGGCATTAATCAAGGTCAGGGCTGTCACCAGATCGCGGATGCCGCCGGCAGCCTTGACGCCCAGCCGCTCTCCAACCGTACGCCGCAGGAATCCCACGTCCTCAATTGTGGCGGCGCTGCCGGCAAATCCGGTCGAGGTTTTCACAAAGTCCGCCCCGGCCTTTTCCGCCAGTTGGCAGCCGATCTTTTGCTCGTCCTTATTGAGGAGAGCGGTTTCCAGAATCACCTTCACGAGGATTTTTGATGGGAGGGCGCGACGTGCCACGTTTACCACAGACTGAATATCGTCCAGGACTCCTCCATGATTGCCCCCTCGTAACAAGCCAATCTGTATGACCATATCCAATTCATGCGCCCCGGCTTCAATTGCCAGTTTGGCCTCATACGCCTTAACATCTGGACTGGTGTTGCCGTGGGGAAAGCCGATGACCGTGACAATCCTCACCGGAGATCCTTCGACACACTTCGTGGCCCACGGGACCCAGAGGGGTGCCACACAGACGGCCCCGAAGCCGAATGTACACGCCTCTTCGCAGAGCCGTTGTATCTCGTCTTTCGTGGTCTCCGGTTTTAATGCCGTATGATCAATGAGTCTAGTAAATTCGGCGCGGGTCATGATGCCTGTCTCGATGTGCTTTCAATAGGGTTGTTGGCCACCCTCCGTCAATGCTTCGACCTCATAGTACCCAGTCCGTGATTAAATCAAAAAGGGAGGGTGGACTCGATAGACTTGGTCGGAATCCGTAAAGCAAGGGCTAAAATGTGTCTGGGTGACACCCCATGTTACGGACCGTGCGCAGGTGAGCGAAAAGCAGGCGCAGGCCCTCGTCGCAATGAGAGTACCAGTCTCGCAGAACATCCTTGATGTCAGTTATACGCGAAGATCGGAATTATGTATACCGTAAGTGATTGAAAAGAGCGACATATTGATGGGGAACTGTCAGACTCTTACGGGGGTGAGTATGTCTTTAGAAGAGGGGCTTCTCTGCTACCGCTTCCTCAGTCCTCACTTCGTAGGGAACGATATCGCAGGTGCATCCTTCCACACCTTGGTCTACATACATTGCCCAAACCCCATCTCGCTTCGCGTCATGCCAGTAGAATAACGGGAATTCTTGGGTTTCGACGACCGAATTCCAGTGTTCATTCAATTCGGAGATGAGGATTTGCCGGGCTGTTTTATAATCCACCACTCCGTCTTGGCGGAGAGAATATTCCCGGATGTACAGGCCGGTCATAATATTGATGTCTTCGTTGATCAAGTACGCCTCATCCGGTTCGGGTGGCGGTACTTCGGCTTTGACCATTTCTCCTCCAAAAAGAACAAGGGCTAATCCGATGACGAACGTTTGAATGAGGGGTGTCTGTTTCATGCCACTCTCCTTGGCTTGTGAGGTCCTGAGACCGCGGCCTCTTGGCTTCGTTTGAAATCCCTATAAGTTGGCTAGAGCAACTGGTATACCAAATATGAAGTGGACGGTTTGTTTTGAATCGGGTGAAGTCATCCTATTGAGTTTTAAGGAATTAGGATTGTGATGGGGCAAAATTGGGCAGGACACTGCTGTCAAAATTTTGAAAACTATTTACAAAAATGTGTCACCCTCTTTAGGGAAGGCATGAGGAAACGGTCCTGGCATTGTTTCCGTATTGCGAGAGAGAAGGCGGCGTTCTCCTTTCATGTCAGACCACCCGTATTCCTTCTTCCTGAATTAGGAAAAGGAGTGAAAGGAGAGCGGATTAAGGGAGGGGCAAAACGAAGATAGATAGGGACGTAAAAGGTTCGTTGCCCTTGGTCATCTCCGAGTGAGGCTCAAGGGGTTTGAGAAAGTGATAAAGGCAGGTGACCAGAGAAATCAGAAAGAAAAAAGACATCTGGCACCATCAAGGGAGCTATCACCAGGCGTAAGCTTCAGGGGCGTGGCCGCCGGGACCTGGAAATATTTCATCGAGCCGCTTTAGCGTTTCAGACGATAAGGAGAGTTCAAGCGCCCTCGTTGTCCCATTCAGTTGGTCCAACGTGCGTGGGCCGATAATCGGTGACGTGACCGCTGGCTGATGAAGCAGCCATGCCATGGCCACATGCGCCGGTTCTTTGCCTAATTCCCGGCATAATTGTTCGTAGGCTTCCAGGCGGGGCCAGTATTTCTCCACGCTCTTGCGCAGATCTTCATCGGCCCGCCGTCCGCTGACGGCAGGCTCCAGCGCCCCGGCCAGCAGGCCGCGGGCGACCGGACTCCATGGAATCAAGCCAATGCCGTACGCTTCACAGGCCGGAATGACTTCAAGCTCGATCATGCGGTCATTCAGGTTATACAAACTCTGCTCGGACACCAGTCCAAGGAAATTCCGGTGCTTCGCCATTTCCTGCGCCTGGGCCAGGTGCCAGCCGGCAAAATTACTGCTTCCCACATAGAGCACCTTCCCCTCGCGAGAGAGTTGTTCCATGGCTTGCCAGATTTCCTCCCATGGAGTGTGCCGGTCAACATGGTGCATCTGATACAGATCGAGGTAATCGGTTTGGAGCCGGCGCAAACTTGCTTCGCATGCCCGTTTGATATGTAGTGCGGACAAACGGGACTGGTTTGGCCAATCCCCCATCCGCCCGAACACTTTCGTGGCCAGGACGACTTTTTCGCGTCGGCCGCCTCCTTGCGCCAACCAACGCCCGATTATCTGTTCGGTGATGCCTTCTCCCACTTCCCACCCATAGACGTCGGCCGTATCGAAAAAATTGATGCCCAGTTCCAACGCGTGATCCATGATTATCCAACTGTCGGCTTCAGTGGTCTCCGGCCCAAAGTTCATCGTCCCCAGGCACAAGCGGCTGACTATCAACCCGGACCGGCCAAGATGCACATAATTCATCAAGACACTCCTCTATAGAAGATAAAGAAAAGCGCGGGCAGTACGTTGCATTCATTCTACCGGGAATGAAGCCACGCCTTCCAGAAGAAGCCTCTTGTCCCTGGGTTCATCAGGAAAGTTCAACGTTTCAGGTCGGATCACCGGAAAAAAACGAGGGGGTGAATGGTCTTCTGAGAATCGCGCACCGGGGCCAAGCCACGTTCTCTGTCCCAATCTGGAACTGCTTCTCATGTTGGCGTAATATGGCATAATCATCCACGATGGTTTTATCGGTTCCCATCCAACCGGGAGGTGCACCATGCCCATGTATGTCAGCCTTGTCAAATTCACACAGCAGGGTCTGAGCACGATGAAAGACAAAGGCGTCGAGAGGGCGGAGACGGTGAAAAAAAATGCCCAAGCCTGCGGGGGAAAGCTCATGCAGGCGTATTATTGTTTAGGCCAATACGACGTCGTGGCCATTTGGGAGTTTCCCGACAATCGCGCCGCGATGAAGGCGGCAGTGCTGAATGCGGCCTTAGGTCATATCGAAATTAACACGATGCCTGCCGTTGACCGCGAAGAATGGAAGCATATTCTTCAGGAGACCCTGAGCACATAATATGATCGAGTGGACGGCCTGGCGTCTATTCAAGCTGCACGGGGGCGGTTGATCCGTCCCCGTCCGGGAAAAGCGAAAGAATGCGGTCATGCCAAAAATTTCTTCACCGCTGCCGATTCAATATAGCATCGACAGAGCCGATCGAATTCGGTTTATTAATGAGGCGTGGTTACAGTTTGCCTGCCAAAATGCCGGTGCGCATCTGAATCGTGCTTATGTCATCGGGAAGTCTCTCTGGGAGTTCATCGAAGGGGAGGATATCAGTCAACTGTACGGCCTGATTTTCAAGGCTGTCAGGACGAAACACCAGGCCGTGGTTTTCCGATTTCGCTGCGATTCTTCAGTGTGTCGGCGGTATTTTCAACTCACGGTTTCTCCTCTTCAAGAGGACGAACTGATGCTCTCGACTCACCTCATCCGTGAGGTCTCACGGAGCCCTGTTCCCTTACTCGATCCCGATGTGCAGAGAGGGGAACCGGTTCTCACGATCTGTAGTTGGTGTCTCAAAGCCTGCCTGCCGAAAAAGGAATGGGTTGAGTTGGAGGAGGCGATTCATCGTCTTGATTACCTTGGGAAAGGGGTTGTGCCGCGCCTGACGCATGGACTTTGCCTCGAATGTCAGATCAACATCGAGGAAGAGTTGAAAAACCTGAGGTGACGAGGTAGAACATGTCATGACTTTCTTTTAAGGGGCGATTCACTGTTCCACGGACTTGTTCCATGGTATGGCCTTATGGCCGGGCATGGAGACCGTACAGGGAATCAGAGCACGTACGGACAAGTCATGGCGCTGCTCAATTTCGCCATGCCAGAATACATGGCACTCGGAAAAGATGACGTGGTCGTGTATAGTCGTTCAGAGTATTCGGGGACAAAAGGACGCAGGTCACTGTGACCGATTGTTCGATTCAAGATTCATCGTTGGTCATGGGAGGCTAGTATGGCAATTACAAAGAAGTCTGCACGTCAATCATCAAAAAGGATCCTCTCTCCCAAAAAAGTGGCAGCTACACGGATCCGTTCCTCCAAAAAGGTGACGGCTACACGGACGCCCTCTCCCAAAAAAGTGACGCCCCCCAGGCAGATGAATAAGCCTCAGCGCACCCGTACTTCCCGCGCCCCAAAAATGACTGAGAAGACTCTTGACGCTCTCAACGAGCGGCTCGATATGATGCTGCCGGAAGCCATGTTCCGGATCGCAGCCATTGAGCATCTGTTGGTGAAGAATCAACTGTGTTTGTATGAGGAGCTGGTCAATGCGCGGCAATTCATTCAGGAACAGGAACAATCCTAAAACGTTCCCATCGGGTTGCCGGAGGGGGCTGAGTCTGTCCATGGTCGGTCAGACGGAATGATAAACAGGACCTGAGGGTACTTTCCTTAAGACCGGCGTTTGTCCTGTTGAGCGAGGAAACATGACCGTGAGGACCAAGGAATGCATGACAGGGCGGCCTGATCACACGCTGACCCTCATTTCACCACCAGGGAAAGCGATCAACATGCCATAAGCAGCCGGCACGGAACTCACTTTTTGATGAAGAAGGAAAGACTATGAACGTCGATTTCCGGGAAACCGTTGGACATTGTATGCAGCGCGATCTGGAAGGCGTGAGCGAAGACACGTGCGCGGTGAATGCGGCCAGTCTTATGGCCGCGCGACGGATCGGGTCTCTCGTCGTCTACCCGGCAGGACAGGAACCTCAAGACCCGCATATAATCGGGCTCATTTCAGAGACAGATTTAATCCGCCAGGTGATGGCCAAAGGTCTCACTGCGGGGGGGACGACCGTGGGCCAGATTATGGCAAGCCCGTTACTTTCCATTCCATCCGATCGGATGATGCTCGATGCCAGCCATTTCATGGAGAAGCACGGCATCCGCCATCTCTGTGTGTCAGAAGGGGAAAAGATCGTGGGATTGATTTCCGTTCGCGACCTGGTGAAACATTTTGTCTATGCCGAGCAAGGGCCGATTCGAGATCTTGATGATGTGTACCGGCCTCTCAGCGTGCTGATGCGGCGGGATATTGAAACCATCGACCGTGAAGCCACGCTCATCATGGTGGCCAAGCGGATGGCCGAGAAACGGATCGGCGCTCTCATGGTGACACAAGCAGGAGAAATGATGGGTATTGTCACCGAGCGCGATTTGCTCCAAAAGGGTCTGGCCCACAATGAGGATCCCGCTCAGGTCCGCGTGGGCTCCGTGATGACGCACACGCTGATCGATATCGATATCAACCGGACGGTGCATGATGCCAGCGACCTCATGGCCGAAAAAAATATTCGGCATTTACCGGTTACCGAAAACCGGACGATTGTGGGTATTGTGTCTGTCAGGGATCTGGTGAGAATGATTTCCGTCAGGGATCGCCCACGATTTCTCAGTCAGCAATCATAAGGCTCTCCCGCAGGCACGGCGGATCCTTCGACTTCACTCAGGATATGCTTTTTCAACGTTCCGATAAGGAGAGATATTATGGGAGCAACCAACGGCTATGCCGCCTTGCAAGCCGGGGCCACACTCGAACCATTCACCTTTGAGCGGCGACCGGTCGGGTCGAACGACGTCCTGATCCAGATTAGTTATTGTGGGATTTGCCACTCCGATATTCATCAGGTTCGTGACGAGTGGGGCGGATCGATTTTTCCCATGGTCCCGGGCCATGAGATTGTCGGCACCGTGACCAAGGTGGGGGCAGACGTCAAGAAGTTTCGTGAGGGTGAGACGGTCGGGGTGGGGTGTTTTGTCGACTCGTGCCGGACCTGTCCGTCCTGCATGCGGGGTTGGGAGCAATATTGTGAAACGGGAATGATTCTGACCTACAACGGGCTCGACAAAAATGGCCGGCCCACCTATGGCGGCTACTCCAGCCATATCGTGGTGAATGAACAGTATGTGCTGAAGATTCCTCAATCGCTTGACCTGAAGGGTGTGGCTCCGCTCCTGTGTGCGGGTATTACCACCTATTCGCCTCTGCGACAGTGGGGTGTGGGAAAAGGACATCGACTTTGTGTGCTCGGGCTGGGGGGGCTGGGACATATGGCCGTTAAATTCGGCAAGGCTTTTGGGGCGGACGTCACCGTCTTGAGTCAATCAGACAACAAACGGAAGGAAGCTGAACGCCTCGGGGCCACAGCCTTTGCCGCGACCTCCCAGGAAGGGACATTCACACGTCTGGCGCGGCAATTTGATTTCATCATCGATACTGTTTCGGGCGTCCATGATTACAACGCCTCTCTGGATTTACTCAAAACCGACGGCACGTTCATTCTGGTCGGCGCCCCCTGCGAGCCTCTCTCGATCAAAGCCTTTCAACTTATTTTGCGCCGCCGTCGCTTGGTGGGTTCACTCATTGGCGGGATCCGGGAAACTCAGGAAATGCTGGAGTTCTGTGAAGCAGAGGGCATCACCTCCGATGTGGAAGTCATTCCGATCCAACAGGTTGACGAAGCGTATGAACGAGTCCTGCGGGCCGACGTGCGGTTCCGTTTCGTCATTGATCTGGCATCGTTGTCTGAAACCACGAGATAGAGGCGCCTTCCCTGGGAGGCGGCGGTTACGGTCACGGCCTAAACATTATAAGGGTATTTTTGGAGGTGTTGACCGATCCCGATAGGACAGAATGCGCCTGTTCCCATATTCATTCGCCTGAATAATCATCTCCAATGGGGTGCCCTTGGGAATTTGTTGCAGGGTAGCGAATTGTTCGGCATTGTCCGGGTGCACCGCTAATGTGGCTTCGCCGGGAATCGCATGCCATCCCCCTTGAAACAGCGGTCGGTCGTCGGAGCGCTCCTCCCAATTAAGCCAGATAATCTGTTCGTCACGCTCAATATACCGGAGGGTCCCGCGAATACCGGTGGGTTCCCGAAAATCCAACACGCCTTTCAGGAACGTATCGAAGGGATCCTGGTCCGGATCGATCTGAGCCGTGGCCCAGAGAGGAAGTAGGCATAGGCCAACAATCGGAAGGAGTCCAATCGCCAGGAATTTGAGATGAGTGAAGCCATGGGCCATGGTTGTACGATGCTCCTTGTGACCAGACAAAAGTGGATGGAGGATGTATATCTTTTTCCTGCAATCTCCGGTCTTAAAAAAAGCTCTGTAAGATTGTATCAATTTTTGGTATTCTCGCACATCAGGGAGGTTGGCCATGATTGGAATGGTGGTTCATCTCGTCATCCTTCTGGTGCTGGTGTTGTCGCCGGACAGGTTCGCTCGCCGTTTCTATATTACTCCTGAACAAAAAACACAGCTAGCCAGCATTCACACCATTTTGATTTCCGTCCTGGCGTTGAGCGAAAAAGGACTTGCCTCGCCCGATCGCATTCTGGGGGTGGTTCAGCGTCGATTCGAAGAACTGGGATTTCGGGTGGTCACGGATCCCGCTCAATTGCATGATGTGGAATTCCACATCATCTGCGAAGAACGGAAATGGCAACAAGGCGTCACCCGCTATGGCGGAGATGCTGAGTTGACCGATACTCCGGACCGGCTTTGGAATGGCCCGGCCTGCCAGTTATCCTATCGCCTGGAAGGCAAGGACCTGGGCTGGCATAAGGAAGCGCACCCCTCAATTGAGGATGTCCCTCTAATTGCGCAAGAGACGCAGGCCTTGGATGCCGAAACTTCTGCCTTCGAACAACTCACCCGTGAGCTGGACCGCCTTGATTTTCCAGTCATGCTTCTGAGTGAGTGGGGGCATACGCATCGACTGGTGGAGTTGCTTACCGCTCCAGAGACGCCCCAAGCCCGTCAACGGCTTATCCTTGATCTATTCCGTCAGTTTCCATCTTCAGAAGCCCTTCCCCACCTCCTGACGCTGATTCAGCAGGGGCGGTATTCCGAACAGGCGATTGGTGCTCTTTCCGGGCTGGGCCACGAGGTGGTTCCGCATCTGCTTCAACTGTTTGCGAGCAAGGACAGAGAGGTATCGATTCGAGCAGCCGCAGCCAAAGGGTTAGGACGAATTTTACGAGCCGATGGGGATCCCGACGTGATGGCGATTCTGCTGGAGTATCTGGGCAACGCCGTGTCGCGGATCACGTCCTCCACCGATATCGAATTTCCCGTGCTTACTGAAGTCGTGTGGGCTGTCGGATCCATTCATCATGAGCCAACGTTTCAACTGATAGGCACGCTCCAAAACCAAATCTGGATGATTCACGATATCTCACCAGAAATGAAGAAACTGCGCGATGTGGTGAATGTTGTCTACAAATTTTTAGATCTCAATCAGCTTTAATATGGGAGCTTGAGTTGAAGGAAATGGCCGCAAGTGTGGCTGAGAGGGTTAATGCCAAATAAAATTCCAAGAACTTCGATGTTACCTTTCAGGCAGTGTCTGACCAATGGTGAATATGTTGCGTGATGTATATGGAAGGACTCTTTTTGTCCGTTCCGTGCAATCCGGTATCTCTCTTCTTGGTCATTCCCTACATCTTCAATCGGAGATCTCTCCGCTCTGATCATTCCCAAAATTGTTAATCGGGAATTCATCTTGATTTTGTTTCGGATGGATCCCCCCTACCAATCGGCGGGGATGACAAAACCACAGATAGGATGCCTTCCTTTACCTACTACGGGCATAACGACGGGCGTTTTTGAGATTAAGACCACATTCTTAATTGTTTCTGACCCAATCCATCAACTGATGAACTGGCTTTTACCGTTAGGTTGGCGGAAGAAGGGGGCCGGCCCATTGGCTATTGACCCGTTGGACATCCACCAGATTATTCGGCGGACCCGGATCGGCCATGAGTTTGGTATCAATCCGGCCATGACTGACGTGCAACAGTCGCGGTTCGCTCACGCCTTGCGGTTTAAACCAATACCATCCGGGACAGTCCGGCGTTGTCTCATTCCACGTCGGAACCACGTGACGCAGTTCACGCTCCAGCCTGGCTTGCACCTGGGTCGCGTCGTGCTGCCCTAATAATGATCGAATGCCTGCATATAGCGCTTCCGCATGGTCGTGCAAGGTCATCAGTGCCTCGAATCTTTCGTGTGGTCATTCTTAAAAAATTTCGCACAAAATATGGTATTTCTTTTTGCGATTCAACTTTTCCCATGATCCACACATGTGCAGGGTTTTGATTATCACCAACCCGTACAGTCATCAGCCCCATAAGACAAAAGGTAGCGTATACTACCGTTTGAGAGGTCCTGGCAGCGTGGGTCTCATTAAAACCTTCGCTGGCTTAAGTTAAAAAACAAGATTAGGAGACACAATGGATTGGGTCATCGTTATGGGGTATATCGCGGGGGCATGCACCACCTCCGCGTTTCTTCCACAGGCGATTAAAATTGTGCGAACGAAACATACCAAAGATCTTTCCCTGAGTATGTATTCGATCTTAACCACGGGAGTGGCTCTCTGGAGCGTCTATGGGCTGATCAATCATGATTGGCCTTTGGTCCTGGCCAATCTGGTGACGCTGGTTCTGGCGGGATGGATTTTCATCCTCAAAGTCCGTTACGGGTAGGGCATGAGCATGATGAACACGATATCCCAACCCGGTCTTTCTTGATTCCCTCCCATAGAAAACTCATACACGGGCTTCGTTTGAAGGGATTGTCGGGTGCCATGAGAATGGATGATGTCAATTCTCGCTGACCCGACACCCATTCTCCTGCAGGTCAAGAAGGCGGGGATTTCTGGAGAATGGCTTTGATGGAACCAATAATCACTTTCGCGTTCATCATGAGCGGGGCATGTTCACGATCATTTGTCAACCACACGCGAATATTGCCTTCGTTTAAAAAAATTCCCTGAAACGGCATGATCACCAACACTTGAATCGCTGACACCGTTCCCCACGGCCCTGTGAGGGATTCCACGCCTTCGACTTTGGCCTCGACCTCATAATTCTTTTTATTGTGATGAATCTGCATGAAAATAGAGGATCCCGTTTCGAGAGAAGGCTGGCGGCGAAGATAGTAGAGGCAGGAGAGAGCATCGTGAATGTCTTGTGGAATATCCTGTATGGTCGTTTCTCCATTTTTGATCACCTGGACGCGCTTTTCCTGACGGTAAAAGGTGATATCAAAATCATCGTGCCGTTTGCCTTCCCGTCGTTGAAAGACCATTTGAAACGGCAAGAGGGATTGTGCATCGACGGTGGATTCCACACGATTACTCACGGGAAAAAACTTGGAGAGGAACTTGTTCGATTTGGCTATGGTCACAAGCCGCAGCGCCGGTCGGCGTTCAATGGGCGTCGTCGTCGTGATCTTCATCGTGGCTGATCCCACGGGGATACCCGACCATGAAATCATATAATGAAAAGATTCGCCGGGCTGGAAGAAGAACGCGGCAGAAGGAGGAGTCGCAGGAATGCTATGGGCAACTGGAGGATAAAGGCCCATGACGACACTTAACAAAAAAAGAACCGGGAGAAACAGTGTCCTCGAGGCCCGCATGGTTATGACTGTCGTCACCATGTGCCCTCCCATGCGGGTAAGGCCGGCGCCATGTGAAGTCCTTTGCGACGGTCTGGTCTTCGCCAGAATGCTACATGAAATCGCACTGAATAACCTCCTCTAACGGGTTGCTCGTCATACTGATCTGTAACCGAGGTTCTTTTGGCTTAGACCGTCTGCTCAATTTTATTTCACAATGTCCGTCAACTGATAGTCCAAGTTTTTACAGGTCCCGCATTCCAGAGACTCTTTGTTCAACTCAGTGTATCATATGGTACCTCTTCTCAGGCGGAATGCCAGGACCTGTGGGTGTGTTTACAACAATTCTCACTTGTCTCACTTCACAACAGTTGGGAGCGAAAATCGGGTGAAATCACTTCCGGATGGAGGTATGATTCAACACCTGTCTTTCATCTATATCCTCATGAGACGGTAACAGTTCCTTCGCATTTTCATTGTCTGCAGTAGGGCATCCAAAGACGCGATATGGCCGACATTCCCTCCTCATCTTTTCCTGCTCCCCCCGCTCGACCACAGATCCCTAAGAGTATTTGGGCGTTGGGTTTGGTGAGTTTGTTTATGGATATGTCTTCAGAACTGATTCATAGCTTGCTCCCGATCTTTATGGTGACCGTGCTTGGGGCAAGTCTGTTGTCGGTGGGCCTCATCGAGGGGGTTGCTGAAGCCACGGCCTTACTGACCAAGATGTTTTCCGGCGTGCTGAGTGATTATTGGGGCAAGCGCAAGGTGCTGACGGTGATCGGCTATGGCATGGCTGCGATCACGAAGCCGTTGTTTCCGTTGGCCTCCAGCCTGACGACCATATTCATCGCGCGGTTCCTGGACCGGGTGGGCAAGGGAATACGGGGGGCTCCGCGTGATGCGCTCATTGCCGAGTTGGCGCCACCAGCTCTGCGAGGGACCTGTTACGGTCTTCGCCAATCGCTCGATACCGTCGGCGCGTTCCTCGGGCCCTTGATGGCCATGGGGTTGATGGCCCTGCTGACCAATGATATCCGGACCGTGTTGTGGGTTGCGGTTCTCCCTGCCGGGCTGGCCGTGTTCCTTCTCATTGTCGGCGTGCAGGAACCCCAATCCACACGTCCTGCGGGAGCGCCCAGGACAGTAATTCGCCTCTTTGATCTGCGGAGAATGGGTCCGGCCTATTGGTGGATCGTTCTGCTGGGAGGGCTGTTAACCCTCGCTCGGTTTAGCGAAGCCTTCCTTGTCTTACGGGCAGAACACGCCGGGTTATCGGTCACATTTATCCCGCTGGTGATGGTTGTGATGAGCTTGACCTATGCGGTGTCGGCCTATCCCGCCGGCTGGCTCGCCGACCGGATGAGTCGCCGCCCGCTCCTGGCATCCGGATGTCTGGTTTTAATCATGGCTGATGTGACTCTTGCTGTGGCCGGTGATGTTGTCATGGTGATGGTTGGGGTCGGGCTCTGGGGCATTCATATGGGCCTCACGCAAGGCCTCCTGGCCACGCTCATCGCGGACGCCTCACGGCCGGAACTCCGCGGAAGCGCGTTTGGTGCGTTCAGCTTCGTGAGCGGTGTGTCCCTTTTTTTGGCGAGTGTGCTGGCTGGTTTTCTCTGGGACCAGTTCGGTCCTTCAGCCACGTTTCTTGCCGGAGCGGTGTTGACTGCCATCGCCTTACTCGGGTTGGTCGCGCATAACCTGGACATCCTTCACCTGAAGAAAGGGTAATGGTGGCTCCCGCTTTCGTGGAGAAGGAGCGCGTATGAATACCGTGTATTGAATATGCCGGTGCGGCGCTGATTCTTTGGGGCCTACGGCCAATTTCATTAAAGTGGAAAAATTAATATTCACCATTCAGGTATTGGACGAACACGTGATGACTCGATGAAGCCCTAACCAGGTTGTCATCCTGAGCCAGCGGTGAAGGATCTGTGACCAGGTCGAAAGGCCCCAGGGGTTCAGCGAGATCCTTCGTGTCACCCCGGATGACATGGTCTTCCAGGACGTGTGCTTTTCATCGATCGTTCACCATTCAGCCGACGGGGTTTGACCGGTGAAACTCAAATTTTTACAGGTGAAGGAGCGGTACGAGACCGTTTTATCAAAATTGAAGTATGTTCTTTCATCCTGGACCCGAACTTCTCAGAGCTCAGGTTGGCGGATGCTGAAGAGAGTCTTGTGAGTGTTGACGAGGGGTGTCGCGTACCGCCTCGTCAACTCGTGGGGCTTTGACTTTTTGCGAAGGAATGCCTGGAGTTATTTTTTGGCTTTTTTTTCGGCCCGCTTTTCCTTCATGGTTTTGGCGGGTTTCTTTTTGGTTTCTTTGTGTGCGTCTTGGCTTTTGCCCATGGGTGTGCTCCTTGTGTTGTTAAGTGGTACGGCCTTCTTTGTTGTGCCGTTCGGGGGTGAATGGTAGCGAACCTATGAGGAAAAGTATAGCTGGTGTGGTGTGTCGTTGTGTGAATGCGTGGTCGAGGAAAAATGGTGAGCGTGGTTTTTGACGAAGAACCCGGTAGGGATGGGAAATTTCCGGTAGGGCTCCAATATCCGTTTTTCTGAGAGGGACGAGCATGCCGTAGGGAGATCATCCCTGCTTTATGCCCTTTGCTGGGGTTGGGTGACGACGACCACCCCCTCTTCGGTGACAGGAAAGCGTTGGCGGTCGTGTTCGGGATTGTGACCGATGATGGTCTCGGGGAGAATGACGACCCCTTTATCGATAATCGACCGGCGGATACGGGACTGCTCGCCGATTTTGACATTTTCCATAATGACCGAATCGCGGACGTCGGCATGAGACTCGATGCGAACGTTTGGTGAGAGCACACAGTTTTGCACCAGGCTTCCAGAGATAATACATCCTCCCGAAACGATGGAATCCAGTGCCATGCCTTTGCGCCCTCCTTCGAAGTCGTCGGCAAATACAAATTTGGCCGGTGGATTTTGGCCCTGATACGTGCGGATCGGCCAGTCCTGATCGTAGAGATTGAAGAGGGGATCGACGGAGATGAGATCCATGTTGGCCTCAAAGTACGCGTCCAATGTGCCGATGTCCCGCCAGTATTTCACCTGTTTCCGGTTTTCATCCTGAAAGTTGTAGGCGAAAACCCGTCGGTTGTGAATCATGCCCGGGATGATGTTTTTGCCGAAATCGTGCGCGGTTTCCTGGGCGGCATCCTTGCGCAATTCCTCACAGAGCAGATCCGTTCGAAAGAGATAGATGCCCATGGAGATAAAGGCGCGAGTTGGATCGTCGGAGAGAGGAAACGGATTCCGTGGTTTTTCTTCAAAGCGGTGGACACGCATGGTGTCATCCACGCCCAGCACACCGAAATTTCTGGCTTCTTCGATCGGCCATTCAATGGCTCCGACGACCGCGTCGGCTTGGGTTTCCAGGAAGAACCGGTACATGTCGGCGTAGTTCATTTTATAGACATGATCACCGGCCAGAACCAACAGATGGCGGGGTCGCTCCTGGTCAATGAGAAAAAGATTTTGAAAGACGGCGTCGGCCGTTCCGCGGTACCACTCCGCGCTAATTCGTTGCTGTGGCGGAATCGACATGATGAATTCGCCCAGTTCAGGATTGAACACGCTCCATCCGGTGCGAATGTGCCGATCCAACGAGTGGGATTTGTATTGGATGAGGACGGCGATTTTTCTCAGGCCGGAGTTGAGGCAATTGCTTAACGTAATATCGATGATTCGATACTTGCCACCAAAGGGCACGGCCGGTTTGGTGCGATGTTGGGTAAGCGGGAGAAGACGCTCGCCGCGCCCGCCCGCGAGGATCATGGTATAGAGATCGCGCATGGAAGGCCATGGTAGCAAATGGCGCGAGATTGAGGGAAATGGATGTGGGGCTCGGTTTTTTTTTGGCGAACAGGGCATGCGCCGTAAATATCGAAAGCGGGAAATGGAAGGGAAAGGACTCGCGTAATTTATGCCGGCTTTGCCGGGGTGTTGAGAAGTGCGTTAATTGCCGGTTCGAGGTCTGAGGGTTTGGTTGCGGGCGCATAGCGTTCTTTGACCGCACCGGTTTTGTCTACGAGAAATTTCGTGAAGTTCCATTTGATGGCTTCGGATCCGAGTATTCCCGGTGCTGCGGCTTTGAGGTGTTGGAAGAGGGGATGGGCAGCAGGACCATTGACTTCAATTTTGGCAAACATCGGGAAGGTTACCCCATAGTTGGTTTGGCAGAATGCGAGAATGTCTTCGTCCCTTCCCGGATCCTGGCTTCCAAATTGATTGCAGGGAAATTCGAGGATCTCCAGGCCTTGTGCGTGATATTTTTTATAAAGATCTTCCAGCTCCCGGAACTGGGGGGTAAACCCGCATTGCGAAGCCGTGTTGACTATGAGTAAGACCTTGCCCTTCTTCTCGGCAAGCGTTTCCTCCTTTCCCTGGATGGTTTGACAAGAGATGTCGAAAATGGTGCTCATGGGTGAGTTCCTTTATGGTTGTCGGATGAATGAAGTACTGCGGTGTCTTGTGTAACCGGTTCGTGATCGGCGAATCGTAGCATCCTGCTATTGGATTGGTCATGCGATACATGGAGAAGGGAAATTTGACAGGATACGGATTGTCCTGTAACCTACCCCTAGTTCATGTCGATTCGGTCCGACGACGGGAACATGATAAATTCTTCGGGCCCCGCGATCGTATCGCGACCAGATCCTGCTCGGAGCGGACTTCCCACCTGATTCTGCTTCACTCGGTTTTCTGACCCCGTGTACATACGATCCTCGTAACAAACAAAAGGAATAGTTTTATGTCTGCAACTGCGTTGTCACAGTTTGGTGCGCTTGGTGTGTCTGCTCCCTTGGTCGAGGTCTTGACCAGGCTCGGATTAACGGAGCCGACCCCGATTCAAGTCCAGGCCATTCCCCCGGCTTTGGAAGGTCGGGATGTGTTGGGATGTGCTCAGACCGGCACAGGGAAAACCGCGGCCTTTGTCATTCCCATCATTGAACGATTGGCGGACGGTCCTAAGGGCCATCCACGGGCGATGATTTTAGCGCCAACACGGGAATTGGCTTTTCAAATTCAAGAAACGGTTGATAAGTTCGGGCGAGTGCGGAGGATTTTTGCGACCACGCTGGTGGGTGGTGCCGATATGCACGCGCAAGTCCGTGGGTTACGGCAACGCCCGGATATCATCGTGGCCACGCCGGGTCGTCTGCTCGATCATATGTGGCAGGGGACGGTCTCGTTTGGCAAGCTTCGGATGGTCGTGCTAGACGAAGCCGATCGGATGCTCGATATGGGGTTTGCGCCTCAGCTCAATCAAATCATTGAGGCGTTGCCGGAACCCCGGCAAACCTTACTCTTCTCGGCTACGATGCCGAGTAATCTGGCTGACTTGGCGCGGATGTCTCTCAACGATCCGTTCAAAGCAATGGTGACGAAATCAGCCACTCCGGCAGAAGGGGTCACCCATACCGTGCATCACACTGCCAATTCCGATAA
The DNA here is from genome assembly GCA_009377845.1 of Nitrospirales bacterium. Classification (GTDB taxonomy): domain Bacteria; phylum Nitrospirota; class Nitrospiria; order Nitrospirales; family UBA8639; genus Nitrospira_E. The sequence goes on along the minus strand of WHTE01000022.1, from coordinate 3,246 downwards.
AACCTCCCTCCTGCTGTCTATTTTGAAGGACACTGAGGGGTCGGTCCTCGTGTTTACCCGGACCAAGCATCGGGCTGACCGGATCGGGGAAACCTTGGAAAAGATTGGTTGTCGCGTTGCCGTGTTGCATTCCGGGCGACGGCTGCCTCAACGTCGCGCGGCGCTGGAAGGTTTTCGCCGTGGACGTTTCGAGATTTTGGTGGCGACCGATATTGCGTCCAGGGGACTGGACGTGGACAATATTCGCCACGTAATCAATTATGATTTGCCTAATGTGCCAGAAGATTATGTCCATCGTATCGGTCGGACGGCGCGCATGAATGCCACAGGCTGGGCCACCAGTTTTGTGACGGGCGAGGACAATCATTCTTTGCGAATGATTGAAAAATTGTTGGGGAAGGCGGTTCCGTGCGCTCCTGGAAGCGGGAAGCCAGCGGTAGCTACCGCACCGGAGAGACGTCGGCCTCGACCGGATTTTGGGGGTAGGGGCTTTGGAGCGCCTCGAACTGGAAGCCCAACAAGGCATGACCGAACGGTTGCTCGTCGACCACGACCGTCTACCTTAGCTTCTTAATGTCCCAGACGCTCTCCCTTTATAACATGTTATAAAGAATCATTGGAGTCTCTTCTGAAGCCCGGATCAAGCTGATCCGGGCTTCGTTGTTTTGACAGATTGGCTGTCGTTTCTCCTGCCCTTTCTTCTTCCTCCTTTTTCTTTGGGTCTTCATCAAATCGAGTGGGTCGGATTTATCTCCGAACCCCTTCTGGATAGAGATCCATGCCCCCAAAAGAGAAGTAGATAGCTTGAATGTCTCGTGCTTTATTGCGAAAGCCTCGACTCCGGATTTTGATGCCTTGGATGCGGCGATTCATCCTCTCCGAAGCCCCATGGCTTGCCTGTGACAGGACAGCATTGAGAAGGCCCCACAGATGTTTCTTGATGATTCGTGCCACTGTTTTGATCGAGGCCAGGCGACTGCGTATGGCTCAGGCATACCACTGCCTCCACCCTTTCTCAGCCCAGGTGCGACTGGCGTAGTGCCAGAGCTTCATGGCCAGTGTCTTTGATTCTTGGGATGCTTGGAGGAGGGCTTGGGGTCATCCTGGGAGTCGCGGGCTCACTGTGGTTAACCATTGCTCTTCCGGGCCTGCCCGTCTATGTCGATGAACAATACCTCCTTATTGGCCTTCTGGTAGCCACGGCGACAGGCCTGCTTTCCGGAGTGGCACCTGCCCGACGAGCGATCAGGGTGGATCCGGTCGAGGCCCTTCATGCCGAATAACCGGTCATTCGGCTTTAGACTGGTGTCCTAGAATGAATTTTGTCTTACCATAAGGGCGTTTTGTGTTCTCAAGAATTATTAATGAATTTTGCCATTTTTTCTATAACTTTTTCTGCCAACTGTCTAATTTTTGGTTCACCATAAGGAGCAGGGGAGTATTGGCCCTCTTGGGTTTTAGCAATAAGTCGTTGGAGCATCTTTTGAAAAGTATCTTCCGCGGTATCTGTGTAATTGATGATAACTTTGAGTTGTTCTCTAGGGAAAACCGAAAGGTCAACATGGGCTGAATCGATATTATTCCGTAATGCAATTGCTGGGATAAAATCTCGTTCAATTTCAGTTTCTGAATATCCAAGATTTTCAAGACCTTCTCTGGCGGAGTCCATGCTTTTTCCCTCTCCAGTTGGAGGGAATAAAGCTTCCAGGACTTTACATAAGTTTAGAATAACTTCAGCCATAAATTCCCAAGGAGAATCTCCTGCAGCCTTTAAGCGGCACGCCACGTGAAAATAATGGAGAGACGCTACGATTCTACTATTTTGGGGAATATCCAAGACATTGAGCCGTTTCCAGGAAGTTAGAATCGAATTTTGTTGGTCCTCTATTTTGGTCAATCTAAGATATGGCTTATATGATGCCATTACCCACTCAAAGGGCACCTTGCCCACCTTGCCATAAACCTTTTCTACATAAGGAGGATCGGCAAATTCAGTACTTAGCAAAATTGGAATTGCAAAAAATAACTTTTCAACCCGCTCATCTAAGAGCTTTTGGGAATCACTCTTCTCATGAATATGAAGTTTATTGCCCTGTATTTCAATTCGGCGCCCTGTCTCCTCAAAAGAAAATTTTAACGGTTTGATTGGCTTTGCCAATTTCACCGAATAACGTGCCGTAGGGCCACCAAATCTAATTTTAGATTTTCCTGGCATGAAAATTGTGCGCCCTGTGGTTGGCTTTCCTCCAAACGGTTGTAGGGGAAGAAAGCTAAATATCAGTTCAATAGTATTGGGGAATACAAAATTCTGGCCCTTTGCCGTAACAAATTTTCTTTCCCGAACTTGATAGGTAAACACGTAAAAGACCTTTTGTAATTTTTTAACTTGAAAATTCCCCATTAGCTTGCTACGGGGTCCTCTTTCTCTGGTACCCTCATGAGGTGTGAATCCCTCTCACGAAGATAAAGTTCAAAAGAGTTCCCACTGTGCATGGCAGATCCATTATCACATTGTCTTTCCAGGAAAGTACCGAAAGGCTCTTTTGGACGCAGAGGTGACGAAAATTATCAAAGAGACCGCGGTAAGGATCGAGGACCGGTATCCAATTGAAATGGAAGCGATTGGCACAGACAAGAATCACATTCATGTGCTTTGCAGTGCCCATCCCAAGGTGGCGCCTGGGCGGATTGTGCAAATGTTTAAGAGTATCACCGCCAGAGAAATCTTTCGCAGACGACCCGCAGTCAAGCGTGAACTGTGGGGTGGAGAATTTTGGTCAGATGGGTACTATGTAGCGACGGTTGGGGAGCGTGCCAATTGGCAGATGGTGGAACGTTATGTCCAACGCCAAGGGTGCCCAAAAGAAGATCTCCAACAGCTAAAACTCTTTTAGTCTTTGATACCCGTCAGCTTGCTGCGGGGTTCTTCATTTTAAAACAAGTGTTGCAAAACTTTCAAATAAAATCTATCAACGCCTAGGGGAAGGCCCCCGAGCATCTATAACTCAAATCCCTTGCAATGGTGCTTTAAAACCGAAAGTTCTTAACTGCTAGATTTGGCGACCAATCATGCCAAGACGGCGGTGATCCATTTAAACGATTGAGGACTGTCTCACCGAGATTGAGAGCAAAGGTACATGTATGTGGTTGTGAGAAGCGATGAGGGTCAGATTAAACAATGAACCCCGCCAATTCCGGCAGGGTTCATTGTTTGATATTCGCGCAACTTAGGGGGTAGTGGCAGTT